>CAZHEZ010000079.1:0-29976 GCA_964531315.1 uncultured Candidatus Obscuribacterales bacterium | reverse complement strand
AATCCCAGCTGATCGCGCACGCAATCAACAATTTCAAGTAAGCGTTTCAAATGAGTATTTTTGCTGGAAACCGCTTGCGCGCAAGAAATCAAATGTTTTGCGCGCGGGTCGCCCTCAGCATAAAGATCGGTGCCAAATCCGGGAATTGACTCAAACTGGCGAAGATAGTCTTTGAGCCAGGCAGTCGCCGCTTTGAACTTGAGCGATGTGGTGACAATGTCTTCGGCTCGACGACTGGCAGAACCGTGCAAGCTGCCGCTAAATGCACCTAAAGCGGACTCGACGCAAGAATAGAGTGATGCATCGCAAGAGGCCGCAATCCTTGCCGCCAGTGCCGATGCATTCAATTCATGGTCGGCGCAAAGGACAAGCGCGGAATTAATCGCTTGCGCTTTTTCGCGAGCCTTATTGCCGGTTAAAGCGTGCAGCAAGGTCTGGGCGATAGGAAAAGGTCCATCGGATATGTATTTGTCGCGCTTGGTCGGCAGCCCCAGATTCGTCGACATAGTCACGATCAAACGCCTAGCCGTTTCAAAAATGTCCGAAGCCAGCAATTTGCGCGATACAGGATCGCTCATCTCAGCCGTCACCAGCATCAACTTCAATAAATCAAGAAAGTCCGCATCCTTCGAGGCAAGCAAGCGCAACTCTTTAGGCAAGGGCAGCGGTTTCATGCGCTTCCATTGATTGGTTTGCGTGGCCCCTGTCTCCCACAAAAGATCGACGACCGACTCAAATGACTTGTCGCCGCGTGCCAATTCCAGCGCGCTTTGCCCGCGATAATAATGTCCGTCTTCGCGAATTTCTGTGATCGCCGACTTAATAACAGGTCCGGTCCAGACGGCCGGTTCTTGATCTTTGGCAGATTTAAAACCGCGCGACGACTGCCTCAGTCTGATCAGATCGCTCAAGCGATACGATCGCTCTCTGGCGTTTTTGGCAGGCTGACTTTCGATCATGCCACGGCTGGCATAAGCGTACAGGGTTGCTGATTTGACGCCTAGAAACTCAGCGGCCTGACTGCCGGAAAGCAGTTTGTCTTCGGGATCTGGACCTTCTATTTCTTCCACCTTGGGTCTACCTGGGGTATGAGCCAGTGTATTTGGATGCCGGTCTGATCAGTCTGCCCAATGCACGCTGTTCGGCAATGTGAGCGAACCAACCGGCGGCTCTGCCGACTGCAAAAGTAGACGAGAAGATATTGCTGGGCAGCTTGAGCGAATCGAGCAATACCGCGGTATAGAATTCAACGTTTGCTTTGAGCGGTTTTTCCGGATGACGTTGAGCCAGGATACGCTCTGCTGTACTTTCTACGGCTCTGGCCAGTGGGAGGCGGGAGCCCTTCAGTCCGGCCTCTTCCAGCTTTCTTATCGCCTGCTCGAAGATTGCCGCTCTGGGATCGCGTACCGTATATATGCGGTGTCCCATGCCCATGATGCGCTTGTGACTGTCAAGCTGAGCATTGATCCACTTTTCGGCGTTTTCAGGACTGCCGATTTCGCTGAGCATGTCCAAAACCGGGCCCGGCGCGCCGCCGTGCAGCGGTCCTTTGAGGGCGCCTATGGCGGCAACGATGCAGCTGACGTTATCCGACTCCGTGGAAGCAACCACTCTGGCGGTAAAAGTGGAAGCGTTCATACCGTGGTCGGAGACGGTCGTCAAATAAGTGTCCATAGCCGCAACTTCGGCTTTGGAAGCAGTCTCATCTGTGATCATTCTCAAATAATCGGCAGAATGACTGAGTTTCGGGTCCGGTGCCAGTAGCTTCAAACCACGACTCAAGCGCGAGATATTCGCGGCAAAAACGCCTACGGCGGCAGTGATGCGCGCATATTCTTGGCTGTCGACCTGGATGCCGCTCACAAGCAGGCTGGTCGCTGTGCGCAGAGAGTCCATAGGATGTTGACGCAAAAGGGCTGGTAAAACGTCCTTGCTCATCTCGTAAGCTTCGACTCTAGCCTGTCCGAACAGTTTGCTCAGCTCGGCTCCATTCTCCTTGGACGACCAGAGCAGGGCGCAGGTCTCTTCAAAGGTGGATGAAAACCCCAGGTCCTCAGCGTCAAAACCCTTGATAATCAGCCGGCCGCGCTGGCCTTCGACTTCTGAAATCGCGGTTTCGGCGACGACTACGCCGTCCAGACCGCTTTTGATCACAGCCGACTCGACCATGGAACACCCCCTTATCAACAAGACTCAAATACGTATTGATCTGTACTTATCAATATATCAACTGATTCTATCAAGTAATCGCCAATATTTGTTGGCAAATAAGGCGGGTCACAGGCTTTTAAGTTTCCCGGGCAATTGAGCAGCGGCAGTCAAAAGTGGAAATTAACTAAATGATGTATTGATTCTTTTCGATCAATATATCAATATATACACAGTCGATCGGCAATGCCTGTTTCATCTATTTAAAAGATTGCAGACAGCCAAGTCGCACCGGGTCTCGCACCAGGTTTCGCATTAGATAGGATGAAAAAAATGGCAGTAATCATGGAAAACATCAAGGTCAAAGGCGTATCGACAGAAGCTACAGACAAAATCCTCAGCCCGGAAGCAAAAAAGTTTCTCGCCACGCTCCATGAGCGCTTTAACGGCAGGCGAGAAGAGCTTCTAAGGATGAGGGCAGAACGGCAGAAGTCGATCAACAGCGGTCTTCTGCCGAAATTTCTGCCCGAGACAGAAAAGATTCGCAACAGTGAATGGCAGGTGGGCCCGTGCGCTTTAGATTTGCGCGACCGTCGCGTGGAAATTACCGGACCTGTCGAACGCAAAATGATGATCAATGCGCTCAACTCAGGAGCCAAGGTCTTCATGGCCGACTTTGAAGATGCCCTTTCACCGACCTGGGAAAACATCATAGACGGGCAGATCAATTTGACTGAAGCGGTGACGAAAAAGCTTTCCTTCCGCAGTCCCGAGGGCAAGCATTATCAACTCAATGAGCATACCGCCACACTGGTAGTTCGCCCCCGGGGCTGGCATTTACTGGAAGAGCATTTCGAAATCGACGGCAAAGCATGCTCGGCATCTCTCTTCGACTTCGGTCTCTATTTTTTCCACAACGCAGAAGAATTGATCAAGAGAGGCAGCGGCCCCTATTTCTACCTTCCCAAGTTGGAAAGCCACCTGGAGGCCCGCTTGTGGAATGACGTCTTCAATTATGCACAGGACTATCTGAAAATCCCTCGCGGTATCATCCGCGCCACCGTGCTTATAGAAACAATTCTGGCAGCCTTCGAAATGGAAGAAATCCTTTTTGAGCTGAAAGAGCACGCAGCCGCTCTGAATGCCGGACGCTGGGACTACATGTTCAGTTTGATCAAGAAAACCAGAGAGCACAAAGAATTCGTTTTACCGGATCGCGCCCAAGTGACCATGGCCGTTCCCTTTATGCGCGCCTATGCTCAATTGCTGGTAAAAACCTGCCACAAACGCGGCGCTCACGCGATTGGCGGAATGGCCGCATTTATCCCGAGCCGAAAAGATGCCGAGGTCAATGCCCAAGCCTTCGCCAAAGTCACCGAAGACAAAACCCGTGAAGCCGGTGACGGGTTTGACGGCACCTGGGTGGCTCACCCGGATCTGGTAGCGATTGCCCGCACCGTATTCGATGACGTTCTGGGCGACAGGATGAATCAAAAGCATGTGATGAGATCTGATTTCAAAACGACTGCCGAAGAATTGCTGAACACCAAAATTGAAGGCGGCAAAGTAACTCGCCAAGGCGTCGCCAATAATATCGATGTCGGACTGCAATACATCGAATCCTGGTTGCGTGGCGTCGGTGCTGCCGGCATCCACAATTTGATGGAAGACGCGGCCACAGCTGAAATTTCCAGAGCTCAACTCTGGCAGTGGATTTTTTCCGGCGTAAAGATGGACGACGGCAATGTAGTGACCGAAACTCTTTATCGCGAACTCAAAAATGAGATATTGCCAAAACTGGCAGGCAATCAAGACAACCGTTATGCCGATGCAGAGAAGATTCTCGACGATCTGGTTTTGAACAAAGAATTCACCGACTTCCTGACCATTCCTGCCTACCAATACCTGAAATAGCCGTAGCCGGCGCGTTGCCCGCGCCCGTTTTTATCCGTTCACCTATCGGATTCTAAACAACCTTCATCACTCCCCACACCCCGAGAGGAAACCGACATGCAACAATCCAAAGCAGAGCAAGCCCTGAAACTTAACGATGCCTGGCTGACAGACCCCCGCTGGCAAGGCGTACAGCGAAACTACTCTGCTCTGGATGTTGTGAAACTGCGTCCGTCCATCAATATCGAACACACGCTTGCCAAAGTCGGCGCTCGTCATTTCTGGAATTTGTTGAACCACGAGCCGCACATCGTTGCGCTTGGAGCCATGAACGGTTCGCAAGCCGTGCAAATGGTGCGGGCCGGATTGAAGTCGATCTATTTGAGCGGCTGGCAAGTTGCTGCTGACGCAAACACTTCCAAACAAACTTATCCCGATCAAAGTCTTTATCCATCCAATAGCGTGCCTGAACTGGTAAAGCGTTTGAACAGTGCGCTCACACGCGCCGACCAGATTGATTCGGCCGAAGGCAAAACCGACCGCAACTGGTTTGTCCCCATCATGGCTGATGCTGAAGCTGGCTTCGGCGGACCCGTTCATGCTTTCGAATTAATGAAAAGCATGATCGAAGCCGGCGCTTCCGGCGTTCACTTCGAGGACCAACTGGCTTCCGAAAAGAAATGCGGACACCTGGGCGGCAAAGTTCTCGTACCCACTTCCCAGTTCGTTCGCACTTTGACCGCTGCCCGACTGGCCGCCGACGTGCTCGATGTTCCCACCATCATCGTCGCCCGCACAGACGCGCTCGATGCAACTCTTCTTACTTCCGACATCGACCCTATCGATGAGCAGTTCATTCAAGGAAAACGCACGCTTGAAGGATACTATCAAGTGAAAAACGGCATCGAGTCGGTGATCGCCCGTGGACTGGCTTATGCTCCCTTTGCCGATCTCGTCTGGTACGAATCATCGAAACCGGATCTCGGCGAAGCAAGAGAATTCGCAGCCGCTATTCATGAAAAGTTCCCGGGCAAAATGCTGGCCTACAACTGCTCGCCATCCTTCAACTGGAAGCAAAACCTGGATGACAAAACCATCGCCAAGTTCAACGAAACCCTGGGAGAACTAGGTTACAAATACCAGTTCATCACGCTGGCCGGTTGGCATGTCACCAATATGAGCATGTTCAATCTGGCCCACGGCTATGCGCGCGAAGGCATGCCTGCCTATGTTGCACTGCAAGAAGAAGAATTCGCTTCTCAACCGCTCGGCTATACGGCCGTACGCCACCAGAGAGAAGTGGGCACCGGCTACTTCGATCAAGTATTGATGACGATCTCCGGCGGCACGGCCTCAACCGGCGCCCTCAAAGGTTCGACTGAAGAAGAACAGTTTAAAGCTGTAGATAAGCAACTGCCCGCATTAGCCGGATCCGCCAATTAGCAAAAAGGTTGCTTTAGAAAAGGGAGCCCGTGCTGCAAATTGGTTGGTGCAGCACGGGTTTTTCCTTAAGAGCCATTTCTATGTCGACAGAAGCGCAGCTTTTCGAGAGCCTCATAATAGTTACCCTTGCGGTACTAGCGAATTTCCTCTCTACGGGCACTGGGGAAAACCTTGGTTTTTCGCAGGCGATGACGGGTTTCTGTGCCCGTCAACGCAAAGAAAGGGACAGTCATGAAGAAACAGCCAATTTTTGAGCAAGGCAGGTCCTCAATTCAAATCCCAAAAACATGAATTTTGGAGGCTTTCAGCGGTTAGCAGTGTGGTAATCACCATTCCCAGAATGCCGGCAGCAGATTACATTTGCTTAAACCTCAAAATCTAACTGCGTTGGGGGAGAACAAAAAAATATGGTCCAACCCGTAGTCATCGAACGGGAAACACATTCACGCGCCAAGACCAATCCAAAACTAAATAGGATCAAAACAGAGAAAAATGAGACCACCGCCGAATTGAAAGTGGGCATCACTGCTTTCGGAGCGTGGATGGTGGGAGTCGGGTCGATAATCGGCTCTATGGCATGGCTTATGCATGGACCAATGCTGGCACGGGCGGGAACGCTGCCGTGCATTTTGGCTTGGACAATCGCGGCAATTGCGACTGTTCCTCTGGCAATGATTCTGATGGAACTGTCGTCGATGTTTCCGGATGCAGGTGGTCCATATGTCTACAAATACTATGCGCTGAAACGCTTGATTCCGGCTAAAGGAGAGATGATTGGTTTCCTCACCGGCTGGCTCTTCTGGATGGCTGCAATCGTCGCTCTGGCATGTATGTCCAATGGGTTGGCCAACCTTCTTTGTTCAATCTTCTTCGGCAGCACCGCGAAATCTCCCATCTGGTTTGGACCGGCAGTAATACTGGTTCTCTTTGGCGCAACCACCGTCGGCAATCTTCTGCCTGTAGGAAAGGCAGCTTCGATCAACAATCTATTCACATTGATGAAACTGGCTATGGCTATCGGTTTTGGAGCGCTGGTCGCCTGCACTGGACAGGTTTCTTTTGAAAGAATTCTTGCAGTAGCAAGCCCGCAAGGCGAATTGAATTTGTGGAAAAACGTCGGATCAGTCTTGATGATTGCCATGGCGGGATTTTCTTTTCTGGAAGTCTCCGGCTGCACGTCGGCTGAAACAGCTGATGCCCGGCGAGTTGTTCCCAAAGCGATGGGTCTGACGCTGCTTACCGTGACGTGTATGTATGTGGGAATGTGCATTGCCATAAGCAGTGTTTCCAACTTCGTTCTCTCGCCCGATCGCTCCACCTTGATCGTCCCTGGAACGACATTTCAAGCCACTTGTCCATCACTGGCCGGCATGCTGGGTGGGCCGATTATTGGAAATATTTTCACGGGCTGCGTGGTGGCATCAATCATCGGCTGTGCATTCGTTGCACTGCTGGCAGTGGCAAGGGTGAGCTACTCAATGGCCAAGACAAAGCTTTTTCCAGCCCAATTTGCGCTGCTGGATGAGAAAACGTCCGTGCCTCGATATGCCCTTTGGTTCCAATTCTGGTGCCTGTGCATCATCGGCATCGGAGCCAATCTTCTGTCGAGAACAGGAGTTTTTTCAGACGCCTATACCTTCCTTTGTGAAACATTCGGTTTTATGTATGCCTTCGTAGCGATGCTGTACGGCATTTGCCTGATCAGCTTACGGTACACGGACCCACACATGGAGCGCGCCTTCCGCATCGGCGCAAAGGGGAACATTATGGCTTGGATTGTCTGCACAGTGACGATTGCTATCTGGACATTTTCTGCTTTTTTCTGCGTCAACTGGACGCATCAAGTGGCAGGACTCTTGATCCTTCTGTCCGGCATTCCCATCTATTTGCATTACAGAAAGCCAGGAACGCTTGGGGTGATCCAGTCATCAAATAAATTAGAGCCGATTGCGATCGAAATTCCGACGCAACGCTGATTCGTTGGTTCAATGACTTTGTACGAACCTATTTAAATCACTTTAAACACTCATTGAATTTCTGCCTGTATCTTTCGGCAGCCGCTTTATCGCCTATCTTCTCAGACAAAATCGAAAGCCTGTCATACAAAACCTGCTTAAACTTGGGCGCGCCGAAAGTGGGCAGGTTCGCCACCGGTTCCGCCTTCTGAAGCACCCGGATTGCCTCGGCATACTTCGATTGTTTCATCAGCAAAAGAGCAAGGTTATTCGAAGTTGCCACAACGGAATTGGCATTGAGCTCCTGGTGCTTGTTATAAATGTCCCGGGCTCGCCTGAAGTAGGGGATGGCATCATTGAATTTGTTGTGAGCGCCCAAAATCTCTCCAATCATATCCAGCGCACCTCCAGCAGATGCAGGCTCGTTGTTATTCAATGCAACTGCAGCTGCTCGCTCAAGCAACGGAATCGCTTCTGGCTCGGCGCCCAGCCAACCGCACAATGTGCCTGTAGAAAGAAGAGCGCGAACAAGCAAGCGTCTTGTAGTTGGTTGTTTCTCCTCTTCATCAAGAATTGCCTTGCATTCTTGCAGGGCATGCAGTGTCGCACTGCGGTCTGATAGAAGGGCTAGCTTTACTTCGTTGTAGCGTTCTTGGATGGCCTGACTGTGCGGCTCAGGCCTGTCCATGACGAATTTCGCCTGGTTAAAGAAGTAGTCGGCGGTGTCCGGATGTCTTGTCTCTTCCTCCAATGTCGCGCGCACCAGAAATGCGTGAATAGCAGTATCAGACTGCATTTCTGAGTTCGCACGCAAAATTCCGATCGCCTCTTCGCTGCATTTTCTAGCGGCGTCTTTATCTCCAAGGGCAAGATAAACCTGGCCGATATAACTGAGATCACGAGCCTTAAGGGCGGGATTCACATCCTTGCTGCTATGCAAGGCTTTCTCGGCCTCGTCGATCAGCTTTCGCGTGTCGGCGCAGTTGGCATAGAAGGCCAACCAAGCACGATTCACTTGCCCTTCAACAAATTGACCATCAGTCTTTTTTAGGTATGGCGAGATTGTCTTGAGAGCACGATCTGTCATGAAATAAGCCTGGTCGAGCGAGTCCACTGAATCGTAAAGCATCGGCAAATCATTGAACTTCTCCAGAACTTGTTTTGCTTTTTGTCTGAGTTCAGAAGGATCACTTTTGGAACCTGGGTTTTGGGTTTCAGTAATAAAACTGGCAAGAGCGTCATTGCACAGTTTGATTTGCTTGCCACGAAATGTGGAGACATCGCCCATGGCTCGGTCAACTTCTCTCTTTTTGCGCTGATCCCACATTTGATGAGCCTTTTCATCTTCAGTCGCGGTGGCAAGCTCGGTCATTTCTGATAAGCTGACCGCCAGTCTCTGGTATTTAGAACCGAGCGGCATCGTCTCGGCAATTTTCAAAGCCGTTTGAAATTGCTCGGCTGCCTTTTTGTAATCTCCATAATCAAAAGCTTTTTGGCCCTCATAGTCATAGTGAGACCAGAGATAGTCAAACAAATAGTGAGCTTGACTAGAGAAAACCCAAATCAGACAGGCAGCACTCAACAAGAAATAGGCAAGAAAAACTTTGCCTCGGATGCCCCGATTGCTCTTCCTACGAAAAGGGAGCTTGCGAAAACCACTGGCGAAAAGAGAGGTCAGACTGTTTTTGTTTTGACGGACAATCGTGGAGAGATCCTGCTCTAATGCTTCTGCCGTTTGGTATCGCTGAGCGCGATCCTTGGCCAGGCATTTGAGCACGATTCGATCCAGCTCGGCGCTCAGATGCATGCCTTTGCGAACTTCCGATGGCGGCAATGCGGCGTCTTCGTTGTGCATGCGCATTGTGTCGAGAGCAGATGCACCTTTGAAAGGCACATCACCGCTGAGACACTCATAAAAAACACATCCAAGCGAATAAATGTCGGAGCGCGCGTCAATTTTCTCCCCGCGGCACTGCTCCGGGCTCATATAACGCGGGCTTCCGAAAACATCTCCGGTGCGGGTCAAATTGATGGCATCTTCCTCGAGTGCGCGGGCAATTCCGAAATCTACTAATTTAGGCTGCCATCCGCCCTGTCTGTCCTTAGCAAGCATGATGTTTCCGGATTTGATATCGCGGTGAATGATGCCTTGCTGGTGTGCATACGAGAGCGCGCTTGCGCACTTGCGCATAATGTCGATGACCGTATCAACCGGCAATTCTTTCGACCCCTTGACGAACTCCGCAAGGGTTTGTCCGTCGACAAATTCCATGGCGATGTAAGGCTCACCATCAGCGAAGGTGTTCATTTCGTAAACGCTGACAATGTTGGGGTGATTGAGAATACCGACCGATTTAGCCTCACGCTGAAAGCGCAACAGACTCTCTTCCGTAAAGTGACGCCCCGGCAAGAGCACCTTAATGGCAACATCACGGCCCAGAAGCAGATCCTTCGCCTTGTAAACGGCACTCATACCACCTTCGGCTAATCTTTCATCGATGCGAAAGTGTTCGGCGATGACTAGCCCAAGAAGTCCATCGGGCTTCTTCAGGTGATCTTTTAAAACAATGTTATCGGTCGTAAGTGTGACGTCGTCATCAGGACCGGGCTTTGCCTGCGGTCTCGCCTGAAACGACTTCAAATCGGGTGATATCTCTGAAGGACTCACCAGTTCATCGTTTTCCGGCTCTTTGTCTGGCACTTTGCTCAAATAAGGGTTTCCGGCTTTACCCTTTATCTATGCCCAAACTAGGCTTATAGAAATTAGCTGGCAAGCCCGCGGAGCCCTCTAATGCCATTGTTATTCCGGAGCCCGGGCTGTGATATCCTGAGGCGCCCTTCGGGGTTCCACCTGTTGTGATGCACGGGCGAAAGGGGTGCCGCTGCCATGTCCTATGTAGAACCTGATTTTGATGCTATACGGCAGGCAATTGATATGTCGGGCGCTGTTTACAGCCCGGATCTTTTGCGACGCTACCATCTCTCCTTAAAGACTAGACGTTTTGTCATCCTCTGCGGTGTAAGCGGCAGCGGTAAGACTTTGCTCACGCGCATGTACGCTGACGCGGTTAATGCCGAGTATTGCCTGGTGCCTGTCGCTCCCAACTGGACGACCAACGAAGACCTCCTGGGCTACTACAATCCCTTGAGCAAACAGTATTACGACACCGACTTCAGCCAGTTTCTCAGGCAAGCGTCGCGGGCGTACAAATCTGCCATAAATGTCAAAAAGCAGCCCGAGCCATTTCACCTTGTTCTGGACGAAATGAACTTAGCCCGCGTGGAATACTACTTTGCCAAGTTTTTGTCTGGAATGGAAGTTCTTACAAGTGCCGGCAAGGCGCAGGTGACAATGTCCGGACCGGACGTAGTCGACTTGCCGCCCAATTTGTATTTTATTGGTACCGTCAACGTCGATGAAACGACCCAGGGTTTTGCCGACAAGATTTACGACCGTGCACAAGTGATTGAGATCACACATGAGAGAGAGGAAGTGGCGTCTCGCATTGAATTGCCGGAACTGAAAGATGTGTTGATGGCTATTTGGGATGCGGTTTATGACGTAATGCCATTTTCCATCCGCGTGGTTGATGAGATCAACAGATACATTGCTGAAGCTGTTCGCATCGGACTACCGTGGGAAGAGGCGTTCGATGATCAGATCATTCAGAAGATTCTGCCGCGGGTCAAGGGCACTGATATCAGAATTGGTGTCATGCTGCAAAGGCTCAATGAAATAACCGCAAACCAGTTCCCTCGCAGCAATTACAAAATTCAGCAGCTCAGTTATGGTTTTCATACCAATGGCATCGTCTCTTTCTTCTAGGCTTAGCTTCTTAGCCGAATCTGGAGCAACACTCGCGTGCCCAGTCGAGGGACGCCAGTGCGGCATCGTCATTGATGTTCCAGAGGAGCTGCGCTCGCAGATCTCATTAAAGTTAGGTACGGTTTCACTGCCAGTGCAGAAAGAGAAAGCGACAACATTTGCGTGTGCTGTCTGGCCGGCCAGCGGCCCAGGCCATTACGAGCTAACACTTTCCTGCGGTGACATTCGCGAGCACCGGACAATTGCAGTCATGCCTGAGTATTTCACCGAGACTGATTTCACGTCCTTGATTAATGATCTAACCGATCTTCTTCCCAAGTCAATCGCATCGAAACTGCGTCAATGTGGCGCTCAACTAGGCACGCAACAGGCGTTTGAACAAAAACCGTCCATAGAGGATGACTTTCTCAGATTGCGCAATGCTATTACGGGCACAAAAGAAAAATTGGGATTGCTGCAAATCCTTCCAATTATCCAACGTGAATGCCACCAAATTTTGTTGCCTCGGCTTGAAGTTCGCACAGCAGACAAAATAAGAAGGCCTGAAATTTCTAGACTACCTCAGGCTATCTCCATGCCCGGAAACATGATTTCAAACGATGAGTTGTATCAGATGTTCGACATCACCGTCGAGCAGTCCGTCGAAACATATGAAAATCAACTTGTGAAAACATATGTTCAAGCATTGCGAAGTCAATTGTCGAGATTGCAAGCCAAAATGAAAGCGGAGCTGTCACCGCCGGCGATGGTAAGTGAGTTGGACGCTCTGGCTAATGAATTCCATCTAGCCTGCGTGCGGGCGAGCTTTTTGAGGAAGGTGAGACGTCCAGCGGTTTCGGCAGGACGCATTACCATGGTCCTTTTGAAAAATCCTGCCTACCGTGCGGTACTCGAGGGTTATCTGGCCCTCAATCAGCAATCGTTGACAACATTGGAAGAACAAGCACTCAATGCTCCCCTGGACAAATTTCCGTTTCTTTATCAACTTTGGGCAAACTTGAGGGTATTGAGCGCAATGCTGCAGGTCTGCACTGAATCAGGCTTTCGATGCGTCAGTCATCACTGGGTCAAATCATACAGAAAGGGAACCTTCATTCAGGTAATAAACGATGGCAAGGCTGCAGTGCAGTTATCCAGCCCGACTGCAGGAACGCTAATCAGTCTCATACCCTGGAGCGCAGGCGGCGCCAGCGAAAGTATTTCCAATCCGGAGCGATCCATGGCTTTAGCCATCGCCATTGAATCTCGGGAAAAACCCCTTGTGCTCCTATTGTTCGATCCCAAATACAAGGTCGCTTTGCAGAGCGCCACTAAGAATGGGTCAAAGAAAACAGCGGCAAAAACAATCGCTGCAAAAAAACAACTAGAAGAACTGGTCAACTCCACTGAGCCGCTGAAAGAAGATGTGGACGAACTGCTCCGCTGCATAGAGCTGGTAAGAGGACCTTCAGGAAATCGAGAGATTCAATATGCAGCGCTTTTGTACCCTGGGCAGGTCATGCAGATTGCTTCTGAAGTTGAGGCGATATCAGCACATCCCTCGCAGGGAGACTCTCTGGAAAAAGCGATTGGCGATGTGCTCAGGCGCTATCTGGCCTAACGGAGTTCGAGACTTTTCTTCATAGCGATGATGGCCATAATCTCGACCGATTGTGCCCAGGCAAGCGGTTCGTTGGCATCGGAAACCCATTTGCGAGTTTTGGCATTGACTATGTAAGCCTCGGGAATTCTCCAGCGATTGTTCACCGTCGTTAAACTGCGGCGGAAAAAGAAGTCCTGCTTTTCGAAATATGCCTCTTTCTTTGTTCGTCTGTAGAGTTCGCCGTAAATTACCGACAGCATGGGCGCAACGTGCGACCACTGCGCTTCTTCCACACCATCTTTCAAGTCTTTGCGATCGGTTCTACCATCCCAGATGTCGAGCGGATAGCGAGCAAATCCGATCGGGCGGCCAAGTTCTCTCGTGGTGGTTGTAAGAATTTTCTCTGTCATTTCTTCACTGACCAGAGGGTCACCGCTTACAGCTGACAGAAACAACGCATTGATGAGGGCCGAATCAGCTTTTCTGTCACGGCTTGCGTCAGCTCTTTTATCTTCCGGATCGGAGTTTATGAATTCGTTGGGCAAAATCTGTGCCAGTTTTTCTTCGCACTGTTTGATCAAATGTGCAAGCAATGCGCTTGTAACTACGTAAGACTTTCCATCAATCTCCGAGCGCAAAGGACCAAAGCGATCCACATATTTCTTTTCTTCCTTCAAACCGGCCAGTGCGCAACCGATTGAGGAGGCATGCTCGGCTTTCTTATCCTCCCAAGCTCCAAAATCAAAGTCTTTCCAAACTTCTATTTTTTCAAAAAACAAGGGTACGAGGATACCAAATCGCTCTGCTTCACTTTGCGCGATCAATGGTTTTACCGCTTGTCCTTCAGCACCTTTCGGCGGCGCGCTGGCGGCTACCTTCAATTGTCCCTGATTGGCGGCATAGAAAGTGAGAAAGAGAATATAACCGAGAGCATCATTTTGTGCGTGCCCCCAGGGATCTTGCACTTCTTGCAAATTGATGGGGTTATAACGAATATGAGGGCGCTTGCTGAAATCATTGGCAGCGGCTTTTCCCTCGATAATGTCGAGAAAGCGCTGGCTATAGTTGAAGTGGTGCTGCAACGAAGCGACCAAACCCAGCAGCCAAGCTCCTTTTGGCACTTTGAGATTAACTCTCAATTGATCGTCGTTATACAACTGATACTCAGCCAGAGCCTGCATTATGTTGTCTCGATCCCAGTGCATAATCAACATTCCGTCGATAGCCGACTCGAGCGAGCGCGGATCGTGGACCGTGACGGCCGAGTGCCCGCCACTGGAATATCTTCTCAATGCCAGTGTTCCATGAGCAGTCAGCTCGGCAGTCACTTTGTCCAACATTGCCCTGCTCACCTGCGGCTTACCCGGCTCTGCACTTTCGCCGACAATCGTCTTCAATTCTTTATTTTGAAAATCAAGCGGCAGCCACTCTCCACTTAAAGCAAGGGCGGCTGATTGCGCAAAGGCCGATACAATGACGCTCAGCGAGCACAGTGCAAGCATTGACTTCTTTTGCCTGAACATCCTGAAAACCCGCCTCCGTGCGCAATTAGAGGAAAGTAGTATACAAGGTTCAGGCCTCGTCCCATGGGCGCTCTAGGAGAAACCCTATACATCGCGCCCTCCTATCCGGTTACGCTCGTCCTATGCAACGCGGCATGTGGCAGGTAGGCGAAAAGCGAGGATATTAACCATGAAGTCCTTTTTAGCGGGTGCTCTTCTCGTTCCGACAGCAATTGCAAGTTTGTTAAGCACATCCTTACCGCTAGTCGTGAACGCTCAGCAATCAGTCGGTGCGGCAATTGCCCGCCCACAGGCAGGCAAGCCGGCTGCAAAAGATGAACAAAACAATCAATTTAAAGCAGACGGGTCAGGCACATTGCTGGCCATGCTGGGTTCTGGCAAGCAACTCGGGCAATGCCCGCTCAAACACACCAGTGTGACGGCTAATGTTTCCGGCTACGTAGCGCGCGTAACTGTGAAACAAGTCTTCGAGAATCCCTTTAAAGACAAAATCGAAGCAGTATACACATTTCCGCTTTCGGAAACAGGCGCTGTTGATGACATGAAGATGAAGGTCGGAGAGCGCATCATCAAAGGCAATATAAAGAAGCGCGAAGAAGCCAAGGAAATCTACGACAACGCAAAGGCGAATGGGCAAGTGGCAGCATTGCTGGATCAAGAGCGGCCGAACATCTTTACTCAATCGGTTGCAAACATTCTTCCGGGCAATCAAATTGAAGTTACCCTTCAATATGTCGACCTTCTTCCCTACGAAGCCGGTCGCTATACTTTTGCATTTCCCACCGTAGTCGGACCACGCTTTATGCCGGGCACTCCTGTCGGTAAAACGGGAACCGGACGCGCACAAGACACCACATCGGTACCTGACGCATCAAAGATCAGCCCGCCGGTGGCAGCTAAGGGCGAGCGGGCCGGGCATGACATTTCAATCGATGTGAATATCGACTCAGGCGTGCCCATTCATGAAATTCATTCCAAACTGCATGAAATTACAGTCAATCAGCCCAATACAGACAAGGCGCACATAAGCCTGACAGGAAAGAACACAATTCCGAATAAAGACTTCGTTCTTTGCTGGGATGTTGCCAGCGAACAAATCAAGAGCGGCTATCTGACATATAAAGCAAACAAGACAGACGACGGCTATTTCACTGTCATGGTCATGCCGCCCAAGCGAGCAACACCAGAGCAGATCCAACCTAAAGAAATGATCTTCGTCATCGACTGCTCCGGCTCCCAGAGCGGTCCCCCGCTCGACAAAGCAAAGGAAACCATGCGCTATATCATAGAGCACATGAACAAGGAAGATACTTTCCAAATAATCGCCTTCAGCAATGATGCCAGACCAATGTTTGCGCATCCGCAGAAAGTTTCACAAGAAATGAAACAGCAAGCGCTCAATTACATAAACAAATTGAGTGCCAACGGAGGCACCTGGATGGCGCCGGCGGTTGAGGCGGCGTGCAAAACACCGGCTGACGCCAATCGCTTGCGCATCGTCACTTTCATGACCGATGGTTATGTCGGAAACGACATGGAAATCCTCGGCATGATCAAGAAATTGCGCGGCAAATCCAGATGGTTCTCCTTCGGCACCGGCAATGGTGTCAACAGATTCCTCATCGATGCCATGGCCAAAGAAGGCGGCGGAGAGGCTGAATATGTGCTTCTCAACAGCTCCGCCAATGAAGTCGGCAAGAAATTCTACGATCGAATTTCTTCGCCGGTCCTGACGGACATCAAACTGAACTTCGACGGACTATCAGTGAAAGAAGTATTTCCGCATGAAGTCTCAGATGTCTGGGCGGAAAAACCGCTCTACATAAAAGGGCGCTACATCAAGCCGGGCGCAGGAACAATCTCGATATCGGGATTCTCAGGTGGCAAACCCTACCTGGAAAAAATCAAAGTCAATTTCCCGGAAAGCTCATCCGGCAGCGAGTCGATTGCCTCTGTTTGGGCGAGAGCAAAAGTCGATCGCCTGATCAGTGAAGACTGGCAGGGAGCGCAAAACGGCTCGATCAATAAAGAGCTGAAAGACGAAATCGTCAAAGTAGCACTCGACCATCACATCATGACCCAGTACACGTCCTTCGTTGCTGTTGAAGAGAAAGTCGTCAATAAAGGCGGAGTCCTCAAGACAGTTACTGTTCCTGTGGAAGTGCCGGACGGAGTTTCCCGCGAGGCAACAATTTCCGATGGCGACAACCTCTATGCCCCCGCACAGGCCACGCGAGCAATGGGTGGCGGCGGAGCAGGCGGATACTTTGCCAGTGCAAAACGCAAAGCTGTACATGGTGCAGCCATGCCGCAGGCATGGGGTGGCGCCAGCTACGGAGGCTCGACAAGTAATGCTGTCAACGTCAATGGAAAATTGATGGCCTCCATTCCCAGACCGATGGCAATGCCGTCACCAGTTCCGTCTCCTACATATCGAGGAGGGGCAGGCAACGGCCCGGTAGTTTTCGACAGCCGCAGACTGCAGACAAAAGACGCCAATGCAGTCGACAAGACCGACACCGGGCGCAGCCAACTGAAGGCAGGCAAACCTCAGGAAGTTGCTCAGAAACAGGATGAAGAGAAAGCCGAACCGGCAAAGGAAAAAGCCGAAGAGTACTCCAAACTGTCTTCAAACCTCAGGCTGCTTCTTGGAAAAGGCAACCAGGGGATTAAAGCCAGCGACCTGAAGATTACAATGCACGACGGAAAAGTCTCCATCGAGATCCTTCTCACTGACAGTTCGGAAGAAAACCTCAAAGCGCTGAAAAAGCTCGGGTTTGAAATGATTCTGCAAGAGAAAGACAAGGTAGTAGGCAGAATCCCAGCTGACAAATTGGTAGCCCTGACGAAACTCAAATTCGTCAAGAAGGTGACCGAAAAACAATAAGCACAGACCTTTACGAGGGCAAAAAAGGGGAGGTAATAACCTCCCCTTTTCTCGTGAGGGCGATGCGTGACATCGCCTGGTTCAAAAACATCGGCGGGCGATGCATGGCATCGCCCCTACATTTTAATGAACCACGTGTTCCTTTGTCGTGGCAGGAACCAGTCCGCCAAAGCCAGGCGCCAGCTTGCAAGAGTTGATCTCAATTTTCTTCCAGACTTCGCCTTTGACATACGGTTCATCTTTCAGCCAGGCGTCAAGCTCCGCACGCGACGGCCAATCCATGACCAACATAGAGCCGATCATTTTCATGTGTTCGTCATCGCTCAAAATTGCAGCAGCATAAAGCAACTGGCCTTGCTCACGCAGTGCCGCACATCCAGCTAGATGAGCCTCACGAGCAGCCATGCGCCTGGACATTGCTTCACTGTCGTCACCGTCTCGACCTATCAAAAGGAAGTGCATACATAACTCCTCAATGCTGAGCAAACACTACTCAGACTTCTGGCTGGAAGAACTACTCTTACAGCAGACTATTTATCCAACAATTGATCGAGCGCTTTGAGCACGCGTTCGTCATCCTTATCTAACTCGAGAGCCTGACTGAAAGCTACTTTCGCTTCAGTGGTCTGACCATCGGCAAGATAAGCACGGCCGAGATTGAAGAATGCATTCTCGTAATCAGGCTGCAGGGAAATCGCCGCTTTATACTGTTCGATCGCTCCCTTATTATCTGATTGCGCGATCAGTGCATTGCCATAAACAACGCGAAAGATCGGCTGTTTCGCATTAAGCTGTGTGGAGGTTTTTCCCTCTTCGACAGCCTCTCCGACCTTGCCTTGATCGAGCAAAACGACGGACAAATTCGAGTGCGCAAACGATAGCGCCGGATCAAGTTTTAAAGCTTCGCGCAATTCAGCTTCCGCTTCTTTGTGCTTGTTGTTTTGTCTCAGCGCCCAGCCCAAATCATTATGAGCTACAGCACTCTTTGGATCTTTTTCAACAGCCTTCTGGCATGCCTCTATGGCTGGTGCCCCTTGAGCCCCTTTTGTCCAATTTCCGGCCCGTCCTTCATCGCCTTTCTTGTCGCCGGCAGATACTGAAGTTTGGGCAACCAGCATAATTCCGCACGATAAAAGGACAGTCAAAATAGAGCGACGCATGAAAAGCCTCCCGAGGCGTGAGTCACGGATTTTCTCGATGCCGCCTAAATATCCGGCGGTCCCATTATGGCTGTAACTATCAAAAAGAGCCCAGCCATGACGCCCATCAGAGAAAACAGCACGGATTCTATCAGATTCTTTGCTTCCAGAGATTGCTTGACGAAAATGAGCCCCCCGGTCAAAAACGTGAGACCCAGGACAAAACACATGATTCGGCTGGCTATGTCCATATTCGAGCCCGTCATCGCCGTTTACATTTCCTTTTGATTAGCATTGCTTGCCTTCTTGGGCGCCTTGGGCATACTCAAAAAAATGAGAATGGCTATAAGAGACATTATTACTGCCACAGCAATCAATGTTGTATCGACAAAGAGTCTGTCTTTCGCCTCCTGCTCGTGGCTGACAGTTATTTTGCTCCTTTCTTGAGAACTGGTTTCCACCTCCAGGGCGCGGGGCTGAGACGTCCCCGACGAAGGAGAGGATGCACCTGTGTCAGCCTGCGCAGCGGGCGC
The DNA here is from genome assembly GCA_964531315.1 of uncultured Candidatus Obscuribacterales bacterium. Lineage (GTDB taxonomy): Bacteria > Cyanobacteriota > Vampirovibrionia > Obscuribacterales > Obscuribacteraceae > QKMZ01. Next base: position 11,047 of record CAZHEZ010000079.1, on the reverse strand, counting down.
CGAGCCATTATCCTGAGCAAGCGCGCCGGTTGTCGTAGTCAAAGCACAAAGTAGAACAGCCAGCGCCACAACACAGCCGCGCAGTCGAGACTTAAATGAATGCCGCCGGCACAGCATCGTTTCCTCGTTCAGTCTGATTTTTCCAGTCTGGCCAGTCCATCCGGTCATACTTAGATGTTTCCTCCCGAGTGCCGTTGCACGCACGCTGTCGCCCTTACGATTGTAGACTTTCTAGCGCGTCTGTGAAGACAGCCGCTGAAATTGGCCGGGGGCTAAGACAGATAGGGCACAAAGATAAACCGGGCGACGCGTGGCGTCGCCCCTACGATGATTGTCTTTCGATGGAAACCGGCAGTCTTTTTCTGCCCCAGTTGCCTTTCGACTCTTCAAAAACTCCAGCAATGACATGGCTGCATTTGCCACAGCGATTGCCTTTCATGCGATAAGTGCCCAGTTCGTACCAGTCGCGCTTGATCAAAAGCTCCTGGCATTCAGGGCAATAGGTGCTCTGGCGTTTGGCATCATTGACATTGCCCGTGTATACGAACTTGATCCCGGCTTTCAATGCTTGATCTCGGGCCCTGCGCAGCGTGGCTTCCGGGGTCGCGGGGCGGTTGTCGAGACGAAAATCCGGATGGAAAGCGGTAAAGTGCACAGGCACATCATCGCCGACATTGGTCAAAATCCAGTCACACATCCGCTCTATCTCGTCATCGCCATCGTTTTCTTCAGGAATCATCAGGTTGGTGATTTCAAACCAGACATCGGTTTCCTTTTTCAGCCAGATAAGCGTGTCCAAAACCGGCGCCAATTCGGCCAGGCAAAGACGCTTGTAAAACTGTGTGGTAAAGCCCTTCAGATCTACATTGGCAGCATCCATCACCGAATAAAACTCAGGGCGGGCTTCCGGAGTAATGTAACCAGCGGTCACAGCCACTGCCTTCAAACCCACTTCGTGACAGGCTTTGGCAGTATCGATCGCATACTCGGCCCAGATCACAGGGTCGTTATAGGTGAAAGCGACACTCTTGCAACCCATCCGCAATGCCGCTTGGGCAATGTCTTCCGGCATTGCCAGTTCACTGAGTTGTTCGATCTCACGAGATTTGCTAATCGACCAATTCTGGCAAAACTGGCAGCCAAGGTTGCATCCGGCCGTTCCGAATGAAAGAACACTCGACCCCGGCAAGAAGTGATTGAGCGGCTTTTTCTCGATCGGATCAATGCAAAATCCAGTGCTCCGCCCATAAGTGGTCAAAACCATTTTGCCATCAACGTTTTGTCTGACAAAACAAAAGCCGCGATCGCCTTCCTTGAGGACACAGGCACGAGGACACAGGTCGCAGAAGATTTTCCCTTCCTCTTCAAGGGCGTGCCAATAGCGACCGGGATAATTGCCGGTGAGCTCTTCTGATGTCTCGTTTTTCCTGTCTTTCTCCGGCATAAAAATTCTAAATTCCTCTATCTTCAGTATAACCAGGCATAACCTGCACTGGTGAGCATCCGTAAATGCTTACGGGGTGGGCATCCTGCGTCTGCAGTGGGGTTTTTCCCATCGAGCACCGGCAATTCACAAAAAATCCTCCATTTTGTCCAATCTGTCCGCCTGGCGCATATATACGGTTTGGAATGGCATAAGGGAAAACGATTGTGGCTTTAGGCGACAGCATTCGCATGGGCTTATCCGACGCGCTTCATTGGGCGGCGGACAAGGCTGAAGCCGGCGCCAAAATGGTCAGCGAAGTAATTACGGAAACAAAAGATGCCGTAGTCAAAACCGCCGAAGCGATTGTTGCCCCGGCCGCGCCAACGATCAAAGAAACACCGAAGCCGGCATCTCTGGCTACCACTGTGCAGGGAGTCAACTCTTCTTCTTTCACAGACAAAATCGCTTATGCCTGGAAGAAGACGACCGAGATGACCAGCGCACTCGGCACTTATGCTGCCATGCTGACTCCAGTTGGCGCAGGTGTAGTAGTCGCCAGCAAATTGATCAACCTCGGCAACAACACCTATCAAAATAAAGAAACCGGCGACAGAGTTCAAATCCTCGACAAAGACAAAAGCATTACATCCATGCTCTCAGGCTCAGCCTGGCAAACCGCTCTCGGCAAGGGCGCCGAAGCGAAGGGAACGGCACCAGCTACATCTATTGATACCGACAAACTGAAAAGCAATTTGCCCGGCGAACCGAAAGACAATTCAGAAATTGGCAGCCTCAGCCGCAGCCGCGAGCTGACTGCGCATGTTGACAGTGATCAATGGAAGCGAATTCTCAATGACAATACAGATGCCAGCGGCGTGGTCCCAGATGCGACGGTTACCAAAGACTCGATCACTTTCAACAGCACCGATGCCACGCAGAAAGGGCAGGAAGCTGAAGTAAAAGTTGGTCCCGACAAAGTCACTCATGATGACAAAAAAGGAAACACCGTCGAGTTCGACGCAAAAGCTCAGCGTTTTTTGGCACACGGAGAAAAAGGAACCACAGTCGACGTCAACCGCAGCACCGGCAACGTAGAAGCGACAGACAACGGCAAGGGTTACCGTGTGGTTGACGGAAAGAAAATCTGGGACGTCAACGACAATCAAACAGTTGAATTCGAAAACGGCGCATACAAAGTGTATGACCGCTCCCACAATCTCATCCAGCAAATCGAGAAAGGTAAGGTCACCGATTTCAGAGGCAAAGACAAAATCCTCAGGTATACCGGCACTCGCAAAATCCAGCAAGAATGGAATGCATATAAGGACCAACGCCAGGCTGATTCAGAAGCATCCGGACTGGTGCTGGGCGCAGCGGAAGATGGCATCTTCATGCGCGACAAAGACGGCACCGCGGTTGTTTTGCAGACGGACGGCAATGCATTTTTTGAATTGCCCGGCGGTGTAAAAATATGGAAAGACATTCACGACAAATACTTCATTGTAGAAGCCGGCAAAGAGCCGCAACCAATTCTTGAAGGCACAACAGGCAAGGCCAGCGAAGCGCAAGCAAAAGAAGTTCTCGGTCAGCTGAAAGGCTGGGCGGAGCAAAACACCTTCACGCGCGACGGCGTAAAGTTCACCAACGCCAATGGCAAAGTCAACGTTGAAATGGATGACGGCAGAACCAAGTTGCAGGCAGGACCGGAAAGCCTGGTCTTGACCCTCCCGGACCGCGCCGTTTCCACCCTCAACACCCTTACTAACAAAGTTACAATCGGCGAAGGAAAAGATAAAACAACAATCGATCCCATCGAGGAAACTGTTGATACTCCCTGGGTTCGCAGCGATAAGCTCGGAACCACCATCAAAAAGACCGGTGATTGGGTCGGCAACAATCTCGAAGTAAAACTCGCCGATGGAACTCACTACACGCCGGAAGGCGATGTTCAATTCGCCGACGGTACCGCCTTCCACAAGAATGGTGATGTCACTACCGGAGACAACGTCAGACTGGCAGCCGACATTCAAGAGCGACAGATCACACAAGCAGCGACAGTCCTGCGTAATGCCGAAGTGATTGCCGAAGCGGCAAAAGCAAAAGCAGCCAGTGGACTGATCAACTACGATTTGATTGCTCAGCTGGATGGCAGCATTGCGCAAGTTGGCACTCTCATGCAAATGTTCTCAGGCAACGATACTGTCAGAGCCAGACTGGTAATGGTGTTGGCTACTCTGGAAGCAGCTCGCGGTGAGGCCCAGACCAGTTTTGCCGCCAACACCGCTTTGAGAGCCACTCGCGATGCAGCGCTGGCCGGCAACAAGGTGAAGCCGGAATCGGTAGTTCTTTCTACTGCCTACAATCCAGAACTGAAAATGCAATTCCGCTTCAAAGCAGACAGATCAGCCGCTTAGAAAACAGTCCCGGCGCCCTACAAAAACAAAGGAGGCGCCACCATTAATGATGGCGCGCCCTTATTAAATGCAATGACGAACGAGAAGTTTCTGTTGCTAAAAACCCGCTCGCATTGCCATATGCGCAAGCTTGCTGTACCAACTCGCTTGTTCGGAGTTCAAACGCGTTGGTTGGCAACAAGTGCTTGCTAGTTGTGCTGACCGTCGTTCTCTTGCCGTCTGATGTTGCGGCTGAGCACGTTTTGCTCTTCTTCAAGTCGAGCTCTTTCATTGGCGCTAAGTCCATTGCCGGAAGCGCGGAAACGTGCTTCTTGAGCAGCGAGACTAGATTGCTGATTTTCCAGACGGCCATATTCCTTCTGGGTCAGTTGCCCATCTTGGACTCCATTGTAGATGCGGTCTTGTTGATTTTCTTGACGCGCATTTACACCTCTGTTGTAGTTAGGATGGCGCCAGCCGTTACCGCCGCCATTGCCACCACCGTTTCCTCCACCATTACCCCAGCCACCGCCGCCGTTGCCGCCATTGCCACCGCCGCCATTGCCACCGCCGCCGTTTCCCCAGCCGTTGGAGCCCTGACCGTCGTGCTTTTGCTGATAGATGTTTTGACTGATTTGATTTTGCTCGCGCTCGAGCTTATTACGTTCTCCATTGCTGAGTCCGTTGCCAGTCGAGCGGTAATAACGTTCTTGTCTGTTCAGCCTGCCTTCTTGTCTTTCCAGACGCGAAGCTTCGCGACCATTCAAGGAACCATTTTGAATTCCGTTGTAGATACGGGATTGTTGGTTTCTCTGCCTCTGGTTGACGCCCTCATTCCAGCGTCTAGCTTCAGCAGGCTGCAAGGTTAGGACCACAGAGCCAGTGATAAGAGCGAGCGATAGGCTCATCAAAGTCACCTTATTCATAATTTCTCTCCATAAAGTCTCGTCTCATACTCTTAAAGACGATATCAAGACCAAAAGAGTTCAATTTTTTGAGTGAGTTTTTCCTTAATCTCGAATCTTTTTTCTAAAGCCCACAGGCACTACGTTTCCAGTCCAGTAGTTTCCCCACTGCAGCTGGGTCCATCAATATATAAGGACCGCTTTCACACAAATCCGTTCGAAGCAGTACAAGAATCAGCTGATTTTTGCCGATTCGATCAATTCATATTGTTTGAGCACAGACGACCACAAACCGCGCGCCTTCAATACAATCTCGACGACTTCACGCACTGCGCCATTGCCACCGCTTTGTGCGGTCACATAATGCGCGTTCTGCTTCACTTCCGGCCGTGCATTGGCAACAGCGCAAGCTAGTCCAACGCGGTTGAACAACGGCACATCAGTGAAATCGTCACCGATAAACGCAACCGCGTCATTGGGCAACTGAGAATCCTTGAGAATCTCTTCATAGGACGGAATCTTCTTCAGATGACCCTGGTAGACATAAGTCATGTTCAGCATGCGCGCGCGCTCGGTGGTCGCAAATGAGTCACGCCCACTGATCACGCCAGTTTTTATGCCGGCCGTATGACAAAAGTGCAGACCCAATCCGTCATGGGAATTGAACCCCTTGAACTCGACTGCCTCACCGTTCTGTCCTGGAATGTAATAGAGTGTGCCGTCAGTCATGACACCGTCCACATCCATCAAGATGAGGGCAATTTTTTCTGCTCGCTTGATGATGTCTGCGCTGAGCAGGTCATAGTTAACATCGACGCTTGTTCCAGTCATTTCATTGCTCCACGAGATCTTCGAACAGCCGCCCGCAGGCTGCTTAGCCGTGGATTAGGATAGCAGGCTTGGCAAGCCAGCACACCGGTATCTCATTGATCACAAAGAATCTTGGCGAAAATCCCTTCCAAGCTGCGATTCAAGAAATGCCACGCAGTTTCAATGCTTCGACATATCCGACGTTTGCAGCCAGTCGTCTTTATCCTTCAACCAATGCCTCAAATCAATCGCTTTCCTGAAAGGATGCCCGTCCAAATAATCTCTATAAGCCACAGCCATTTGCCAGAATTCCAGAAGTCCTCTGTCTACCAGCGACTTTCCATAGGTCAAGGTTTCAAACTGCTCTTGCGAAATGACACCTTCCATAAAGAGAAGTCCCAAAAGAGGCTCTGAAGAATCGCTCTTTGACCTACTCAATAACTCTTGAGACTTCGCTTCATCAAGCGCATGCCATGCTTTAACAATCTCTGTCAATCGGCTGTCAAAGTCGCCCTTCAGCTGCTTTATGTCAATCTTCATAGTGAATTGATTGGCCTTGTCGGACATTGCATCCATATCTCCGGAATGCAAATCCTCCAGAGTCAGTCCTATCTTCGCCAGGTTCTCAGCCATAATCGCCTCAATTTTTTCGTCACCGGCAGTTTTGACTGAGAAAAGCGGAAGCCGGTCGCCATGCTCGTTGTAGCCCAGGAAAATGGTCCTCACTTTTGTACCGGGCGTTATTGACTGCCCTGCATCAGTGCCCATGAGCAGCCCTCTTCTGCTGCCGGACTCAATGGTGACGTAATAGCCGCTCATTGTCTGGCTGACGATAGTGCACTCCACGGTTTCACCATCATGGAGCCTTCTTTCAGCGGCCGCAGATTCTTCGCCCATATTCCCACTCCTCAGTGCCGACAACGTGTTCACCTTTATCCAGGGTCTCATTAGAACACCAGATCAGCAACCCTGTGAAAGTTAGGAGATCTGCGGACGGACACCTTCAAGCACCAACGTGAGGCTCCTTTCGAGCCTCTCGGATAGCGAGCCTTCCGGATTGAACAGCCAGGTTGCGGTCGTATACATAATGGGTGGAAGAATGACACGAACAAGGTCGTCAGCGCCAACATCATTGCGAATTTCGCCAGACTTTTGAGCAAGCGTGATCAGCTCAACGATCAGACCGACAAACTTGCGCTTCTTCTCTTCCATAGCGCAGTGGTCGCCATGGTTGTTCTTAGAAAAGCGCGAAAATTTCTCGGCAAAGACTGCCCGCGACAGATCAGAATTAGCCTCATTCCATTTAGCCATCTCAGACACGAATTCGGACAATACCTTTAAAGGAGAAGCGCCCTCTGTAAGTTTGCGTCTCGCCTGGGCGGAAAATTCGTCAATGACAAGTTCTTGCAAAGCATGCAAAAGCTCATCTTTTGAATTGAAGTGATAGTAAAACGTGCCCTTGGCGACATTGGCAGCCAGCACCAGGTCGTCGACCGAGGTAGCATCGTATCCCTTTTCAAGAAACAAAGCGCGGGCAGCAGTCAGGATATCCTGCCTGGTCGCCTCTCTTTTTTCTTCTCTACGTCCCAATTTTTTATCGCCTTGACACAAAACCGACCGATAGTATAATTTTATACTGATAGTCAGTTTTTGAATATCCTTCAAATTATACGAGCGACAGGGCTTTGCGCCCTGCCGATAGGAGGTTTTATGTTCGGATTTGGAAATTGCTTCCCAGCCCACGGCTTATTGGGGAAATTCGCTGGCATGCACGGCGGTATGGGCGGACCCCTGGGCGGGCACGGTTGCGGTTCGCCCCTGTCCGGAGTCGATCTCACCGACGAGCAGCTGGAGAAGATGGCAGAACTGAAAGGACAAGCTTTTAGTAAGTTCGGACACGGCAAAGTCGACATCATCGATCTATATAAGAGTCTCTTCAAAGAGCTGGCCAAGCCGACCATTGACGAAAAGGCCGTCTGGAACGTCACCGACGAAATCCGCGGCAAGAAATCGGAGCTGACTGATGTGCTTGTCGAGCACCTGATCGCCTTCGCCAAAATCCTGACACCGGAACAGCGCAGCAAAATCAAGCTCAACAAGATACGCAAAGTAATGGGTATCACTGAGGCTTTCGGCTTCGAGCAATAGACTCAATAGCTTTCTCCGGCAGATTGGAAAGCCGCCCCGCTTTCCAAACCCAGACGCAAGCAGGGCGGCGGGCATCCGTCCTGCTTTTGCGTTGGATTTTGCGGCCGGAACCAATGCAGGCGAACCGGCAGCAAGTGCTATATTTCTATGGCACTCAAGCAGACATCCCAAGCAGCCTTGCCACAAAAACCAGATCCTACTCAAAAGGTTTTTTCCGTTGTTGATCCATTGAAGGTCAACATCGAAAACCCTGAGAGCGCAGTCATTTCAATCGAGGTAAAAGAGCCGACCGAAACGATCGCCTGCGACATCCTCGTAGTTGGCGGCAGTATGGGTGGTGTTTCAGCTGCTGTCTCAGCGGCTAGTGCAGCAGATGAATTGAATTATTCAGGCGATGGACAACCGCTTGTCGTGCTGACGGAGGAAACTGACTGGCTGGGCGGTCAGATGACAACACAGGGTGTGTCTGCTCTGGATGAAAACCATCTTGTGGAAATCAGCGGCGCATCAAGAAGCTACCAGCAATTCAGAAAAGATATCCGCGATCACTACAAGGAAGATTACAAACTGGCTGGTTATGCCCAGGACGAGCCGTGGTTGAATCCAGGCGACTGCTGGGTCAGTTGGCTGGCATTTGAACCCAGGTTTGCCCTACATGAAATTGCGCTGTTGGTAATACCGTGCCAAAAACGTAATCGACTTTCGATCAAGCTACGCCTCAAACCAATCTACGCAAAGACCGAAGAAACTCAGAGTTCATCAAGTTCTTCACTCAAGAAAATCACTGCGGTTGGATTTATCGATTTTGAAACCGGCAAGTGCATAGAGATAAAAGCAAAGATAGTCATCGACGCAACCGAGCTGGGCGAATTGCTTCCCATGGCTGGAATTTCCTACAGGACGGGCGCCGAATCCAGAGCAGAAACGGGCGAACCACATGCACCGGAAAATGCCCGCCCTGAAAATGTACAGGATTTTGTTTATCCATTCGTCATTGAATATAGGCCCGGCAGCAATCATGTCATAGAAAAACCGGCTCACTATGACGACTTCAATTCAAAAGGCAAATTCTCTCTCCAGGGCTACCCTATGTTCTCCACGAAACTCAGTGGTGAGGGCGATGAGATGCACATCGAGAAGCTGCCCTTTTGGGAATACCGGCGACTTATCTCGGCGAAACTGTTCGAGTCTGAGGATTATCCATTTGATTTATCGATGATCAATTGGGATTCCAATGATCTGCGCATGCAAAACATCATCGATGTGGATGCCAAAACGCAAGCGGAAAGAATGGCACTAGCCAAAGCGCTCAGTCTGGGCTTTCTCTACTGGCTGCAAACCGAAGCACCGCGCGATGACGGCGGAATTGGCTATCCTGAGTTCCACTTACGCACAGATGTTTTGGGAACAGAGGACGGGCTCTCCAAGTATCCATACATTCGGGAATCGAGACGCATTATTGGTCTGCATACAATAGTTGAAGAAGAAATAGTGGTCTCTTCCAATCCTGGAGCACGCGCTCACCTGTTCTCCGACTCAGTTGGGATTGGACACTATCCGGTCGACATTCACGGCGATCAAGATGTGGCAGGTGCGGCGCAAAGAACCAGACACTTTCAAATACCGCTTGGCGCTTTGATTCCAAAAGACGCTGCCAACCTATTGCCCGCCTGCAAAAATATCGGCACCACTCATGTGACCAACGGCTCCTATCGACTGCACCCAATTGAGTGGTCTATTGGAGAAGCACAGGGAACCGTTGCAGTTCTATCATTGAAAAGCAAGATTGAACCGAGAGACTTGCCGTCATCGAGACAACTTGTTCAAGACTTGCAAGAACAATTGATCGACAGAGGAGTTCCTCTCTTCTGGTTCAACGATGTGCCGACCAATCATCCGCAATTTGCGGTGATTCAGAAATGTGTGCTGTTCAATTTGATGAAAGCAGACAGCAATTCGCTCGCGTTTGAACCTGATTCTCTCGTTGTCACTAAGGATTTAGCCGAAGCTAAAGTTGAATCGAAGGGGCTCAGTCAGAGTGCGTTTGCCTCATTGCTCTGCGAGCAGAATCGAAAAGGCAAGCTTGCAGCAAAAGAGATTTAGTTCAAGGACTACTATTTCTTTTTGTTTTGGCCGGAGTCTCTAATGAGTGCATTCAGTTCATTTTGAATTTCAATACTCATGGAGCTATTTGCGCCTGCACTTCTGTCACTCATCACTTTTGCTTGCCGATACATTTTTTCGGCAAACGGAAAGTCGAGCAAGGATCTGCTTATTCGACCTAGCGATAGGTAATATTGGGATGCTTGCGAAGTCATTTCGGCCGACGGCAAACGTTCATTTATTGCTAGCGCGCGAGCCAGCTTAGTTCGCGCCTCATTTAACAATGAAGGATGACCGTCTTGATCGGTGGCTACGCTGCCGGACTTCGAGATCTCATTTTCATAATTCTGCTTGAGTCCTTTTGCGTCTTCGCCGAGCAACCAGACCATCAAAGTATCAATTTCACGCGCATTTGGCTTCGGATTCAATTCCTCTGCATACTTCAATGCCTTACTAAAGTCTGCACTAATAGCTGATTCGCGCTCGATTCTGTCGTTACCGGACAGCTTTTGCGTCTTCAGCAAATCCCTATTTGCAAGCCCTCGATAAATAAGTGCCCTTACAAGTGTTTGCTTCGCTCGAAACTGCTCTTCGTTCGACAATTGAGTCTCTAGCGCATTCGTACATTTGGACACAGCAGATTCCGCTTGTTGGAGTGCTGCTTCGTACTTCCTATTTTTCAGCAACAGCTCTGATATCAGCATCTCAGCCCAACCAACTTGGTGGCTATTCGTGCTGAAAGATCTTGTGCAGATCGCGCGCGCACGTTCCAGTAATGCAGCGGCTTCTTGGGGTGACGAAAGAGTTGCAAGACAAGCAGCGGTGCGCGCAATATCAACATCATCTTTAGGCAACACTTCCTCTCTGATTTTTAGAGATTTTTCGAAAGAAGATTGCGCATCCTTGAGATCTTGACTGTTTAACTGCGCTCTTCCAAGTGAGTAGTACGCCTTTCCCATCAAGACTTTATTGTCGGTCTTGTCCGCAATATCGACAACATTTTTTAGGACAGCAATGCTTTCATCATGCCTTCCCTTGTCGCTGGAAGCGACTGCAAGATCAAGGGCTCGATTGCAGATAGCGTCCTTGTCAGCAGCGGATCGTGACTCGATACCAATCAGGTCCTTCTTCATTCTCAAAATATCTTCCAAATCCTCTTTTCGAAGTTCGGAAATTTCTTGACCCATTTTTGCTCTTCTATACTTAAACTTCGGATCGCTCGCAAGCTCCGGAGACAGAATCACCTGCGCATTCATAAGATC
>CAZHEZ010000078.1:0-30226 GCA_964531315.1 uncultured Candidatus Obscuribacterales bacterium | reverse complement strand
GCAGCCAAGCATAAGCCTTTTGCGTGTGCCGTATGTCTCCTATCAGGTGGAATTGAGAAGGAAGAATCTTTGTGGAGTAATGCTGGCACCAGTACTCGAGGTGCCGCTGGTAAACGGTGAGATTTGCCTGCAAATTCTGGGAGCGTCGCAAGAAATGCTTGTGCAGTGCTCGCTTCCTATAACTGTAATACGCGATGACGCTGCCACGGTTTTTTCTTTTCCGGCCATTAAAAATTCTGATAAAGAAAAATTGACGCTCAAAATCTTTGTTCAGGGCGTGGATGCGCCGGTGCGTTTGTTCGAAATGCGCCGCTACAAGTTAGGCGGATTTGGAAGTTTGGAAACCCGCAGTTTTGCCGGGTTTCAATTTAAGGCTTAGAACTGTGTTTTGCCGAAATTCCCAGTTTGCCTTTTAGATCTTGCCAGTGTCCGCGCAATTTCCAGAAGCCGCTTGTCTCCATTTGCCGGATGCGGTCCTTGAGGTTTTGCAATTCTCGCTTTAGTTCCATCTCCGGAAGGTCGTCCTCGAGAAGCACCTTTAATTCGGCCAATCGGTGCATGACGTATTCGAGGTTGTCCGCATACAGCTGTCTGTGATTGGCGGCGATTCTCTCCAACATCTCGATTTTTTGCTCGCGGCTGAATTTCTTTGTTCTCGATTGCGCCACTTTCCTGTACCGAAACAATGTCTTGGGAATTCTCACAATGGTGCGTTTCAATTCGAGGATGGACAACCAGAAATCATGGTCTTCCCATCCGTATTTCATGTTGACGTTGTAGCCGCCCACCCGTGACCAATCATCCTTTCTGAACACGGCTGAAGCGAAGATGTAATTGTCCAAAAGTATGTCCGGAAAATTGTAGGGAGGCAGCTCCCATTTTCCTGTCTCTTCGCCGAAAAACTCCGCATCGCAATAAACAATCCCAGCCTCGTCATTGCTTTCAAATACGTGAATTGCCTCTTCGATATAGGTTGGTGAGATAGTGTCGTCGGCATCAAGAGGAAGAATCAGTTCTCCTTTTGCTTTCTCGATTCCTGTATTGCGAGCAAAAGAAGGTCCGGAATTGGGAATTTCAACCAGGGTGATGTTTTTATCCCTGAGCATCTGCCTTAATTCATCCGGCGGGCGCTCTGTGGAGCCGTCGTCGACGATAATAATTTCCTTGTCGCCGTGCGTCTGCAATAGTGCGCTTTCCACTGACTCTGGCAAATATTGCCAGTGGTTGTAGCAGGGAATGATTATCGAGACTTTCACTTGAAAAATACCTGGTGGGCGTTCAACAAAGCACTATCTTATTGGAATTGCCACAACTTATTTTGACCCAGATAAGCACGAGTTTCGATTAGACTTTCAGGCGAATTGAGGTCATAAAAGCGGCGATGCACTTCATATCCAGCCAATAGAGAGGCATTGGCCAGAGTCTGAAAAACCAGACCCAAATCAAAGCTTTTCTTTTTCTTGCATGAGTCGAATGCTGATTTCTTGAAAAACGACATTCCGAAATCAATATGATGCATTTTTTCAGTCGGATGTATTTTGTCGTAGGCGGCTATCTTATTTGATTGTTGGTCGTACTCGACATTGCTGACTTGCCACTGATTGTTGTTTTCCAGAACAGTCATCAGTGCCGGCAGTGCAGCCGTCTTAAAAGCTTGATATACAGGCGTCATGGATATGTCCAGGTAAGTGTCCCCGTAGATTACGGCAAATTCCTCAAAGCCTCCATCCTGCCAGGCTTTGTTGATGCAACCGCCTGTGCCGAGCCCTTTTGGGCCATCTGAGCTGTAGCTCACATCCAGCCCGAAGGCGCTGCCGTCCTTGACGAAATCTTTGATTTGGTCAGCCAGGTGACCGACCAGGAGCATTACTTTTCCCGCCCCCTCTCGCTTCAAGAGCTTCAATTGATGGGAAATAAAAGGCTCTCCCCCAACATCTATCAGAGACTTGGGCGTGTCTTTGGCGTATTCTTTCAGTCGTTTGGCCAGGCCGCCTGCGGGAATCAAGACCGGCACATCGGCCAGCGATAGGCCCTTCTCCTCTTGCGTCACTGCGCTTTTGCTCCTCAAAAGAGAGATAAACGACCTGTTCGCCCTATTGTCCAAGATTATCAAGTTTGAAGAAAGGCTTTAGAACTAGCTAATTCACGCTTTTCGAGCCTGCGGGCCGGTATGCTTTAAGCTGAAAAATCCTGCCTGCAGCCGATGGAAAGCGGGTCGAGAAGGAAAGTTGGCGAATATGAGTGATAGGGTTCTAATTTTTGGCGGCTCCGGCATGCTCGGACACAAGCTCTGCCAGGTAATTGGCGGGCAGTGCCAAACCTTCGTTACTCTCAGAGACAGAGATATTTCGGTGCGTCATCCCAGTCTCTTTTCAGGCTCTGAGGTGATCGACAGAGTCGATGCGCAAGATCTCGAAAGCATTGCCAGGGCCTTTGACAAAGCGCAGCCTACTGTCGTGGTCAACAGTATCGGTGTTGTGAAGCAGCTTGCTTCTTCCAAAGACGCACTGGTAAGCATCAGTGTCAATTCGCTTTTCCCTCACCGGCTGGCGGAAATCTGTGCGGCGCGTGGGGCTCGATTGATTACAATTTCCACCGACTGTGTCTTTTCGGGAAGCACGGGAAACTATAAAGAGTCGGATCGACCCGATCCAGACGATCTCTACGGACGCTCGAAACTTCTGGGGGAAGTACAGTCAGGCAACGCCTTGACGATCCGCACTTCTATTATCGGCCGGCAAATCCATGGCTCACATGCGCTTTTGGAGTGGTTCTTGAGCCAAGAGGGGCAATCTGTCAAAGGCTATACAAAAGCGATATTCACAGGCTGGCCGACGCTTGTGTTGTCCGAGATCATCGCCCGAATAATCACAGAGCAGCCAGAGCTGAAAGGTGTTTTGCACGTAGCCTCTAAGCCGATTTCCAAGTTCGATCTATTGAGCTTGATCAAGGACAAGTTCGGCTTGAATATTGCCATTTCACCCAGTCAGCAGGTGGACTGCAATCGCTCGTTAAACGGTGAATTGTTCAACAAATTGACCGGGTTTGAAACACCCGAATGGGAAGAATTGGTTATACGCATGCGCGACGATCAGGCATCATATGCGGTGCCGGCGCAGCTGAGTTTGAAATAAGCGGGGAATTATGACGGCATCACCAACGACGACTACGCTGGACGGAAGGCAAAAGTCGCATACTCAGGAAAGAGTAAAACGAGTACCAACGTTTTGCGTAATCCTGCCCATGTACAACGAGCAGGACAGCGCCGAGAAATCCATTGGCGGCATCGCCGATTTTCTCTCTACGCTGCACAGCCGCACTTCTGTTATCGCTGTTAATGATGGAAGCCTCGACAATACTCTGGGTGTCCTGCAAGAGCTGTCGAAGCGCTATCCCAGTTTGATCGTTGTCAATTGTGCAAGCAATGGAGGCTATGGAGAGGCTAATCGAGCCGGATTCAGAGCTGCTATCGAACACGGATTTGACTATGCCATGGTCATGGATGGTGACGGCACGCAGCATCCTGTTTTTATAGAACAATTCTTGCGCCCGATGATGCTCTCTTATGATTTCATCAAAGCCACTCGATATTCGCCTTTCAGCAAAGTGGAAGGAGTGTCGTTCAAGCGCCGCTTCATCTCTTTGGTTGGCAACAAGATGGCGAAGGTTTGCATACGCGCGCCGATCACCGATTATACAAACGGATTCAGAGCCATTAAGTGCACGCTTCTTGCCCGCATGATGACTAAAGAGAAAGGCTTCTCGATGCTGATCGAGGAAGTAGTGCAGGGCAAGAAGCTGGGTGCCAAATTCTATGAAGTCCCCTACACGCTGACCGCGCGTGGAAAGGGTGAGTCGATGTCTAAGTTCGTCTATTCGCTTGGCGTCTACGGTAGCTATTTGAAGCATTTGCTCAGTCGCTAGTTCGGAGAAATTTCGTGTCCACATTGTCCACCCAGTATGAGAAGAACAAAGAGCAGAAAGCAGTGGATGTCGCCTGCGCTTTTTGTGCCGGGAAGAACATGCATATGTTCATGGACTTTGGTGAAGTGGCTCTGGCGGGTGGTTTTCTAAAACGAGAGGATTTTGGCAGCGAGCCGAAATTTCCCTTGCGGCTGTTTTTCTGTGAGGAGTGTTTTGCGGTTCAAGTTGTCGATGTAGTCGATCCGGCGCTGCTCTTTCAAAACTATTTTTATTTCTCATCCGCCATTAGAACCTTGCGTGAGCATTTTGTCGATTATGCGATGGAAGCTTGTTCGCGCTTTCTTGATCCGGAGCAAGCTACTGTCGTTGAAATTGGTTGCAATGACGGCATTCTGCTCAAGCCTTTCGCCGAGCAAAATGTCAAAACCCTGATTGGCGTCGATCCGGCTTCCAATGTTATTGCCACCATAAAGGATCCAAGAATTCACACCATCAATGACTTTTTCGGTGCTTCAGTCGGACGAGAGATTGAAGAAAAATTCGGCAAAGCCGATCTGATTGTCGCCAATAATGTCTATGCTCATATTCCCGATGTAAACGGCATCACTAAAGCAGTGGCCGACCTTTTGAAAGACGATGGCGTCTTTATTTTTGAGGTCCATTATCTGGGCAAAATTATCGAATCTTTGCAGTACGACATGGTCTATCACGAGCACCTTTACTATTACTCTTTGATTTCATTGCAGAAACACTTTGAGCGCTTTGGGCTTTCTGTATTTGACGTCAAGCCGATTCCGATTCATGCCGGCTCGATGCGCTATTACGTGGCCAGAAAAGGCAGCAGCCATGCGAGCAAACCATCCCTGCGCGTGGAGATGTTGGCGAAAGAAGAGTTGGCCAAAGGCTACGATCGCAAAGAAACATATGCTCGCTTCAGCGATCAAGTTGCCGAGCGCAAAAGCCAACTTATGAAATTGCTTGGCAGTTTGAAGAAGAAGGGCCGGAGCATCGCCGGTTATGGTGCCTCTGGTCGCGCCAACACGATCATCCAATATTCCGGAATCACTGGCGAACACATCGATTATATGATTGACGATGCGCCGGCTAAGGAAGGTTATTTCACACCCGGATCGCACTTCGAGATTTTCTCCAACCGCCGATTGACTGAAAACCCGCCTGACTATCTTTTGATTTTTGCCTGGGGATATTTCAATGAAATCGCCGAAAAATGCCAGCATTATCTGGCTTCCGGCGGTCGCATGATTACGCCTCTTCCGGAAGTAAAAGTTGTATTTGTCCCCACCAAAGACTCTGATCTATAGGAAACCTGTTTTGAAAGTTGTTACTATTTTTGGCACTCGCCCTGAGATGATCAAGCTCTGGTCAACCATGAGAATGCTTGACGAATTGAACTTCGAGCACATCATGGTGCACACCGGGCAAAATTTCACACCAGAACTGAAAGACTTCTTCTTTACCGATCTAAAACTAAGAAAGCCTGATTATCAGCTGGAAATAAACACTTCCAGCTATGCCAAAGAAGTGGCCGATGTTATAGTCAAATGCGATGATTTGTTCGAGAAAATCAAGCCGGATGCACTCTTGATTCTCGGCGATACTTTTAGCGGACTGTCGGTTATGCCTGCTGCTCAGCGTGGCATTAAGTCTTTCCACATGGAAGCCGGCTTGCGCGCCTGGGATGCAAGAATGCCTGAGCAGCGCAATCGCAAGCTCATCGATCATGCCGCTTCAATCAATTTGCCCTTTAATCAATATCACAGAGAAAATCTCATGCGTGAGGGCATCCATCCTTCCAAGATCTTTGTTTCCGGCAATCCCACTTTCGAGGTGATCCGGGCTTTTATGCCTGAGATTGATAATTGTGATGTGCTCAAACGCCTGTCCTTGAGTGCGGGAGAATATGTGCTTGTCACCGCGCACCGCAGTGAAAATGTTGACAATCCGCATTATCTGAACGCCATTATCGGCGCCCTGGGCGAGATTCATAAGCGTTTCAAAAAGGACGTCATTTACCCGATGCACCCGCGCACTCAAAGCAAGCTCAAAGGAATCGATGTTCCTAAAGGCGTTAAAATCATGAATCCACTTGGATTTTATGATTTCAACCGCCTGTACAAGGATGCCTTTTGTGTACTGTCCGATTCGGGCACAGCGCCGGAGGAAGCTTATTTCTGGAAGGTGCCGTGCGTGAGCTTGAGAATGACGACAGAGCGTCCCGAGTCGGTTGAAGGCGGTGCCCATGTGGTCGCCGGCATGGATCAAAAAAACATCGTGGAGTCAGTGGAGACAGTAACAAAACAAGGCTGGCATGGCAGATACAGTCTGGAAGAAGATTTCAGCCCGGCTGCTGTGGTTGTGAATGTAATGCGCAGTCAAATCACCAATTTCTTTTAAGAGCAGAAACCATGAATGCTACCGGCAATAAAAAAGAAGCCTCACCGACAATGAGAAGCGAGACCCGCAGCGAGCAACTTACGGGCGCCGCCATCAAGCTGGTCAGGAATTTGCCCGGCTTGAAACAGTCCGTGCTTTCCGGCGTTGCACTTTTGACCCGGCATGAGACAGGATATCTTCAAGCCAAGCTGAAGAAGCAAGAAGGCTTGAATTTTGAACTGACGCGAAACTGTGAAGAGCTCACATCTATTCTGGCTTCAGTCACCAAGCACATCGAGCGCGAGCAGCGCCTCAATCGAGAGATAAAAAACGAGGCCGGTGCTGTCAGGCGAATGACGTTTGTCGAGCAGCAACGCGAGCAAATCGCGAAACATTTTCCTGAATATGCCAAGCATCTTCCCGCTGTTGAGACCTTTGAAAAGCGACTTTCCACGGCGATGTCGCAAAGAATTATGCCTGTTCTGGTACTCACCCATATTCAAAAAACCGCCGGCAACAGCGTTATCGCTTACCTGAGGCGCTGCCTTACAGTCGAGCGGGTGGCCCGGATACATGAACTGGAAATGGCTACCCGCGAGGAAATTGAGCGTGTAGTTGCCGATAAGTTCGGGCAATATGACGTCCTGGCCGGGCACATTCCCTTCTGTCGCAGAGTCGATCAATTGGCCGCGCGTGAAAGCCTCAATATCAGCATTATGAGAGAGCCCGTAGACCGGGTCGTATCCCTCTACTTCTACCTGCGCGCCAATGCCAGTTGGCTGGGGCAGGGACAATATCTTGTCGAAAACAAAGTTTCTGTGGAAGACTTCGCCGGCTGCGATGCTTATTTCGACAACCACATGGTGCGCATGCTTTGCGACCTGGAGCCCAATTCGGTACCGAAGGGTAAATGCACTAAAGCGATGTTGGAGCAAGCCAAGGTAAATATCATAAAGCATTTCTTTTTGGTCGGTTTGACCGAGAAGACGCCGGACTTCCTGGCTGTTTTAGCCAGTCTTTTCTGCTGGTCGCTGGATGATGTTCCGATTGAAAACGTCAACGAAATGCGTTCGCCGATATCGCAAATACCGAAAGAAGCTCTGAATGCGATCTGCCAACACAATAGCTACGATGTAGAGCTCTATGAGTTCGCGCAAAAGCTCTGGAATCTGACGACAAGCCAGTGGCTGACCGGCTATCGGACCTAGTTCTTAGCCGGGCTGATTTCGGCTCAGAATCTGAACAACCACGCATCGATGCGCTTGCTGGCTGTGAAAATCAGCGCTGCAATGAGCAGGCTCAGAGCGCTCAGGGCTATGCCAATGGGCAAAGATTGTGGTTGGTAGGTCATCTCAATTTCGTGGCTGCCGGCAGGCACTGCCACTGCTCTGAATGTTTCATCGACCAGGCCAATATGGACAGGCTCTCCGTCCATCCGCGCCCGCCAGTTGGGGTGCCAGTTGTCCGTCAAAATCAGCACCGCGGGCTTTTCTGAATTGGACTTGATTCTGACTTTGTCGTTGTGATACTCCGTGATTGCGGCTGATGCATGGTCGGCTCTCGTTTCGGTTGCTG
Source organism: uncultured Candidatus Obscuribacterales bacterium (assembly GCA_964531315.1). Taxonomy (GTDB): domain Bacteria; phylum Cyanobacteriota; class Vampirovibrionia; order Obscuribacterales; family Obscuribacteraceae; genus QKMZ01. The sequence goes on along the minus strand of CAZHEZ010000078.1, from coordinate 22,333 downwards.
CGGGTGCCAGAGGAATGTTCAGGCGTTTGCAGTCCTCAATCAGCCTGGCGTCTTGGCTGAATGCCACCGAGCGAGCGCGATCGTCCTCATTTTCTCCTAATCCATTGAGGTTTGAAATCGAGGTCGCCAAAAATGCGCGCGGATATGCTTTCGGGTTTTCAAAAATCTGCCAGGGCGGAAAGATGAAGACGACCTTGCAACCATAATTTTTCAATGCTTCTATCGTCTTTGGCCAGGAGGGTGAGACGGCAATGTATTTGACACCGCACAGGTTCAGCATCGGTAAATTAAGGCAGACTTTCCAATTGGGATCATCGCTTTCTACCATGGCAAAAAGCGTACAAAAGCGTCCCCAGTTTCTAACGCGATTGGTCACAAAATGCTTGTGGAAGAAACTTTCGTAATGGGGCAGGATATTCATGTTGAGAGTCTCAACCTGCTGAATACCGAATGCCGACCCCTCTTCTGCCGGCAGCGCCCCCTGATTCAGATTGACGACACGCCAGAGCCCGCAGTTTTTCTTGAGAAACTGAACGGCAAGAGGCGGATTGCCGAAGTATTCTGTCTTGACGCGACGGTAGAACATTGTGTCGAACACTAGCTCGCAAGCTATCACCAAACACAGCGACAGGCAACAAAGCATGGCCAATTTCCTGGAGTACTGAGAAAGCGTGATTAGCCCCATTGCCAGACCAGCAAAAAGCAAAAGCATGCAAACGCAAAACTGCTTGTATTCAATGTCCGGTGCATTGAATCCGTATCTCGAATAAAGGAATCCAGCCGCACCCAGTATCGTCAAAAAAATGGCGGCGGCCGGTGCCCACAGATTCTTGTTGCTCTCCTTGATTGCTTCCAGACCCAGTGCAGAAGCAATCGTGAATGCTATCGCCGTGCTGATAAACCAGTATTGTTCTCCCAGGCTTCTGAAACCAGGTGTCAGTTCGATTATGTTATTAATTGGCGGCAGACCAAAAATTCTGCCCAGGCTAAGGCAGAGAAAAAATATGCAGGTTATTGCCACAAGCCTTAAGGGTTTCCCTGTCATCAAACAACAAATGGCCGCCAGCCAGGCGGCAGCACCAAAGTGATAGACCGAGTTTGTCACCATGATGCCGTGGTTTTGCAAGGCATTGCTGCTGAGAATTGCCGGAATAGCTTGATATTCTTCCCAGAAGTGTTTTGAAGTGAATAATGAAAGCAGACTGCTGCTGCTTGCATGATAGAACTTTCTGGCGTTGTACATCGAGACGGCATCAACATGCTGAAAGCTTTCAATAATCGGAAAGTAGAGAAAACTGAGCATTAGAAATGCCATGAGCGCAGCGGCAATTTCAGTCGAGAAAATCGTCAACAGTTTTTTGCCGTTCGGCTTATCGCCGGCAATTAGAGGTGACGCTGCCAGTGCCAGAGCGATGACGTGCGTGGTCAGCAGAGCCAGAAATGTAGTGGGCAAAAATGTGGTCGATAAAATAATCGCATCGATCAAAACGAGCCAGACAAATTTGATTGCCGACGGCTTGGAGGCAAAAGCTGTGAGGGCGTAAATGAGCGCAGGGAAGTAGAGGTATGTTTGAGATGTATTCGAGCCTTGCGTAGCTGTGCTGTATCCATTCAGCGCATAAATGAAAGAGGCTCCGGTGGACGCCACTTGAGAGAGTCCGAGGAAGCGCGTGCAGAATAAATGCAGAAAGAGAATAGCTGTAAAAAACGAACCGATGATTATTATGTTGAACGCCGTCTGGCTGCCGCCACATATCGCCATAAGCAGCGCTTGGAAGGAAAATTTGAGATCTACCAGTGTCTCCGGCCCTAATTGGCCGGCACCCGAATAGGGATTCCAGTATGGTGATTCACCCGACCTCAAGCAATTGGAAAGAAATTGCTGGGCCGGCTCGGACTGCCATAAGGCTCCTCCATTATCCGCATAGGCGTGATGGTAGTTGCGCCAGGGGGGCTGGGGATAGAAAACCGCTGCCGGTCTCTTATCCATGGTGCCCATGAATTGCGAAGTTTGGCTCAATCCTGCTCTGAGAAACAAGACGTCCGGAAAGAGAATGACAATGACCGCGACGGCAGCAAAAAGGGCGTGCCTTAGATTCCGCTGGGCGCAAAGTGATTTTAAGAAAGCGTCTTTACTAGCCCCTGACACTGATATGTTTGCCTTCATGACTCTCTAAATAGCTTACGGAATTATCCAGGCCGGCAGTCGTGCCTTCCGCGCCAACATGAAAAACAACCATGAAGCACCGCAAGTGGTGGCGGCGATCGCGAAAATCGCCAGCGCCGTCATGCAGAACTTATTGCCTGGAAGGTGTGCCACAAACCCTAGCCACAGTTTTACCTGCTCGAGGATAATCGGATGCACCAGATATATTGTGAAACTTGCAGCGGCAATCGAAGCAACGACAGACCGGCAAATTTTTTCCAACCTGACAGGCAAACTCAGGCTCACGGACCGTATCACTACAAATGTGAGAGTTGAGTAGATGACGATGATTGGGTTTGTATAGTTGAAGAACAATTCATTTACAGCTCGGGTAGGGCCATTTTCGGTGAGCAGGTATGTTGCGACTATCGTGCAGCCAAGCGAGCCGGCTATGGCGACAAGCGCCCAACCGAGCCTCTTGCCGGACAGTTTTGTCTGGCTAAGCAAATAACCGAGCACGAAATATCCTAGGTATCCGCCGGTCAGCGCACAGGTGATAGGCAGTCTGAAACCGGTTAAGGAGCCAACCAATGGAGAGACGCATTCAAAAACAAACCAGAGCCCAACCAGATATTTGACCTCCCTGTCCGCGGCGTTTCTTACAAAGACCTTCAAGATTGGAGCCGCTAAATACAAACCGGTCAGAAAATATAGAAATCCCAGGTGGTAACAAGCAGGAGAGCTGAGCAGCGCTGCCATATTGTTCAGCTCAATGGCCGGGTCGTGATGGATGAAGCGGTAGCCCAGGTAAATCAGGCTCCAGGTGATTAATGGAACGAAGACTCTAGAAAAACGACGTTTGAGAAACTCTCCCAGGCTTTCAGCCTTGTCGTACTCTTCGCGCAACAAAAGCATGCCGCTTATCATCAGAAATAATGGCACCGCCGGTCTGGCAAAAGAATCAATCACACAGGCTGCCCACCAGGGATTTTTGGCGATGAACAAAGCTACCCATGGACCGGAGGTGTGAATGAGCAAGACCTGGACGGTGGCATAAAAGCGCAAGAACTCAATCGAAAACGAACGTCCACCTGACGTATTTACGTTACGTGCAGCTGGCTTATCGGCATTTTTTTGCGGCTGGCGAGGTTTGAGAATGGTTTGCATGGCTCGCTCCGATTGATTCAAAGGTATCTGATAGATTCCCTGTCAGTGTGAGCATTTTCTTAGGTTTTTTACGCCATGGTCAGCGTTTGGGCGCCCGAAAACCGTTCATTTAGGCTTATTTCTCAGCAGTTGCTGCACTTGTATTTGCTATGATCTATCGCTCAGACTGGTGTATTGCGCATCTGCGCAGGGGTTTTATGCTGACAGATAAGAATGTCGTGGTATTCGGCGGCACAGGTTCTCTGGGCAAATTGCTGGTGAAGAGATTGCTGGCCGGCGAATGCGGCATACCGAGAAAAATCCTGGTTGTCTCTCGCGATGAAGCGAAGCAGCACTTCATGCGCCTTGAATTTCAACAAATGAGTGTTGGCACTGATGAACTCTTTTACAGAAACTATCAAAGAGTTTTGCAATTTCACATCGGCGACATCAGAGACTACAGCTCGGTCAGGACTGCCTTGCGGGATGCGGATTTTGTATTCAATGCCGCCGCTCTTAAGCAAGTTCCGGCTTGCGAATATTTCCCATATGAGGCCGTCTTAACAAACGTTGTCGGTGCCGAAAATATTGCCAGATCGATTAGAGAAAATGGTCTGCGTATCCATACCGTCATTGGTGTTTCAACCGATAAGGCGTGCAAACCTGTAAACGTAATGGGTATGACCAAGGCCATTCAAGAACGCATTTACGGCCGTGCCAATCTGGACTGCCCGGAGACGCGATTTGCCTGTGTCCGATATGGCAATGTTTTGGCTTCCCGGGGCTCGGTGATTCCTTTGTTTCACGAACAAATTGCTTGCGGAGGGCCGGTCACGATCACCACTGAGTCCATGACCCGCTTCTTACTGCCCCTCGATCATGCCGTCGACACTATTTTTGCTTGTTTGAACGGTGCAAAACCAGGCGAGATCTATGTGCCGAAATGTCCGGCCGCCAATATTCGCGATCTGGCCGAGGTCATGGTCGGCGATCAACAAATCGAGATCAAAGTAATCGGCATTCGTCCCGGTGAAAAAGAGCATGAAGCATTGGTCTCCGATGAGGAGTCTCATCGCACGATTGAGCGTGGTGACTACTATGTCGTGCTGCCGATTCTTCCTGAATTGCAGCCGGAATCATTTACTCCGGCAGCATTTGCCGGTGAAGAGTATGATTCCAGGCATGACCTTATGGACAAAACCGAGATCAAGGCATTGCTGGACAAAAACGATTTGCTCAGACCGCACGCCCTGGCCGTCAGGATGAAAGAGACCGCCAAGCGCTAGTTTGCTCGCCGTTTCAAAGTCTCTTTGTAGAGCGCTATAAGCGAGTCTATGTAGACCTTCTCGTCGTAATGTTCGATGGCCAGCTGTCTGCCGATTTGTCCTCTCGTCAGACGTTCTGATTCATTCTCAACCAGGTTTTTCAAAGACTGGGCCAATGCGTCAGTATCGTTTTTCGGCACGGAAATGCCATATGTCGGCGCAAAGGTAGTAGCGGGCAGGGCGGTGCCGTCAAACACTATGCAAGGCTTTGCACAAGCCATTGCCTCCACTGCCATCATGCCGAAAGATTCGCCCTGGGACGGCATCAGAAAGATATCGGCGGCATTATAGGCGGTCACCATTTCATCGGTTTCTGTCAGCCAACCCAGATCGATTATCTGATATTTGCCGAAGAATTCTTCCAGCAATCCTTTCTGATTGAAGGCCAGGATCGTGATGCCCCGATCAGTTTCTAACTTCCTGAGGCATTCCAGCGCCTCGTTAAGCCCCTTAAAAATGCTGGTTGTGGCCCGCAAGCCAATTACCACATTGCCTTCTTTGACGCCCAACTTTCTTTTTGCTTGGCGGCTGTCTTTCGGCTTGAATTTGTCCAGATCCAGCCCCAGAGGTATGTAGTGAATTCGTGCGTGCTTCATGAGCGGAGAGGCTTCGGCCATTTCCTGCATCCACTTCGAGCAGACGACAATGTCCAGATCGCTTTTTGCATAAACGAATTCTTTGAGCATCCACATTGCGTGCGAATTGTCTCTATCCATGGCGAATTCGCTGTCCAGTGACGGGCAGCTTCCACAGCCGGTTTTCCAGCGTGTGCAGTCGAAGGGATGGACGCAATGACCGGTAAACGCCCAGGGATCGTGAAGCGTCCAGACGGCCGGCTTCGATCTGGACAAGGAGGGCAGGGCCAGTAAGTTGAAGTATCCGGTGTGGATCAGGTGATAATGCGCAAGATCTGCCTGTACAAAGTAAGGATCTTTATGCAGGCTGAATGAAAAAGGTGACAATACCGACTGCAGGGACAGTTTTTTTTCAAGAGTGCTGGTGGTTTGGTAAATCTGATTTTTGAACTGGCCGGCACAGATTTCTTTTGTCGTATCGTTGTCGCCAGTCTTTCTCCAGACCAGGTGCGTGCTGTCCACACCCCTTTCCTGGAGCTGTATGTGCAGATCTTGCCCGTTGAATCGGGCCCCTTCCTTATCAAGGACGCTGACCTGGACGACGTTCAAGCCTTCCCATCCCCGAACGACTCAGTGAGAGCGTTTAAGAACTGAGAGCGCATATACTCTTCGGTGAGATAGGACTGAAAAGCTCTGTTGCCATTTTCTGACAACTGACGGTATCTCTGCGGGTCACCGACCAGCTGGTTGAGAGCATTGCTGATGGCGGATTTTGTCACGCCGTGGCAAAGCATACCGGCATCATGCTCTTTGAGGAACTTGTAAGGTGATGAATATTCCGGTCCGTGAAACAAGATGGGCCGACCCGCTGCCAGATAGCTGGTCAGCTTGGATGGGAAGCTCAATTTTGCCGGCGCTTCGAATTTGTTGCTGAACCAATAGGCGCAATAGAGAATGTCGCATTCTGAAAGGATTTGCAGTGACGTTTGTTGATCGCACCAACCCAGGTAGCGAATGTTTCTTCTCTGATTTCCGCTCAATTGAAATGAATGTCCGAGCATGACTATTTCGACTTCCCGACCCTCAACTTTCCAGTCGAGCGCGTCCAGAGTATTCAACAAGTATCTCCACTCTTCCACTGAATACATTTGTCCGGCAAAACCAATCGTCAGTTTTTTTTCGTTATTAAGCTTTGTGGCGGGCTCTTTCGCCCAGTCGGACGGCAAACCAGGGACGACGGGAATGGTGCGGCAGTGATGTTCATTTGCATAAGCATCGGCCATCGCCCAGGACGCAGCCGCTACCCGGCTCGAATTGTGCAACACGGACGAGAACGTCTTCAGAATAGAACTGCGCGACCATTTATCCACGCCATTGTCGTGCATCCACCACTCGGGCGGGTCCCATATTTGTGTCACCATAGGTAGTGGCACTTCCTTTTGCAAAATCGAGGCCAGTCGGATCATCGTTTGGCCTTCGAGCGTGCACCAGATTATCTCCGGCTTTGTCTTTTCGATGAATTGAATGACTTCGGCGGCAATCTTCGGAACCGTTATATTGGCGGTATAGCATTCCTTGGCGAAGCACTCCAGGCTACCCAACTTTCCCGGCAGGCGTCTTGTCTTTGCTTCTGAAGGCTTGTTGCGAAAACGGTACGGAATGTCTTTGAAATATTCGTGAATTTTGGGGTCGAGCCTGGGCGTTTTGACTGCAAAGCAGCTGAGCTTATCCAGTGAGACTGCCTTGAACATTGATTGCAGCATCAGGGCGCCGGTATAGTTGGTGTTTGGCGGCACGACGGAAAGCAGCAGCACGCGAGCATCAAATGAAGGACCCGCCGAGCTGGCAATGCTTGGTGTTTCATTCAGAATGGTTGGCATTTTGAAGTGGAGTTCTGCTAAGTGCGTCAGGTGGCAGCCGGCTGCCAGCGCTAATAGTAGTCAATGGAGCATAGACTGTTTTACATTTGCTTGGATTGACTGAAGTTAATCCAAGCGCTAAAGGCTGCCATTCTTGCCCAATTCCAGAGGTTCCAGCCCAGCCATTTTATTGTTGTAGCAAGGGTATTGCCACAATGTTATTACTCGAGGGTGCTGCCTTGGTCCTTCGGCAGAGGATATGCCAAACTGTGTGATTGGCTGGTTCACTCTGGATATTTCTGATTTGGTCATGCATTCAGGTATCAAAACCATCTTGAAAAAAATTCCTGGTGTCAGGCGCTATGCGCCTCGCCTGAGGGCTCTTCTAAGCGACCAGCCGGCCGCCGCGCCAGCCCAGGGAACACCCTTGCACAGCGCCGAGCAGATTGCCGAGATTGTCCAGAGCTATATAGACAGAACCGGGGCCGAGCTGGAACTGTTCAAGGCGCTGCGCCAGAAGGATCTCTATCTTCTGCGCGATCACTACTATCGCCCCTTTGTGAATGCCAAAAACTTGCCCGCTGAATTTTGGACTAATCGGGCCAGTTTGGCTGGTCTCGAAATCGACGCAAATTCAGCACTGACATGGGCAGAAACGGAGCTCACAGCGTATTTCCAGGAATTGCGGGATTTCTTGCCTCTTCATCAGGAAAGCAAGGACGTTAAGTTGTACTTAATCAACGGTACATACATGGCTGTCGATGCCCACATGTATTACGCGCTGATCCGACACCTCAAGCCCAAAACTATCATCGAGGTAGGAGCTGGGCATTCGACTCTTTTTGCCCATGAGGCCTTAAAGCGAGGTGAGCTGCTCGAAACCACTGAGCTGCACGTGGTGGAGCCGTATCCGGAAGGCATAATCAGCTCCGGCCTCGAATCAGTGGCCAGGGTTAGGCGCAGCTTCGTTCAGGACCTGGAGCCGGCCTACTTCGATCGGCTCGAGGCTGGCGATATTCTCTTTATTGATTCAACCCATGTGGTTAAGGAAGGAGGGGATGTTCTCTACCTCTATCTGGAAATTTTGCCGCGTTTGAAGCCTGGTGTGTTTGTTCATGTGCACGACATCAGTTTGCCGGAGCCGTATCCGTCCTGCTACCTGGACTATGGCTGGTTCTGGAATGAGCAGTACCTTTTGCAGGCTTATCTGGTCAACAACAACAAGGTGAAAATACTCTGGCCGGGAAATTATCTGATGTGTTACCAGAGCCGCAGAATGCTTGAGCTGTTCCCGGACATAAACGACATGCGTGCCGTCTATCCGGAATCTGAGCCGTCTGCCTTCTGGTTCAAGACGCTCTAAGGTGAGCCGACCAGGGCAGTCTGGCGCTGTGCTATCAGCCTGTCCAGTCCCTGCGCGAAACTCTTTTCAGAGAACACGGACTGTTTGAGAGACTCAAAGCCGGCGTCGAGATTTTTGGTTTGCCCGTAAGCAATCAGCTCTCCGGCAGCCTGAGCAAAAGATTCCGGCGTCAGATTATCGAGGTTAATTCCCAGTTTGTTTGCCGCTACTATGTCGTAAAGAAGTGACTGGTTGAGCGTATTCAGCAGCAGTGGGCGTTTTGCACTCAGGTAAAGTTGAATCCTATCTGGAAGGTTCAATCTAGCCGTTAGAGAAAAGTCCGGACTTGACCAGTAGGGCAGGAAATTGAACGTGCAGGTGGCGAGTTTTTCAATCACTTGAGTGGGCGAAACTTCGCTCAAGAGTTCAATATCGGCCGGCTGTCCATTGAAGCCCAGCGGTAACTTTGTTGCCGATCCAATCAGGGTAAGGGCAATACGCCGGGAGCCTATTTGCCATCCAATGCTCTGACAAGCATTAATCAGTGAGTTCAAGCTATTGATATACAGCGGATTGAGAAGGCAGCCTATCCTGACCGGCTCCTGGCTGTCGAAATGAAAATCTGATTGAACTTCAATCAATGGTGGGGTCAGGGCTATGCCCGCGACTTGGTGCTGGTTTTGATAGAAGTCTGCCATCGCCTGTGTTGCAAACGTTGCCGGTGAGGCCTGTTTGATGGTGGCAATAAATTCCATTACCATTTGCTTCTTGCTGTGACGATCGTATTCTGCATATGTAAGCATTATTTCCGGCACGATCGAAGCGTATGTCGCATAGTCGACCTGAAGACCGGCAGCCACTCTTCGGGTCAGCCATATGATCGAGGGATCGTCCAGAAATGAAATTATTCGACTGATTTTTTCTTTCCTGGCAAAGGAAATGATTTCGGCAGCCAGATTTCTCATTTTGAAAAAGAAGTTTCGCCTCAAGAGCCGATGGGTTTTTTCTTCCAATTCGGATATCGGCCCGGAAAACCTGTTGAGACCCTTGCAGCCGGGAATTGTCAATGAAAGAACCTTGGCTTGCTGTGCTGCAAAGGGATGTTCTGCGCCCATGTTCTTTAACTGAACGATCGCCACGTTTTGCCCTGCTTTCATGATCTCGCGCAAAATCTGTCCGCTCTGGGTAGTTTCCAGTGTGGGAGAAGCCGTCAAAACCAGCAATTTGTGCGATTCCGCTGCGTTCACTTTGAAATACCTGTAAGCACATTTTCAGGCGACTTCAAGTCATGAGTGGAAACACGAAAAAATTGTGCGATCTTGGAGCGGAAATTTTTCTCTGAATAAACTGCTTCGAGAGCCTTGCTGCGGGCATCCCAGGCTTCATCTCTACAATTCTTTTCGGTGACGAGCCTGGTTAGGGTGGACAAAATATCCTCAGCTTTTAGGCTGTGGCAAGGCAGTCCGACCGGGAATTCTCGGATGAAGTCGGTGGGTGTGGATACGAGAGGACCATGGTAAAAAATAGGTGTGCCACTGGCTAAGAAGGTTCCTACCTTATCAGGAAAGCAGGTTCTTACTGATAGCGAATACTTTTCGTCAAACCAGAATGGCAGGTAGACCACGTCGCATTCCGCAAGTTTTTCTACGGTTTCTGCCTGGTCTCGAAATCCCAAAAGTTCTAGGTGCATACCGCTTTGTTTGAATTCCCTGGGAAGAAAGAAGTAGTTGCCCAGAATTCTGAAGATGACTTGCTTTCCCTCAATTTTCCAATTTACTTGAGAAAGGGCATCGAAAAAACTGGCAAATTCATTGGCTGCATAAAAGCTGCCGCAAAACCCGATGATAATCTGGTTATTGGAAGAATGTCGCGATCGTTCGTGTTTGATGGACTCCGGTCTAAGCGGGCGAATCAACGGGATGCCTTCAACGCCGAAGCGCTTGAGGTATTCTTTGCGCATTCCATCAGATGAAACAGCCAAACTTTTTGAGTTTTTCAAACAGCTACTGAAGCGCTTCATCACTTCTTTTCGTGTCGGTGGGTCGAAGCCGAACATGTCCATTGTGGTTTCGTGAGGATCCCAAGCCAGACAGATGAGATCGGCCTGCATTGACCTGGCAACCTCTTCTGCAATTGCAGTCACAGTGGGGCTGCCCAGCACGGCAAAAACTTGTTTGCAGCCCTGTTTGATACCATATGCGGCGGCGCGTTGCGCCACAGCGTCAACCTGGCGCCAATACTCTTTTCGCTTTTTGGCAATGGAAACATCCTTGAGAAATGGCAACTGGCTGTCAGCCGTCAGCTGCTCCAAAGGCATGGGTGTACGTTCGATATTCAAGTAAGTAAGGTCATTGGTGTCCTGAGGCATCGCATAGCTCAACGATTCAAGCACAAAGAAGGACAGACTGTCTTCTGGGCACAAGAGACAAATCTCACGCAGAAAAGCCTCTCCAACGCCTTTGGTACCGGGCGGTGTGGCTGAGATTACCAGTGTCTTTGTGATAGGCATTTTCGGATTGTCCCTGCATGTGATACGGCAGAGCTCGTATTTCAAATTGAAGCTTCCAACTGAAAAGGGTGATGTTATGGAAAAATCCAGGATGGAGCTTTCAATAGCTTAGCGATGCGCACACAAAGCCAAGTAAGCGAGAAAGCTACAACGAAAACAATGAAGGTTTTCAGAGAAGTCCACCCAAAGCCCGTTCTAGTGAAAATCTTGTTCCAGTGAAGTTTCAGGCATAAGTCTAAGACGATCGGATGCAGCAGGTAAATCGAATACGCCATACCACCAGTCGCACTGAAAAATTGAACCAGAGTAGGATGCTTTGCTTTGAGGCTTTCCCAATTTAGCGATTTGACCAAAACGAAGGTTGCTACTGAATAAACAAAGATTGTCGGGCTGGCAGATTCAATTAAGAGAGGATCGAATTGATTCTTGTTTTGTGCAGTCAAAAGATAAGTGCCAATTCCTGAGACTACGCAAGAAGTAACCAACATCAGCCACAGCAACAGTCGGTTTTGTTTGGGTACCGAGACATTTCGCAACCCGTATCCGACTATAAAGTAGGCAGTCAAATTGGTGAATACAACGAAATAGAGCTCCATCCACACGCCTGTGAGCTTACAAAACAAGGGCACGCTGGCATTGATCAACCAGAGGGCTGCGAAATACACATAATCGCTTTTGGTGGCACTGCGCACAAACGGCCTGAGTATCGGCGCAGCCAAATAGAGTCCAGTCAGGAAGTACATAAAACCAAGGTGATAGTAGGCCGGGATTTGCAGGAGCTGTAGGCAGCGATAGCCTGTAACGGCTGTGCCGGTCATATACTGCGACCAGAGCAGGTAAATGCCGGACCAGACAACCAGTGGCAGAAGGATACGGTTGAAGAGCTTTCTTAGAAACCGAGAGAGGGAAACTTCCTCAGTCTGAAAAAGGAATAATCCGCTCAGCATGATAAACAAAGGGACGCTGGCTCGGCCCAGCACCTCCGGGATCAAGCAGGCCCACCAACCACTCTTTTGCGCCAAACTAGGCATGAAAGGCGCAACGCTATGGACATACACTACTTGCACAATGGCAAGAGCGCGCAAAATATCAGCGTAGATAAGACGGCCGCTGCTCTTCGGAGAGTTCGCGATCGGCTCTTGGCTTCTTGGCGATTCTAGTGAAACGGTCATGTGGGCATGATAATGCCTTGTTGGTATCTCTAAATTTAACGGAAATAAGGAACCTTATATTCAAAGCCTTGCTTTATCCAAACCAATATCGTTGGTCACTGCTTTCCTTCTCGAAACTCTGGCAAGTACTTTCCATCCGTGGTTGTTTTCAGAAAACTCAAAGTCGGGTGAAAGTTTTTCTTCGAAATATTTCCAACATGCGCTCCGGAACTTGTCGCCGGCTAGGTATGAATCGTCAGTGTCTATGAGAATCTTGTCTACGCTGGAGTTCTTTATTTGTTGTACAAAGTCGTCTGTATATTTTATGTACGTCAACTCCTGGAATGGATCATCGAAATCGGTTTTTAAGTAAAGCCCAGTCAGTTTCGGGATCAAGACCGTACTTCCGGTGAGGTAGATCACCTTTCCTAAGCTGTACTTCTCCTCAAGAATTTTTGCCTTTTCCTTAAGCTCTTCTGCCGCTTTCGGGTGAACGTAGATGCCTGAAATCATCTGCGCATTTTTCTCGCTCAATTTCCCTCTGCTCCACTGGCGAATCATTGTGCGGTAACTGGGTAAGGCATTCTCAAATGCCAGCACCATCTGCGGTGATATAACGAAAATAAGACACATAATGGCGATGCTGCGTCTTTCGAATGTTTTAGAAGTCCATGCCCTAGATTGTGCAAGCCTTGCGACATCAATCAAAAGAACGGCATAAAAGAAAAACTGCGGTTGGAAGTACCATTCATTGGGTCGATTGAAATAGTACACACTCCAGACAAGCGCAGTGGTTGCTGCAAATGCGCGAAAACATTCCCTTTGTGTTAGCAACCGTGTGCTAAGACTGGCGCGGAAAAGTACGTAGCAATAGTGGCAGAAAAAGAAGGCGGGTAAGGGAGAGAATTGGAGTTTGAAGCCTCCTGAATATCCGGTCCTCGTCATGTACTGAAGAGTCTGGAGATGGTGTAAGTAAGATTGCAGGTTTGGGCAATAACCGAATGCGATGCAAGTGAAGACATAGAATAGCGACACGAAAAATGCAGCTCCCAAAAGACACAGCAAGGTACCTTTTAAGAAGTCAGCCGGCAAGACCTTTCCCGCGTCATGACTGGAAAAATAGATGAATGACAGAATGCCGATTAGGATAGAAACACCAGTTTCCAAATTGAGCGACAGACATATTCCGGCAACTATCCCCAGGCAGAAAAACCTCATTCTGGCGGGCAGCCGTATGCACATCAGCACTGAGAGAAATGCCAGTGGGAAACCAAAGCTACGCCAAGGTGAAAGATTTGGAAAGAGCAGACTGAGCTGATTCGTGTGCAACCAGGGCAACACCAAAAGAAAGGCGAGTGCCAACGGAAATGGACGTTTCCGCGCGTACCAGCTGTAGATAATGAACGCAAATATCACCGTCAGGGTCTGGAGCCATCGAATGATTTGGATGTTTTCACCGAAGCTGAAAATGCCAAAAGACTTTTCCCAGAGTCCGCAAAGGACCTGTAGAAGTATGCCGTAATTTGGCTTAACAGCATCAAAAATGTGATGGCCCATGGATATTCGATCGCACTGTGAAGCCACCACGCTATAGCCCTGTTGAAACTCGATAAATGCAGTTGGTGGCATCCAACTGGCGTCATATGGAATCATCAATCCCGGAACAACCGCCAGCAGTCCAATGGCAATCAGAATCAACATTGATAAGTTGTTCAGACTTTTGTTTTTCTGTAAATGACTGGTTAGGGCAAAACCAAGAATTGCGCATGCAGTCGCTAGCCATGCGATTTTCGAAATCGGTTGGTTAATCCACCAAAGGAGGCTTACCAGGCAGAATGAAACAACCAGGAGGGAGGATAGCTTACTCAAAATTTCTGGCATTCTTAATAAAGAAAGCCTCTGGGCGAACCTGGTTCCAAGAAAAATCAGCAGTGTGCACGAAACCAGAGCTGCCGCATGCGCTTCGCGCTGCGAAAGATAGTTGGCATTTTTTCCAGCTTGGCACCACTCAACCAGATAAGGATGGACGCCCATGGAAGTAGGTGTAGCCCCAACTCGGTCAAGCGAAAGCACTGCCACAGTGACACCAACCACCGACAATGCAGCGAAGCCGCTAAGCATAGTAGTGACGGCAGAATCGCTACGATTCACTTGCTCTCTCTACACTTGCCAGTTTGACTTCTTTTGCCAAGCTGGTCACCTTCTCAGCGCATTCAGGCATCATTTGCTTGCTCGAAGGAGTAAGCACCATTATTGCCAAAGTGTATGGAATACGCAGGAGGTCGGAATGTACGTTGATGGTTACCCCTGCAAAAACTGAAGAAACAAGGTTTTGATAACCTTCTTCAGTGCGAACGAATTTACCCCGATCGTTGTTGAGCATCCAGGTATCAACTGGGTGCTGTTTGGCGGTTCGGCAACCGTCAAAGGTGACCATTCGACCGGCTGGTTTCAACAATTTTGAGCAGGAGCGAAGTAATGTAACCGCTTCCGTGTCTGAAAGATGGTGCAAAAGTCCGGTCGCAAGAATGATGTCGAACGGTTCAAATTCATTTGCCGTTATCTCCGTAACGTCTTTGCAAATGAAACTCGCTTTGTCGCCATACCTCTTTCTTGCCGACTCGATGTATAGCGGGTTCATGTCGATTCCCAGATAAGACACCGCAGGCAAAGATTCCACGATGTCCGCTACTCCGCAACCTACGTCAAGAATTCGATCACCACTTTGCGGGCGAATGTAGCGCGATACGTGCACTTGCCGTGTGCGTGGACTTCCCAAGGCAGTCATGGCGAGGCGGTACAGCACGGGCGTACCGAGCAGTGCATGTAGGAATTCCATCGGTTTTCGCATTGGCTGATATTAATAACTTGCAAAAGCCCTGATTAGACTAATATTCTCGCCGTTCCCCAATGCTGCCAAATTAAAAGGGACTCATTACTTTGTTCTTGAATATTCTTACTTGAGCGTTGATTCAAATCAAGAATTGACCCGCGTTTATCGCAAAATGCTATTCTTGTCTGCCCTAGGAAATGGGCGAGGTAGAAGAGTTGCAAGCGCTTGAAGTGAATATTGATTCCATTCGAAAAGAGGTTGCTCAAAATGCATTCAGCATCTTGAGACCGGCTGGCTTCGACCTGGTATGCGAGGCGGCCCGGCAAGATTACTTAAAGGCGCTGCAAGCGACCGAGATGAAACCTCCCGGTGTCAAATTCAATTATGCCGATCTTGAGAAAGGTCCATGGCGAAAGCAGGCAATAAGTTCAACCAACGGGATTGGCGAGCCTTATGCTCAATTTCTGCAATCCATGTATTTCGATCATCAGAGTTCTGCCTATCCACATCTCAATAAGCTGTTCGAATTCGTCATCGAATTGCGAAACCAGCTCATGGATGTGCCAAAAGACTTTGGCGACGATCCGGATCGCGACGGTTTTTGGAATGCCTGCAGAGTGCACCATTATCCAGCCGGCGGCGGATTTATGGTTATGCATAAAGATACGTACTTTCCTGTGGCGCTGGGCGAGTACTCTTACTATCAATTGCTCGTGCCTTTCAGCAAGAAAGGGCGCGATTTCACTACCGGTGGTGGCGTGGTTGTGGACAGACACGGTGTGAAGCATAATACCGACGAATTGGCCGGCATGGGTTCTGTGCTTGTTTACGATGGACGGACCTTGCACGGGGTGGAAGATGTGGACTCACATGAATTGCTCAATTTTGAGAGTCCGAAGGGACGTCTCTGTGTGGTTTGCAATCTCTACTGCAAAGAAATTCCTGAACGGATCGACAAGTAGATTCTGACTGTCAATCGGGAAGACGATAGAGCAGCTTTGCCGGCTCCGGTCCAATCACTGAACGGTCCGGGAAGCTTCCTTTGCAAACACTATTTGCACCGACCACGCTGAAGGCGCCGATTTCTGTATCCTTTAGAATCGCGGCACCAACACCAATCCATGAACCTTTCTTGATCAGGACTGTTTTTCCTTGCTGATTGGGTTGCTGCATAATTGGCACATGCGGATGCGAAGTGCCGTGGTTGTTGTCGCCTATGAACACTCTTTCCGACAGCAAAACATTTTCCTCTATCAATATCTCTTTTGTGCAGGAAACAAAGAAAAAGCGCCCAGCTTGCGATTCGTTGCCAATTACAATCGAGGAGTCATAGAGGTAATCTTCTTCAGGAAAATCAGACTTGTATTCTTCACGAACAAACTGTCGCAGGTAGGTCGAGTCCTGAAATGCGTTTATGGAACAGTATTCTAGGATGCTGACTCGATCGCCTATTCTGATTCTATGCGGATTGAGTATACGCACCGGTGGCTTGATCTTCGCGCCTTCGCCGAAATAGGCGAACATTGCTTTCTGTTCTGAAGTCAACTCGCTGGCCGTGCTTAAGAGAACGTTTTTCTCTTCTATCAGAGTCTTCATTCTTGGTGGTGTACTTGCCTGATGATGGTGTAGGGCCGCATTTTCGTTTCAACAAAAATACGTGACGTGTACAGACCGACCACCCCGATGCAAAAAATTGCCAGACCGCCAAGGAACCAGACCGACGCCATAACGGAGATCCATCCTGGAAGTGTTTTGCCGGAAATCCACAAAGCCAAAAGGCTGAGAGACACGCAAGAAGAAAGTGCCAGAATCGCCAATCCCAGGAAGAAGACGAAATACAGTGGGCGCTCACTGAATGAGGTGATGCTGTCCAGCATGGCTGTTAGTCGCGTCGTGAAGCGATAACTGGTCGTTGAACGCGATAGTTTCTTGAATTTGAGGCCAGTCTGTTTGAAACCCGTCTCGACCCACAGTCCGCCGATGGCAGTCTTGTGTTCTTTGTGCAATAACAAGGCTCGAGCGTAGTCCGCTCTCATGAGGCGAACGGTGCTGTGATTTTGCGGAACCTTTCTGGGTAAAAGCAGATCCAGAAGCCACCAAGCTACTGCACCGCTGTATTTCTCGAACAGCCCGCCTTTTCGCGCTTCTTGTGTGCCATATACGACATCCCATTGTCCGGCAGCAAGTTGATTGAAGAAAGTGCCGAGCAATTCAGGAGGCTCTTCCAGGTCCACATCAATTAGAAAAATCAGCTGTCCTCGTGCCTGTTCGATGCCGGTCATCAATGCCTTGTGGTGACCAAAGTTTCGCGCCAATTCGATAACGTGGACATGAGGATCTTGCCTGACGAGATTGAGGGCTTTCTGCAAAGAATCATCAGGCGAACCGTCATCTACCATGACGATTTCGTAGTCTGCTGTAATTTTGCGGGCTTCGATCGTGGCGCGCTTGTAAAACTCTTCGACATATTGCGACGACATGTAGAGCGTCGTGACAATCGAGAGTTCTACTGCTAACTCCGGCCTTTGGACAGCGCCGGAGCTTACTATTGATTGAGCAGCAAACTGGCTTTTTGCAGGTAGAGTCTGCTTCATAGGGATCATCTAACTCAAAACTGAAAAGCTAAATTCCGCATCTAGTGCGCGGACATTTGAATACTTGGCAAGGGAATTATGACTCTACTTAAGGCTCAGTGCATGTGAATTCTATAATGACCACGGGTTGCAGTATAATTCGCCGTCAAACCTACCAGGGTAATTTGAAATACATGCAATCAAAGACCGGCATTCTCCAGTCCAATCAGGTCGATAGCGCGCCGTCTGATGCTCCACGTTGCATTGCTTGCGAAGGAGATCTTTCCTTTCTTGGCGAACATCGGCAATATACATATACGACTTGCCAGTCATGCCGGTCTGTTCAAATTGCCCCTATTCCAGAGCCTGACTATGTTGAGACCTATTACCGGGATTCCAAATTCTCTTCGGATGTGCACGAGAATACTGACCCCGACGCCATGCGCGCATCTTCTCAGCCGTATTACTCGGCGATCGAGAGAGTGTTAGCGGATTATAAGATTCGAGGGCTGGTGGTGGATTTCGGTGCAGGATGGGGTGGGCTTTGTGAACATCTTATTAACCGAGGCTATCAATGCCGAGGCCTCGAACTTTCCCAGCTGCAGGTTGAGGAATGTCGCAGGAGAAATTTGCCTGTCGAGCAATGGTCACTCGGTGAATTAGCCGCCAAAGGTATCAAAGCCGAGGCTCTCGTATTGAGTGGTGTTTTTGAACACTTAAGCGATCCCGCAGCCTTTCTCCGTGAGGCAGATTCTTTGCTGGAGAATGGAGGATTATTCGTTTCGTTGCAGCCGACGGCTCCATTTGCGCAATTGCTAGCCTGGTCATGTCGAATCGGTTCTAAAAGTAAGCCGTTGCCAGCTCTGTTTGGAATATTTGATGCACCATGGCACATTGTGCTGTATTCAATGCAGGGAATGAAACTAATTGCAGAGAGGCACGGCTTCGAGTTATTGGAGATTCGTCCGGCTCCGCAAGGTCGGGTGAAGGGTTTTTACGGCGTCATTCAGTTTTTAGCCGGGATCCTCAATGTGGCTGGTTGGGCTGGATTTCGCACATCATGGCCACTTTTAACTTCGCACACATTCGTTTTTAGAAAGCGTTCTACTTAGAGTTCAGTTCGCTATGTGGACTATGGAGGTCCCAAATGTCCAGAGCTTCTGATGTTGAGGCATTGCAGAACGGCTTTAAAAGCGAGTTTTTTGCTGATCTATATGAGGTGGAAGCAGCTAATTTTTGGTTTCGCGCCCGCAATCGATTGATCGTCTGGGTTCTGCAAAAATATTTTCGCCAGTGTAAAACCTTTCTAGAAGTCGGATGCGGCACCGGTTTTGTTCTAACTGAAGTTCGCGAGCGCTGCCAATACTTGCAGGTTTCAGGCAGTGAGCTAGCGGCTGAGGGGCTGACATATGCCAGAAAGCGCCTGCCTGATGTGCCTCTGCTTCAACTCGATGCTCGAGATCTGCCTTTTCGTGAGGAATACGACTTAATCGGCGCTTTCGATGTGTTGGAACACATTGAAGAGGATGAGCAAGTCTTGACCGAACTCTGGAAGGCGACAAGACACGGGCTTGTTCTGACTGTTCCACAACATAGATTTCTCTGGAGCGCTATTGATGAGTTGGGCGGGCACAAGCGTCGTTATTCCGCACACGAATTGCGCAGCAAGCTGGAGAAAGCCGGGTTTAAGGTGTTGCGCATCACGTCATTTGTCTCTCTCTTGCTTCCGCTTCTGGCCTTGAGCCGCTATAAGAAGCGTGAATCGAAAGAGCTCGACAAGTCGGAATTTGAGATCCCCAGGACGGTCAACCGCCTGCTTGAAATGGTTTTGGATTTTGAGCGTCTATTCATTCAAGCTGGGGTGAACTTCCCGGCCGGCGGCTCCTTGCTTGCCATTGCCGTTAAGCAAAAGCAGAGCTAGTCTCTGCCTGAGCGGCAAATATTAGAAAACATTTTTAATAGATCGCATCGTTATTAGAGAAAGCTCACAGGGACGGCGACAGGCTCTGTTAACCTCATTTTGTTCTTTCTCAGCCGAGCGGCTCAAAGAAGGCTTTGCACTGTGGCAAGTATTTTCTTCAACTACCCGCACATTACAGGCAAAGAAAGCGATTACATCAATGAAGTGCTTGCCGAAAGGCATTTGTGCGGCGATGGAAAGTTTTCGCGCCTTTGTCACCAGTGGCTGGAAGAGACGCTTGGGTGTCCTAAGGCTCTGTTGACTCCTTCCGGCACTGCCGCCCTCGAAATGGCAGCTCTCCTTCTGGATATCGGACCGGAAGATGAAGTAATCATGCCGTCATTCACGTTCGTATCGACGGCAAACGCATTTGTGCTGCGCGGAGCCAAAGTTGTCTTTGTAGACATCAATCCGGAGACTCTCTGTATCGAACCTTCCGAGATCGAAAAGGCAATCGGCAAGAAAACGCGCGCTGTTGTCCCCGTGCATTATGGCGGAATCGGCTGCGAGATGCATGCCATCACACGCATTTGCCGAGACGCTTCAATTTCTATTGTCGAAGATGCCGCCCACGCAATCCAGTCAAAGTACGACCGCAAGCCACTTGGAACATTCGGAAGCCTGTCGGCTTTTAGCTTTCACGAGACGAAAAACCTCGTAGCCGGAGAAGCCGGCGCACTAATCATCAACGATGAGACATTGATCGAACGAGCGGAAATCATTCGCGAAAAGGGCACCGATCGCAGCCGCTTTTTCCGAGGACAAATCGATAAATACACCTGGCAGGATATTGGCTCATCTTATCTGCCAAGCGAGCTGCAGGCAGCTTTTCTATGGGCTCAAATCGAGCATTCAGATTTCATTCTGTCTCGCCGTCAATGGGCCTGGCAGAATTATCACAGTTTGTTGGAGCCGCTGGAAAAAGCGGGCTTGCTGCGTCGTCCTGTGGTGCCTGAATATGCCATGCAAAATGGGCATCTCTATTACATTCTTCTGCCAGACAGGCAGACTCGCGACGAACTCATGGCATTTCTACACAGCCGCGATATTGGTGCTGTCTTCCACTATATTCCTCTGCATGACTCGCCAGCAGGCAAGCGATATGGCAGGAGTGTGGGTCAACTTTCCGTCACCAGCGACGTGAGTGGAAGACTGCTTCGACTGCCACTTTCCGTGAGTCTTACCATTGAACAGATTGAGTTCGTAGCAGCTTCGGTTGGCGAATTTTTCAAAGTAAACAAGATTGAGCAGCCGCGAAAGCCTCTTTTTGATTCTGCTAAATCGAGCTAGCAATTGTGACCAAGAGCTGCGCCATACTCCAGTCTTCATACATTCCCTGGAAAGGGTATTTCGACATGATCAATCTTGTCGACGAGTTTGTTTTATTTGACTGTGTGCAATTTACCAGGCGCGACTGGCGCAATCGCAACAAAATAAAGACGCCCAGAGGTCTTGAGTGGCTGACCATTCCAGTCGAGTCAAAAGGAAACTTTCACGCCCGCATTGATGAAATGCAGACGAGCAATGCGTCTTGGTCCAGGGAACACTGGGAAAGTCTGCGGCATAATTATTCGAAGTGTGCTCATTTCGCTGAGTTCAAAGATGCTTTCGAGAATTCCTATTTGTCGCTCGACACAACCAGCCTGAGCGCCATCAACAGAAAGTTCCTTGAACAGATTTGCGGAATCCTGGGCATCAAGACGAAACTGACCAGCGCCAGTGACTATGACCTTGCCGACGACAAGAACATGCGTTTGATTAGCATCTGCCTGCAAGCCGGTGCGGACACCTATTTATCCGGACCGGCAGCCAAATCATATGTAGATGAGAGCTTGTTCAATGAGCACGGCATTAAGGTGAAATGGATGAGTTATGAAGGCTATCCTGAATACAGACAGCTATTTCCGCCTTTTGAGCACGGAGTGACGATATTGGACCTGATTTTCAATGAGGGGGCAGGGGCCTCCCAATATATGAACTCATTTGCGCTTTCAGGCTTGAGCGACAGGCCTCATTCTTAGAGAAATCCAAGCAAACCGCTGAAAATGTGACAATGAAGCCTGTCAGGACGGCAAGATTGAGATGTCTTGATAGAATTGTGCGGTTTGAAGACAAACCTAGCTGGTGCTCACCTTGCAAACCATTCCCGATCAGACAGCCCCTTGCGCGCCCCTTGCCGCTCTGGATGGCATATTCTTGGACCTGCTCAAACTTACTGCCGATGCTGCCGCCGATTCGATGACAATGAATGATGTCGTACTTTGGGATTCTTTGCGTCATATGGAATTGATTACGGCGATCGAGCAACAATTCGCCTTAGAGCTGACTTTTGAAGAAATCTCGACGATGCAGAGTATCGGAGCCATTCGCGAGCTTGTTTCCAAGAAGACAGCAGTCTGATGCTCTCCCTTGAAGGAAAATATTGCATAGTCACCGGTGGTTCCAGTGGGCTTGGTGCGGCTATCGTCAGCCAGTTGTTGGCAGAAAAGGCCAAACCGATTGTTTTCGACATTGATCCAAAAGCCACAGAGACTTCATCAGAGGTTCATTTTGTGCAGTGCGATGTGACTGATGAACAGCAGATTGAAAGCGCCGTGCAAAAGGTCATGGAGGAATCCGGCCGCATCGATGTATTGGTCAATAATGTCGGCATTCTTTTCAGTGCGCCTTTAATTTCTTTGGGTGCCGATGGTCTGAAGTTGCATGATTCCCAGATGTGGGACAGGGTTCTTTCGACAAATCTTTCCTCTGCTTTTTACATGTCTAAGCATGTAGTTGCCTGCATGCTAAAGAAAAGAACCAAGGGTGTGATTGTGAACATCAGCTCTGTTTCCGCTCGTGGAAATGCCGGACAGTCTGCTTATGCCGCAGCCAAAGCCGGTTTGGATGGTATGAGCCTGACCCTGGCCAAAGA
>CAZHEZ010000077.1:10977-30378 GCA_964531315.1 uncultured Candidatus Obscuribacterales bacterium | reverse complement strand
GAGGACTCTCCATCTCTCTGGAGTCCCCTCTACAAGCTGGTTGCCATTCATGTCCAAAAAAAGATGTGGCCGCAAGTTTGCAAAGACTACCTCTGGATGAGCCAATTGCATGGAAAAATTCCTCGCGACAGAAGACTTGAAGGAGAAGAGCTGCACCAGCAACTTCTGCCTTTGGATCTTTGCCGCTTCGGCGACGCGCTTGTCCATTCCACAGAAGAAATTGACGACCGGACAGCAATTGGCGAAACTTATAGAAAAGCGTCAGTCAGGTTCGGCAAGGCTCTCGATTTGTTGAAAAAATCAGGCTCTGCCACTGGCAAAGAATACTATCTTGCTTTTGCAGGCCTGGCCAAATGCGAAGCCTTCTTCGGCAGAAAAGAGATAGCAATCGACCTCTTTCATAAAGGGGTGGCGAAGATCATCGAAGCAGGTGGAAATGATATTCCACTGTCCGTTGTCTACACAAATTATGCCGACTTCTGCCGCGCCCAGGGCGACTACTGGCAGTGGCTGATCTGGCGGACAAAGGCAGCATTTCAACGGCTCTTGCAGTGATTTGATCGAAACAAATCTCGGTTCGAATTTCTGAATAATCGAAATTTTACTATAATCCATAATACAACATGAGCAAAAGAGAAACGGTCTGAAAGTGTGGCTTCCAGACCGTTCTCGTCTCAGTTCGCTGATCGCTTATTGCTTATTGCTGATCTCTGATCGCAGATCGCCAAATAGGCTACTTGCGCTTGATCAGCCGATACACTGCTGTGGCGCCGAATCCGAAGGCGACCAGCCCGGCCAGCACGATGGCTGCGCCGACGCCGTCGAAGAGGAAAGCGCTTACGAAAGCGGCCAGATTGTGATACTCGGGAGTGACGAATCCGAGCCATGGAACAAAGACTTTGTACGCGAAGGCAAATGCCAATCCCCAGCCGGCCAGCATGACGCCGAAGCCGGACAGAATCAGCAAGAACCATACCAAAAGCACGTTTCCGAACTTCATGGTTGTATCTCCAAGTACTGGCAAAGCCGCGTTATGAACGCAGCCTGCCTAATTTGTATAGGCGACGTCTCAATGGATATTGGACGTCGCGGCTTCAATAAACGGGATTGCGGACGGCAGCAGCGATGCACTGCATCGCTGCCGGCCAATCGGCAAGCCGCCGGCGATTACTCAAGAATGAAGCTATCGCGTGCCTTGGGCACGGTGACGCTCCAGCCAAGACGCTTCTCGATTGTCTCTTTGAGCCCGGTGAGAGCCTCATCATCGCCGTGGACGAGGAACACTTGTTTGGGCTTGCGCTCGAATTTGCTCATCCAGCCGAGAATGTCGTTGACGTCTCCGTGAGCGGAATAGTCGGACATAAACTCGATGGTGGCATAGACCTTGACCGGCTCACCATAGATGCGAACGGTGCGCACGTTCTGCGTGGTCGACTCAATGGTGGTGCCGTTGACGTTGCGACGAGCATCCTTGCCAATCAGCTGATTGCCGAGAGTGCCGGTGCCCTGGTAGCCGACGAAGATCACCGTGTTCTGCCGTCCGGCCAGGCGTGACTTCAGGTGATTGACGATGCGGCCGCCGGCAGCCATGCCGGAGGAACCGATGATGATCACCGGCTCATTTTGAGGCGCATCGAGTGCCTGTGAGTCGGCCCGCTCCATCGTCTCGGTCTGGTTGGCGGTGCGGAACGGATCGACGCCCTGAGCGAAGAGCGCCTGAGTCTCTGCGTCCAAGAGCTCCTTGTGCTGGCGATGCACTTCAGTGGAGCGGATCATCATCGGGCTGTCGACGAAAACCTTGATGCGAGGAATCATGCCGAGTTGCTGCATCTTGCGGATATCTGCAAGCAGAACTTGACCGCGGCCGACTGCAAAAGCGGGCAGAAGAATGACGCCATGGCCGTGTTTGGTGCTCGGCTCTTTGGCGCGTTCGTAGGCGCGGTTGATGATCTCGGCAAGCACCGCCAGGCGATCGCGCTTTTCATGCACGCGATTACCATATGTCGACTCGGACATGACGTAATCGGCGCTCTTCACAGCAGCGACCGACTGCAGAAGCGGCATCTTGGTGCGACCAATGTTGCCGGTGAAACAGAAGGTGCGCTTCTTGGCGCCGGTGCCGAGCTCGAGAGAGACGACGGCAGCACCGAGAATGTGACCGGCTTCGGTGAATTTCACCGCGATTTCTGGTGCCAGCTCATAACGCGTGTTGAGCTTCATACCCCGCTTGATGAGCGTCAAGCTGTGCTTGGCGTCAGCCTGGGTATAGAGAGGCTCGCTGCAAATAGCTGCACGACTGCGGCTGCGCCGCTTGGGCTTCTCGCTGACGGCGTGTTTGTCACCGGCAGTGGTGGCAGAAGGGAGCTTGGCATTCTTCTGGCGTTCGGCACGCGCGCAGTTTTTGCGCGCCGCTTCTTCCTGAAGATAGCCTGAGTCGGGCAGCATGATGTCCAGCAGATCCGCCGTCGCGTCCGTCATGTAGACCGGTCCAGCGAAGCCCAGCTTAGCGAGGCGAGGCAGATAGCCGGAATGGTCGATGTGGGCGTGGCTGATCACGATGAAATCGATATCAGCCGGCGTGATCCCGGAGGGCAGGCGATTTTGGAAGTCCGCCTTGTCATTTTCCACTGTTAGACCGACATCAAGGAGGAAACGAGTCGTGCGCTCTCGAGTGGTGTGCTCGAATAGCATCATAGAACCCGTGACTTGCTCTGCCGAGCCGAGGATTTGCAGCTTGGTGAACGCCTGACCAGTTTTGGCCAGGTGTTTCAGTTCGCGTTTGTTCATTTAGTACTCCGCCTTTTCAGCTTTAGAGGCTGAAATAGGTACGTTGCATCATCCAACCTGCCCGCAGTCGTGTTTAACCGAGATGTCGCTTAGTAGCTCTACATCAGGGTTAAGACTTAGTTGACGGGGGGAGAGATGAAGTGGTGACGAGCAGAAAAAGATGGAAGAACAAAAACAAGAAGCCACAACCTAAACGACTGGTGGAGCCAAGATCAACTGCTCAACTCCTCATGTCAACCAGGCATTTCCATTATTGGAAACCTGATTGAGGTACTGACATCCACCCAACCCGGCATGTTTCAAACACAAACCTGCATTTTGTTGTCAGTATGAATCAGCCGCGCCATGCCTCAAGTTGCAGGATTCTCGGCAAAAGCCGGTTGCCAAGCATTTCTTCGTCTATTGAAAACATATCTCTGTGTGCGTTTCAGAGAACTTAACAAACTGCTCTCACGCGCTAACACTCGAAATGTTCTTGTAATCATTGCCCTTGATCACTTAGCTTTAAAGCCTTGCTTTTCTTCTCTGTCACAACAGGTCACCCACAAACCTTCGCACTTTCCATTCTTTTCGAATGAATTCCCACCAGCACTTCAGGTGCCGGGAAGAGAGTCGATCAGGTTCGTAAGTTACCCACAGAGTTGCAAAGCCTTCCATTCGTCACGGTTATGCCGGTGCCGCTAGCCATTAGCTCGATGCACCGTCACACCCGCGCCTTTTCTCAACCATAAGCGAAACAAATGCAGCGTTCTGAGTATTCGGAGCGCAGCGGTTAAGCGAGGACTAACATGATTCCTCTGAAAGACAATTTGAAGTGCTTGCTCTTCCCATGGGCAACCTTCATGATTATCGCGCTCAACTGTGTCGCCTATGTCCTGGAACTCTCCGCCCTTTCGAACGGCTCAGCGCAGCATTTCACTCAGACCTACTTGATGGTTCCGAGTACGTTTATGCATGCGTTCTCCAGCGGAGATCCTGCGGCAATTGCGGCAGCGGTTGGGACGATGTTTTCGTCGATGTTCTTGCATGATCCTTCAGGTCCTATGCACCTGTTGGGCAACATGCTTTACCTGTTCGTCTTCGGTCGGGCTCTCGAAGCTCGTCTGGGACACGGGAAGTTCATCGGCTTCTATCTGATCGGCGGCGTTTTCGCTGCCCTCACCCATGTCTGGTCCGACCCGGCCAGCATGGTTCCGACGCTTGGCGCCTCCGGTGCCATTGCGGCGGTTCTGGGCGGCTATCTGCTGCTCTGGCCGAAGGCTCAGATTACTGGGCTGGTTCCTGTGCCCGCGACCATTCGCGCGTACTGGTACATCCTTTTCTGGATCGGCATGCAGTTCTCGAGCGTGATCACCGGTGCCTCAGATGGCGTCGCGTACTACGCTCACATCGGTGGTTTCATCGCCGGCTGCCTGATTGCAGGCGCTGTGCGGCTGATTTCTCCGAACTCGGAAGTGTGCTACGTTCCCTCGGACTGTCCCCCGGTCGAGAAACCGCACAATGACGACGAGAACGACACGGAGCAGAAGAGCTAAAGATCACATCGCATCAGTGGCTAGTGGCAGGTAGCCGTTTATGGACCCAACATCCATGACGGCTACCTGTCCGGCTTCTTTTGCACCTTTAAGGCGCTTTTTTGCGCAGTTTTTTCATTGAACAATGACCCGAGGAGGTCCACATGCCCAACTACGATTTGGGAGGGCGCTTTCAGCGACTCGTCTCAATCGGGCGTCCTCTGGTGATTGCTCACCGAGGAGCCTCCGGCACACACCCGGAAAACACTCTGCCTGCCTTTCTAAAGTCCATCGAATTGGGCTCGGACATTGTCGAACTTGATTTGAGAATGACCAAAGACGGGTGCGTAGTCGTCATTCACGACGGCTCTGTCGACCGCACAACCGATGGTCATGGGCTGGTGGCAGAACTGACTCTGGCGCAAATCAAGGCGCTGGATGCCGGTTTTGCATTCACTCTCGACGGCGGCAAAACCTTCCCACACAGAGGTCAGGGCGTAACCGTGCCCACGCTCGAGGAAGTGCTCACAGCACTGCCTGAAGCGCATCTGATGCTGGAAGTGAAGGTGGGCAGCCATCGCATGATTCGGCAAGTAATCGCCACGCTCAGGCGCCTCAAGGCTGTCGAGCGCGTCAGTATCGAGCTGTTCTCCATCACGACCAAAATGGCCTTGATGATGCGGCGCCTGGAGCCAAATCTCACCACCGGACACACACGTGCCGAACTGGTGCGTTTCGTCGCCCTGGCCAAGCTCGGACTGGGTGGTCGCTTCCGCCGCCGCGGCTTTGCCATTGAGATGCCTCCGCGTCGCAATCGCCTGGCTGTGACCAGTAAGCGCACGCTGAAAGCAGCGGTCCGCAAGGGAATTCCTATGTTCGTCTGGACGGTGAACAACGAAAAGGACATGCGACGCTTCCTTGATTGGGGCGCAGCCGGTCTTTTCACCGACCATCCCGATACGCTCAGAAAGCTGGTCGACACCGGCTCATGGGATAAGCGAAAGAGCTGAAAACTAATTGACGGCAAGAGCGCGGTCGCATTTGCACAAGGAAACTTGTTCAAAATGCCAACCACTGCGCACGCCAGTCGAGGTTTTCAGCTCCTTTCGTTTTAGCGGACATTTTACTATCTTTTATCGTAATATTTGACGTTTTTGCCAGGGTATTGAAATTGCAATGGCACTCCCCAGAGTTCTCTTCGTACTAATTGCACTGTCCGTCGCCGAAGGCGCTCTCTTGAGCATGCCTTTGCAAGCATGGTGCCAATCGGAAAAGGGCTGGCTTTTAACGCAAACTCATCCGGCCAACGGCAAGCAAAAGGTCTTTGTCTTCCCCAGTCATTTGAGAATTGAAAACCCGAATCTCGGATACACAGTGGTAGCTGACGCAGACAGCGGCAATGTCTGGACCTTCAATGACGCAAGAAAAATGGTCTGCTGCCTCAAATGGGACCGTTTTGAGCACAATTTTTCAAACTTGTTAGACCTGGGCGGAGAGAACATGGCGCGCATGAAGTGGTCACCGGCCAAAGAAAAGAAAGGTCCGGTCATACTTGGACTGGAGACTGAAACCTATGAAGCTAAAGGAGACCGGTTCACGTTCAAGGGCAGTGGAGGCAGGGGCGGATTCATCTCCGGCGGGGGAAAGACAGAAAACATCGACTTCACCGTTTACACCGCCCGCAAAATAGTCACCAATTCCAAACTGCTGAAAGTGCTCTGCCAGATGGAGACAATTCCGATCATGGGCGGCGTTCCACTCAGGCAAACCTCCTATTACCCAAACCGCAACCCAAAGATATTGAGAGTCCGCTTCGACACAAGCGCAGCAAGGAAAATTAGCGACGACAAGAAACTTTGGGCGATTCCGAAATACAAGACAGTCGTCACCGTCACTGAAGTAGCCAGCCAAACAGACAAGGCATTTATCAAGGACTTGTTGGGAGAGTGATCAAAATGTTGTTAGGTGAAAATGGCAAATGGATGTGGCTGACCGCTCCCGACCTATCACCGAATGATGTGTTGAAACGCTGTCCACAACTGGTGATTGATCGATTTGTGTTGATCACTTCCAAGGACAATAAACCAAGAGCCCTCACTGAAGATTGCCAAAAAATCGGCTGGCAGGCGCGGGAAAAGTATGTTCTCAGCCCAAGAATTGGAAGCATCGACCAACTCTCAGCCCAATTTTTCGACGAATGGTACATATTTTTGGCTCCGGCCGAACCTGCCATAAACGAGAATTTTGTCAGCCATGAAGGCTTCAGACTCACCAAAGGACATATGGGTCTTTTTGAGATGAAAGCAGATGAACAGGAGGTCCGTTTTTGGGAACAGTTGTCGGCGGTACGCCCTCATGCATTCATTGCCGCCAACGAAAACCTCTTCTTTTGCACCGATGATGGCGACCTATATGAGTCCGTTGCCATTGCCATCCAGGACAGTCAATGGGCACTTGAGGCTACATAAAACCCAATCTGTGACCGGTTTTGCCAATCCACTTAGCGGCTAGCGCAGCAGTGCACGACATTGGTACAGCAAAGTACTAAAAAGAGCCTAAGAGTTTCACGTGGATGCGCACCCAGGTGATACGCTGCCTGGACCTGCCCATAGTTTCCATCTGAATCCCATGCCTTTGCCTGGTCTGACCAGCCTTCTTGATCCGCACGCGTTCTCCCTATGGGGATTAAATGGGCTTGTCCTCATTTGCCTGGCCTGCTGGGGCATCTGGGGCATCTTCGACAAGAAGGCACTGGACTTCGCTTCCAACCGCGATGTGCTCTTTGCGATGCTGGTCTGCCAACTGCCGCAAGTGCCAATTTGCTTGTTGATGTTGAACAACATGCACCCGGGTTGGCAAGTGAGCGGAGCCCTTATCTACTATTGTGCAATTGGTGCCATCGTTTATGTAATCAGCATGATCAGCTACGTAACCGCCATGTCGCGGGCGGAAGCTGGTTTTGTCCTGGGCTTTACGGCCGGATATCCTCTGGTGGCGCAGCTTTTGGCAGTGTTCATCTTGGGTGAAAAACTCGTCCCGGGGTTTATGCTCGGCGGCGCGCTGATCGCAGCTGGCGTTTTCTCAGTTGGTTTGACCGGTGAGAAACATGGCAGCAAAGACGAGAAAGCGCTTAGAGAGTCAAAAGAGCTTCTTTCTGCAAACCTGCCGCAGTCCGGCTCAAACGAGCTAATACCTCTCAATTTAGCAATCACAAACCGCGGTTCGGTAGCTGTCCTGGAGGCGCCGGTTGAAACACGGTCGGCACTGCAAACATTCCAGGCGCCGGCACAAGCGGTCGAGAACGTCTTCTCCCGCATGGTTGTGCCGGTTTGTGTGGTTATGGCCACGCTGACATGGGGCATTAAAGGACTTTTCGACAAGATTGCCGTCGGCATGGCGCCACCGCTGGTGGTGTATTTTGTGGAATTGGTTTTAAACCTGACTACATTGATTCCATTTTGCCTGTATTTTCTGATTTCGAAAAAACGCCCACAATTAAAAGCGCGTCAGGCCTGGGTTTTCACCGGATTGTCCACACTTTGCCTGGCGATTGGCGGCTGGTCTTATCTAGCTGCATTGGGCATGGCCAGTGCCTCTTATGTCATCACAATCACGGGTTGCTATCCGCTATTGATGTACGGCTTCACGCTTGTGTTTCTCAAAGAACGATTCAACGCCACACGCCTTGTCGGCATCGCACTGATTGTCATAGGCGGCATCTGCGTGCAATTGACGCAGCATTAGACTTCATAGCTGCCGCCTTGCAGGCGGCATTTCAGGCGCGTGCAACGCGCCGGCTCTACGTTTGAACAAGCGCCGCAGCTCCAGGGATAATCCGGGAGCCAAAAACATTTTCCTTGTCACTGCTTAGGAGCAAAAACCTCATAGACAGACCATTTGCCTTCTTGATCGAGGAGTCGGTTTCCGCCGGGAAACCAATCAAGGCGAGCAATCACTTCGCGAGGAATGAGCACATAGTGGGGCTCCTTGCCCGTCTTAGTGAACTTTTCGGCATCAGGAAGCAATTGCAGGCGATAGACATGTTGATGAAGAATATAGGGCATCATCGGCTCTTCAGCCGAAATAATGGCGGTGGTCGCCCCGGCGTCACGAGCAATGGTTACCAACCGATTGAAGCCAATTTGTCTGGAATCATGAAAGGCTTTCAGCCAAAGCGGTACAAATATGGAGCAGGCAATCAGCATTGTTGCTGTCAGTGCGTGCAGACAAACAGTCTTGCGGCCCTTAGAAAGGCTGATTAAGCTAAAACCGGCCAGACATGCCAGGAAAATGGCCAGCCCTCCATTTTCGATAACCACGGGCTTCAGATACTTTGGCAGTAGCGGCTGCGCAGCTATTGCTCCCAGAAGCGCGCACACTACAGCGACGCCCGCGAGCGCTAGCAACCGTTTCGACTTTTTCAGCCCGAATTCCATCTGCAAGACAACCAGAATCGCAAATGCCGGTGCGGCAGGCAAAATATAAGTCGGCAACTTGGTTTTGACGACTGTGAAGAGCACGATGACAATGCCGAACCAGCAAAGAGCCAGGCGAAACAGCGCCACACGTTTGGAATTGGCTCGATCCTGCACTTGAATGCCCTTGCGGAAAAGCGAGGGGACAGAGACGGTAAGAAGGCACCACGGAAAAAATCCGCCAAAAAATACAGGCACATAGAACCAAAACGGCATCTGGTGGTTGACTGTTCCCATCATTCTTCCGAAATTCTGTTGAAGAAAGAACGCTTCGAAAAATTTCCCATTGGTGGCCTGAATAGCGGCTGCATACCAGGGGACATTGATAACGCAAGCGATGACAATTCCCAAAAGCGGCTTTAGATCCCGGATGCCGCGCCACACAAAACCTAGAGAGCGGCCAGATAAAAGGAAAAATAAGACGAGCGTAGCAGCGGCCAGTATTGAAGCGATCGGCCCCTTACAGAGAAAACCGAGCGCATTGAACAAATAACCAACAACAATATATTTAGTCGAGCCCTCGAGCCATCCGCGGAACAAATAGAGCACCGTGCCACTGATCAAAAGAGTAAGAGTCATGTCGGTTAAGCACTGATGACCGACCATTGATGCCAATGGCAAACCAAGGAATATACAAGCGGCGAGCGCTGCCGAAGCAGGGCGCAGGATGCCGCGAGTGGAATGATATATGACCAGACCAGTCGCCACCGCAGACAGTGCCGCAGGCAGCCGTCCGACAAAGGCATTCACCCCAAACAGCTTGTAGGAGGCGACCACCATCCAGAAAAACAAAATCGGCTTGTCGAGCCAATGCTCGTAGTTGTTTAAGGGCAATAGGTACTGCCCGGTTTCGATCATTTCTCGACCCGATTCCAGGAAGAAACTATCGGTCGGGTCAGTGGGACCAAAACAACCAAGCAGCGGCAGATACACTAAAACACCGACGAGCGCGACCAGAAGAAGCAGCCGCCGATCGAGCCTGGAGTCAGACTTGGTAATGTTTTTCTTGCCTTGCGAATCGATATTGGCTTCAGTACCAGACTGAGGCAACGCCGATTCGTCTTGCGCAGACTCGGCAGTCACCGGGCCTCCTTATGGCTAGATAGCTTCTTTGGCATCTTAAGCCACTCCCGCAAAGTCAGCAGATTAACCCGGCGCGAACGTGCTTTAAAGTAAACTTTTTATAGGGTATTCACTCGCGCTCATATATACGCTCATGGAAAACCACAACCCAGCGCAAGGTCAGCGGCCCGTTCACCGAACCTTCACTTGCGATACATCGGCGACCAGTTCACCGAAACTTCACTTGTGATGCAACGAGATCTAATCGGGCATCCCATTTCTTCATTCTTCGCGCCGCGCTTAAATAGAGTCTCTGTAGATAACCGTATTCTCAAGGTTTTGCTTGCCCCAGCGAACGATTTCGTCGAGCACCGGTGCCAGACTCTTTCCTTTTTCTGTAGGTGAATAAGTCATACGCAGTCGATGAGTGCTGTATGGAGCTTTCTCAATCAAGCCCGCGCGCTCCAACCGGTGCAAGCGATCAGTCAAAACGCTCGAAGATATTTTCTCAGGTGAATCGAGAAGTTCGTCGAATTTCGTTTTGTTGAAAAATAGAAGATCGCGCAACACAATAAGCGTCCACTTGTCGCCAATCAAATCAAGAGCACAAGCAATTGGGCAATCAGAGCGTCTATTCATCAGGATCTAAACTCTCTCAATAACGGCGGCGATGCTCTGTCCACCTGCCACACAGAGCGTCACGCAGCCGATGTTTTTGTCTTCTTTTTCCAAAGCTGTGATCATTGACACCAACAAGATTGCTCCGGTGGCACCCAATGGATGACCAAGCGCAATGGCTCCCCCGTTGACATTCACTCTATCGGGATCCAGATTCAGTCGACGCATCGTTTGGATTGGAACGACTGCAAAAGCTTCATTAATCTCCCAAAGATCGATATCCTTCGGGTCCATGCCGCATACTTTGAGAGCCTGATTGCAACAGGAAGAAGGTCCTGTGAGCATGGCAATTGGATCACTGCCGCGTGCCACTATTGAGACAATGCAGGCCCGTGGTTTGGCGCCCGATTTGTCAATGAAATCTTCGTTGGCAATGAGCACACAAGCGGCACCATCAGCGATTCCGCTGGAGTTGCCAGCCGTATGCACCGGTAAGACCCTGGAGATTTCCTTTCCATTCCCGATCAGCCCGGCTGCAGTCAATTCCTCTTCCAGCGCGGCAAACGCTGGTTTCAATTGACCCAAACTCTCCAGTGAAGTGTCGGGTCTTATATGATCGTCGCGCATGAGATAAGGATTTCCAGACTCGTCTTTCACTAGTGCATAAGCGGACTGGAAATAATTTTTCTGTGCAGCGGCATGTGCTTTTCGATGCGAAGACAACGAAAATTCATCAAGCTCCTGACGGGTGAAACCATCAGTGGCGGCAATGAAATCAGCACTGATGCCTTGAGGAACCTGAACGAGCTTGCGGCGCAATTGCTCGTTGTTGCCGTCCATAAAACCACCGTCGCTAGCCATTTTGACTCGCGACATGCTTTCGACCCCCCCGGCAAGAGCGACAGAATTGGCACCGGAAGAAATCAAACCGGAAGCAATATTCACCGCCTGCAGACCGGATCCGCAGCACATGTTGACACTGGCAGCACTGACCGACCAGTCTAACTCGGCGGCTAAAACGGCATTTCTTGCCAGATTGGCTCCCTGATCATTGACTTGAGACACGCAACCAAAAAATGCCGTCTCGGCTTTCGGCAACACTTCCGGTTGGCGCTCTCGCAACGCCTGAATGCAAGACACGACAAGCTGTTGCGGGTGTACCGGGGTATAGGCGCTGACCCCCTTTTTTACACTGGCACGCGGAGTAAACACTCCATCCAAGATGAATGATTTCATTGCTTTAGCGCCTCTCAAGAGCACATAAATTGAGCATCTTTTTCTTTGAGTTCTGCTGTCATTTTTTCGTGAGCTTTTTACACCCTCATCATAACACTTAACTTGCAAGTTAGAAGTTATTGGGAAATTCGGCGCAAACTATCGGTATTCAAGTCCTACTATGCATGGTAAGTTTTGGCACACTTTCTGTCTCTTATCGGCAACGCTCACATAAGAAGTCGGACCAACACGCGGCAATGTGTTATTAGACGATTGCCTTTCCCAAAACTTGATTTTGCTACAGCTATGAAAGGAGAAAAACTTTCATAGCAATCTCGAGTTCGGAAAAGCCCATGGAATGGTCCCCCTAACTCTTTTGTTTTTGCGGTCAATCTCGAAAAGCCCACAGGTGCCGATCGCGAATCTCTTAATTGCTATGAAAAACGAGATTTTTCATAGCAGTTTGATTGCCCTCGATCGCATATACACAAGGCCCGCAAATCGAAACGGGCAGCCAGATGAGAGAACTGCAAGAGAACTGCAAGAGAACTGCAAGAGAACTGCAAGAGAACTGCAAAAGAACTGCAAAAGAACTGCAAAAGAGAAAAGGCATCCAAGCAATCAGGTAATACCCTGCTCACAAGTTTCGATTTGCGCCGCAAATGTAATCGAGTTCAGGTTGAGGACAGTCAGCAACATCTGGCTATTCATGCGGCATTTCATAAACTACTGAGAGTTTGAGCAGACACAACGCATATATTTTAGAGGCAAAATGCATTTGCGACAGTTCGAGCGCATTAAGCAGGGTTAGCCGCCATGGCGACACTTGACATAAACACGCAAACTTCACACTGTGTTATACATTGAATTACTGGTATCAAATTCGGTTCTATCCAATCTTTTCTTACTAAATTCTCAAAAGTGAATCTACCTCAAACTCTCCTTAAATACTGGCAATCTCGTACTTATTCGCCACCGAGAAATCAAGAAAGAACGACTGTGGCGAGAGTGCGACTGCACACGACCGAAAGCAGCGAACACGTTCATGACGCGCGAGACGCGCGCGACAAGAGAATTTGCGATAGCGGCAAGTCGGCAAAACATTTGCAAAACCGCCTGCCATCACTGGCCGAGAGCACCACGGGTAGGGTCAATTTAGACTGGATTCCCGGCGATCTTTTGTACGACTAAAGATCGAACTTTTGTACGATTAAAGTTCGATCTCTTGCGCAATTAAATTCCTGCTTTTGAGTGCAATTGAGCAAGGCAAAAGCACGTCCCCTAGGGATGCCAAGAGCCTTGTTACCGACAGCAAACCAGTTGTTCCGCCGGCAACAAGGCCGGTCACAACTGTGTAAACAATCGCGCCGGTCAGGCAATTTACGAATGTTGATTACGTCCGACTTAAGTTGCTCGGCTCAGTTGCGAAAACACTCGCAAGGCCAGGCCAGAGACCGCCATCCAGTGCGCCATAAGTGTTTTGCGCATCGAAAAGTTGACAAGATGCACAAACCCCAACGAAGCTCTGTGAACTGTGTTTATTAGCATTCGATCTTTTTAGGCCTATGAGGTCAAGAATATAAGCAGCTCTTCTTTATAGAATCTCCGAGCACTTCTTCCTTATTCCTGTTTTACACCTCAAACCCTTTAAGTCCATCTGACTTCTCATTTAGGTATTTCATCTCCTCGTCTTGCTTTGCGCCCGACGAGAGATTTGAAGCGACCTCTAAGAGTTCATTTCCCTGTCAGCTATGAGCTTACGAAAGGCAGTTAACCACGCCGCCTTTCTTGAGACTCATAGAAGGCTACGCATTGCGTCGGCTCCCGTCCTTTTTGCGGAGCGACGTCATGTGCAGCCTGCATACCTGTTGGGCGATTTGAGCTGTCGACTTCGTTATTACTTCCCATCGCCTCTTACCAAGGATTCTAAAAATGACAAGCCCAAATGCAAATGCAGAAATTTTGCGTACCAGCAAAATGGGCGAGCTGAATGTGGTCTTCGGAAGCGGAGGGAGCAAAGCGGTTCTGGCTGGCGCCGGAGCCATCGTTGCCCTTCAACTTGCGGGTCTGAAGAACTTTGCCACCATTGGAGGTGCTTCTGGCGGGTCCATTCCTGCCGCCCTCCTGGCCAGCGGAGCAGACGCCACGCAGATTCTGTCGCACGCATTACAGACAGATTTCTCGAGCCTGCTCACCCCCAAGACCGGCAAGCTCGGTCAAATTCTCGCACTCCTCATGAAGTATCGCTACGAACAGACGCGCCCGGAAAACGGCGTCTTTTCCAGCGAAAAACTGGGGACTTTCGTCGGTGCCATCGCCAAGGCGTGGCCCGAAAAATACTGGACTATTGCCAGCGCAGGCCGCGGCTTTGTGGTGTTCACCAAAAACGGTGCTCATCGCATGGGTCTCGGCACAAACCCGTTGCATGTGGCTAAAGAGCCCGTGCCGGTGGGGATGGCGGTCAGGGCTTCCTGCGCTATTCCCGGCGTCATCGATGCCGTAGCCTTTCAGGGCGAGCCGCTCTGGGATGGCGCCTTCACCGAATTCGGTGAGTGCCCAGTCGACCTGCCGCCCCAGTACTTCGGCGTCCAGAAATCGGACATCTTCGCGATCGACATCAGCGAGGAGATCATCAAGAAAAATCGCTGGCTACGCATTCTCTTCCACATCTTCTGCGGCGGAAAGTGTGTCTCCATCGACGCCGTCCATCCCACTGAGAAGGACGGGCTGATGCTCGCTCAGCCGACGATCAAGGGGTTCCACGCCATGGAGTTCGAGCTCAATCTCGACCAGAAATGGCACGCCGTCATTGAGGGTTTCATCTCAACGGTGGACGCTCTCGAACGCGGCAAACGCATTCCGGCCCAAAACCGGGACGCCCTGCTTCGGCTGCGCAACAAGCTTTCGGATATCGACATCAAGTCGATCAAGAAGCGTTGCTTCGCCAGACAAGTCGAGGGCGTTTTCCTCAAGGAAGCCCCTCACATCCTCCCTTAAACCCTGAAATGTGGAACACTTGAGGAGACAAAAATATGAGCTTCAAGAAAACTATTCTCAAGTCCTTGCTGTACCCACTGGCTTACCGGTTCGTGAAGATGCCCGGTCAGAGCTATCAGGGTCGACTGCCCTCGTTTGGGCGGCCGCAAGAACAACTGCGCGGACGGCTGATCACCCACGTCGAGAAACTGGCGGTGGGTATCGGCGAGCGCAGCATCGGCAACTACGCCGGTATGCTCAAGGCCATCGAGTACATCGAACGTGAGTTCCGTGCCCTCAACCTTGAGGTGGAACGTCAAAACATCGAGTACGACGGCAAGGTGATGCCCAATTTGATCGTCGAAATCAAAGGCAAGAAGCGCCCTGACGAGATCGTGGTCGTCGGCGCTCACTACGACACCGTCAACAACACTCCCGGCGCCGACGACAACGGCACCGGCGTTGCCGCCATGCTGGAATTGGCACGCGCCTTTTGCCGCCGGGTCGGTTCTAATGCCTGTGACCGCACGATTCGCTTCGTGGCTTTCGCCAATGAAGAGCATCCGGGCGGCACCTGGGACCAGATGGGCAGCTACGCTTATGCGAAGCGTTGCCGCCAGCGCAACGAGAATATCGTCGGTATGCTCTCTCTGGAGATGCTCGGCGTCTATTCCAGTGAGCCCAACTCGCAGCACTATCCCAGCCCGTTCAACCTGTTCTATCCGACTGTCGCCAACTTCCTGGCTTTCGTCGGCAATTCCAAAGGGCGCACCTTCGTGCGTCGTTGCGTAGCGACATTCCGTCGCCATGCGGGATTGCCCTCTGAAGGCGTGGCAGCACCGTCCTTCGCCAAGGACGCCGGTCGCTCGGATCATTGGTCGTTCTGGCAGTTCGGCTACGACGGCGTCATGGTCACGGACACCTCCAACTTCCGTTATCCGCTCTATCACACGCCCAAAGACACAATCGATCGCCTCGACTTCACGCGCCTGACGCTGGCTGTCGACGGCATCCTCTACGTTATCGAGGACCTGGCCACGCTATGACAAAACCCATCATCGGCTTGAATGTCGATGTGGATGTCACCAAGCCGGAACAGGTGCGCATTGCCAGAGCTTACTTTGAAGCGGTGGAAAAGGCGGGCGGCATCCCGGTGCTGATCCCGCCTTGCAAACCGGCAGCTATGCGCGCGCTCCTCGACCGGCTCGATGGTGTACTCCTCATCGGCGGACGTGATTACAACCCGGAAATCTTCGGCGGCGGAACGCATGAGTCCTTGGCACTGCTCCATCCGGACAGAGTCAAGTTCGACCTAGCGCTGGCCAAAGAAGCAATCAAGCGCAATCTCCCAGTCCTCGGAATCTGCGGAGGCCTCCAGCTGATCAACATCGCGCTGGGTGGGTCGCTAATTCTCGACATTCCGACCTACCTTGCTACGGGCAAGATCGAAAATAGACCTTCGATCAAACACCGAGCAAAAGATGGCAGCATACAAACCAGAACAGAACACCCGGCTACGGTCATGTTCGACAGCATGCTGTTCGCGATCTATGGCTCCGTCATTCCTGTGACGGTCAGCTCCCACCACCAGGCAGTCGACCGTCTCGGACGGCGGCTCAAGGCGGTGGCCTTTGCGGCCGACGGCATCATTGAAGCGATCGAACATCGTTTCAAGCGATTCGTGATCGGCGTGCAGTGGCATCCGGAGCGCGACTTTCAAGGAAACAGGCGGCTCTTCAGAGCGTTTGTCACGGCGTGCAAAAGCACAAAGCGGCGCGCATAACGCGCTTCTAACTGCGGCACCGCAATAAAGCGGGCACGTATCGTCACAGACGGGTAAATGAAACCGGCTTGGGTGGGGCGCAGGTAGGTGTCAGTTCAGTTTGCGGGGCGGCCGATTGCGGTCCTGCTCTCAAACGAAACACCGTGCAATTGCGTGAAGGGAAGGCAATGTCGCCTTCCCTTCATGGCAATTCATCTGCGGTCTGTTCAAGTCTTTCACCCTAAGGACTCCCTCAAATGTCTGATCAAAAGCAAACCCCCGGGCAAGGCAGCATCTTTGCAAATGCCGCTCCGGGTGCTAAAAGCGCGCTATATCTCTTGCTCGGCATCAATCTATTCAACTGGATTGACCGGCAGGTGTTAGCGGCTGTCGTTCCCAATATCAGAGAAGAATTCTTCGGAGCGGGCGCCCCCACGAATCCATTCGTGAAGTGGCTGCTCGAATTTATGGGCAGCTTTCTGGGCGGCCATCCGGAGAATGCCATCATCGGTCTTCTGGCGATGGCCTTCATGGTCACCTACATGGTGAGCGCTCCCATCTTCGGAGCACTGAACAAAATCAACCGCTGGCACATCGTCGCCTTCGGCGTCATAGTCTGGAGTTTCGCCTCGGGCGCCTCCGGACTGGCCACCTCATTCGGCATGCTGCTTTTGACTCGATGCCTGGTCGGCGTCGGTGAAGCGGCATACGGACCGATCGCTCCGACCATGCTCTCCGACCTGTTTCCCCAGGCGATCCGCAGCCGGGTCTTGTCCTACTTCTACCTGGCAATCTCGGTCGGCGCTGCGATCGGCTTCATTTACGGCGGCCAAATTGCCGCACATCTGAGCTGGCGCTGGGCGTTTTACCTGGTCGTTCCGCCCGGATTGGTGCTCGGCTTGCTCTGCTTGCCGAAAAAGGAATCAGCCCGCGGTGCCTTCGACGGCGCCACGGCAGGAGCACCGGCAGCGGCTAAGCAGAAGATGCACCTGAAGGACTACCTGTCGATTCTCAAGAATCGCTCCTTCACTCTCGACACTCTGGGCATGGCCGCCATGACTTTCGCCATGGGCGGCATCTCTTTCTGGATCCCGTCTTACATCCACGAATACCGCGGCGTCGCCGATCTCGCCCAGGTCAATTTGATCTTCGGCGGCATCCTCGTCGTCTCCGGCATCGCCGGCACCGTATTCGGTGGCTGGCTCGCGGACAAGCTGCGCGCTCGTTTCAGCGGCGCTTACTTCACGGTTTCAGGCGCTGCCATGCTTCTGGCTTTCCCCCTCTGGGTAGCGGCGCTCTACACGCCCTTCCCCTATGCCTGGGGTTTTATCTTCGGGGCCTGCTTCTGCCTCTTCGTCTCCACCGGACCGTCCAATGCCATTCTCGCCAATGTCACGCACCCTGTGGTGCGGGCCAGCGCGTTTGCGCTCAACATCCTGATCATTCACGCGCTCGGCGACGTGATATCACCGATGATCATTGGCGCCGTGGCAGACAAGACAGGCGGCAACATGAACACCGCATTCCTTGTGGTGTCCGCCTTCATTCTCCTTTCAGGCGTACTTTGGCTGTTTGGAGCCCGTCACCTTGCCGCAGATACTGCCAAGGTGGCCACTGCGTCCGGCAGCCCGGAGGACTGATGAATGCCCGTCTCCGAGGTAAATAGAAAACTGACTGTAAAGGAACTATTCGTCCAGGTCTGGCGAAACATCAGGC
Source organism: uncultured Candidatus Obscuribacterales bacterium (assembly GCA_964531315.1). GTDB lineage: Bacteria > Cyanobacteriota > Vampirovibrionia > Obscuribacterales > Obscuribacteraceae > QKMZ01. The sequence goes on along the minus strand of CAZHEZ010000077.1, from coordinate 12,253 downwards.
AGCATGAGGTGCTCACCCGCACCTCGGCAATCGCCTTTTCGTCGATGATGGCGTCGGTTCCTTTCCTTATCCTCGCGCTGACTGCCTTTATCTACCTGCTGCCGAATCTCTCGGCAGCAGGCAGCTTCGGCATCGGCAATCTAACGCCCGAACAAGTTGAAGCATTTCTGCACGCCGTTTTCCCACCGGATGTGGCCAACGTGATTGCAGGACAGATCTCGCACATACAAGAACAACCACCAGTAGGTCTGCTGTCCATCAGCATTTTCGTGCTGCTCTGGATGTCATCCACCGTTTTCGTCGACATTATGGATGCTCTCAACAAGATCTATGGTGTGAGGGAAACACGCCCGTATTGGCGGCTGCGGTTGTGGGCGATGGTGATCATGATCGTTCAACTGGCGATTGGGCTCTTTGCTCTGGTCCTCATTCTGGCCTGGCCGCAATTGCTTGACCTGCTGCATCTCACCGGATCAGCCGCTCAGCATGCCACCGTCCTCAAGTGGATTGTCATTCCGCTCACGATCATGGGCAGCATGGCAGTAATCTTCCGTATGGGACCGGCTTCTCACCAGCGTGGTCGCTGGGTAACGCCAGGCAGCGTTTTCGGAACCATCGTCTTTCTGTCTGCCACGCTGCTTTTCCGCGAGTATGTGCAAAACTTTGCACAGTACAACCGCATCTACGGCTCGCTGGGCGGCGTCATGGCACTGATGTTCTGGTTCTGGATCTCGAGCCTTGTTCTCCTGGTTGCCGCGGAGATGAACAAGGTTATAGAGTATGCGGTGACACGCAAGAAGAAGGCCAAGGAAAAAGCCGGCGGCAAAGGAGACGACGGTCAGGTGGAAAAAACAGATGGTCAGGCGACGCAGGCAACTGCAGTTGTCGAGCCGAAAACCGCCGCCGTTAATCCTGCACAGGCAAATCCTGCCGAACTGGCAACGCGTTGCCAAATCGACGCACCAAACCAGAACGGCACCGTCAATACCAGCGAAGGCGCTGGCAAAGACGGCACGGCCAAACCGGATGCGCACGATGTCGATGCGACATCGGACGGCGACGCCAGTGGCGCTCACCCGGCCGGCAAGGACCCCAAAGGCGACACTGACCCGAAAGTCTGAATCGCCTGCCTCTCGTTTAAGAAGGGACAACCTGCATGACTTACGCCTGGATCGCTCTGACCCTCATGGCCTGGGGCGTGGCGGGCATCTTCGACAAGAAGGCGGTGGAATCGGCGGCGCCCAAAGCGGTGTTCGTCACCTTCCACCTCTTTCTG
>CAZHEZ010000077.1:0-10967 GCA_964531315.1 uncultured Candidatus Obscuribacterales bacterium | reverse complement strand
ATCTTCGGTGGCGCGGCGCTGTTTCTGGCAGTGGTGGCGCTGGTGCTTTATGTGCTCTTGCCCGGGATTTATCCCGACTGGCACATCAGCACAGGCGTCCTCTACTGGGAGGGCTTGAATGCGGTAGCGGCAATGGTGGCGTTTCTCGCCTACTATTATGCGATGAGCATGACCCAGGCATCCTGGGTTTTGGGCATCACAGCCGGCTATCCGATCATCGGGCAACTTCTCTCCACGCCACTTACAGGCGAACCGTTCAAAGTATCCGCACTGGCCGCCGCCGCCCTCGTCAGTCTTGGCGTGGCACTCATAGGCTGGTCGGGCACAGAAGAACAAAAGACGCTGAGCCGCAAGCAAAAACTTGTGCTTATCTCCTGTGTGGCGTTGTCGACGCTGCTCTGGGGATTGCTGGGCTGCTTTGAAAAACGGGCACTGGAATTCGGACGCCCGTTCGAAACGTATTTCACCCAAGCCTGCTGGAAGACTCTCCTGGTCGTCCTGATCATTGCGCTCTTTCGCAAGCATGGCTATCACACAGCCTTCCGCACTCCCGGCGCCTGGAAATTCTCCTGGCTCTCGGCAGCAGGCGTCACCGCCGGTAATATCGCCTACCTGCTCGCCCTCACGCAATCGACGGCCGGGTATGTGATTACGATGACCGCTGGATACCCGCTGGTGATGTACGTCTTCGCTCTCACCTTTTTGAAAGAAAAACTCAACGTCGTGCGCGCTATCGGCATTATTCTCATCGTGCTAGGCGCGGTGGTGATGGACCTGGTGCGCTAAGACCGGTATAGGGACGATGCGCGGCATCGCCCCGACCTTTTGCTTGCAGCTCCTAAAAATGCTTGCGGGTTTCTGCATGTCTGGTTTCAACCGGACACGCCGGCGCGCCGCAAGTAAATCTCTACAAGGAGACTCGCATGTTTCTACGCCTTGCAATTATTGCGGCGTTAGTGGCTGTGATCGGACTTTTGGTGTGGAACAAGGTCAATGCGCCTATCGTTTCACCGACAAAAGCACCGACTGCAGTCAAATCAGAACCACTGCAGGTAACTGTGGTGCGGACGAAAGACAAGCAGGATATCACTTATGGCCAGCTCATCGACGAGCTGAACAAGGTGGACCTGGTCTTCGTCGGCGAGCAGCACGACAGTGTTGCTCACCACCGCATGCAGCTGCAGATCATCAAGTCCCTTTACGCTTTAGATGAGCGTTTGGGCGTGGGTATGGAAATGTTCCAGCGCCCATATCAAAGCGTCATCGATCGTTATTTCGCCGGTGAGATTTCGGAAGCTGAGTTTCTCAAGCAGACCGAATACGACACCCGGTGGGGTTACGACTGGCAACTCTATCGTCCTATCGTAGAGTTCGCCCGACGCAATCAGATTCCCCTGGCGGCGCTGAATGCCTCCAAAGAACTCACGGATCGCGTCAAGGCTGTCGGCTACGACAACCTTACCGATGCCGAGAAGAAACAGCTCGGTCCGGTCGACTTCCAGGTGAAGGAGCACCGCGACTACTGGATGGACCTTCTTTCCATGATTCATGGCACGCATAAAGCGACGCCGGAACAGAAGGAGCGCTCCTACGAAGTGATGGCCATTTGGGACGACTATATGGCGCAGAGCGCTGCCAATTTCCACAAGGACAGGCAGTTGCAGCGCATGGTCATCCTGGCCGGCGCCGGTCACATCGAAGGCGGTTTCGGCATCCCCGACCGCGCTGCCAAATACGCCGGCGCCACTCGTGCGACCGTGCGCATCTTCATCGGCAGCCCCAAGGACGACGAGCCGGAAGCTTATCTGCCTACGGACTACGTCATCTACGTCACGCCGCCGACCAAGTAAAATCGGTTGCTTGACGCAGACAGGAAATTGTCCGGAGAAAGCCTGGGAGCCACACGCTCTCAGGCTTTTCTCTTTTCTCAAAATTTTACTATAATAGGTAGTGCTTTCTAATTCGCCTCAAGCATCCACGTATCGAATAAGAGTTTCGACAAGGCGAGGATTCGAGAGCGCATAGACATTCTTGTGATCGCTCTGAATGGCAACTTTTCCATGTTCGTCGTAGCCGAACTTCTCGCCTCTGCCCTCCATCTGATAGTTTGCCAGTCTGAGAATTTCTCCCACTTCTTCAGGAGAGCGCTTGCTGAGCATGTCGTTCATTTCCTGAAGAGCAATCCGCGAGCGCTCAGCAGTTTCTTTTATCGAATCAGCAGAAATAGAAGAAAGCGGTATGTGCGCATCTGTCAGCGCTTCTTTCGTCTCTTTCAAAGAAAAAGCAACACGTGCGTCCAACACGAATTTTTGCACATCATCGAATAGCGCCCTTGTGATTTGGCCAGAACTTTCCTGTGGCGGCTCCTTGAAGGAGGGCAACAATCCTCTGTAGTGAGTATCACGCGCTATGTCTTGCCAGACAGAAACAATCGATTCCTGTTCACTCGTGTGGAGCTGCTCGATTTGAGGCGGGCAGCCGGCCATGTTTTGAGATTCAAGTGGCATCTGTTAAACCCTCTAATATGCGGTGTTACAACAAGACGCTCGGGGTGAAAAGCGATGCTGCAACTATAAATTGCACATTGTCACACGGACGTTACACCTCAATTGGGTGGCAAAGTGAATTTCCAATAGCATCAAATCAATATCAAAATAAAGATAGAACAAATTCTCTGTTTGGTCGCTCTTTAGGTCGTTTCTATGGAAAAGTAGGTGCCGTTGAAATCGCATGCAGCCAGGTAATGCGGATGAATGTGAAAGTTGAGATGACCGAGGTCTCCAATCGACATATCAAGCAATTCGTGTTCATCGGCCAACTGCAACAAATGGTGCCAGCCCTGACGACCAACCTCGGCCTCTAGTGCCGGCGGCGGCTCCTGTTCTGGATTTTCAGGACAGTTGAATTTGTCGTCATAGCCAAAGAGCCACGCTCTAGGAGCCCCAGGCAAGCAGATCCCATAGTAGACCCGCCAGTCGCGATAGAGCGCATCATAGCGATCAAGCAATTCTTGCTCCATCTCGAGCTTTTGAATCGCTGAATGACCCACGTAAGGAAGCTTCCACGAATCTCTAAATGTTAATTTGGCAGGGCGATATCGCAAATTCTCGGGCATTTCCCAGTCTTCAGACGGCCGATGAAGATGCTCCTCATTCGTGTACAAAATTCTGTGACCCCGCCGTCCATACTTTGCATGGGATTTCCCACTATTTGTAAAAAAGAAAAGCAGCGAGCCGGTCGCAGGAAGCTGCGAGCAGGCCTCGAAGGCACGCAACTGCTTCAAATCGAATTGGGCGAAGAATTCAGGAGCATATCCATTGATTTCGGGCCAATATGTGCCACGCCAGCAAAGGCCTTTGTCGTTGGTGGGTAGGTCCGGCAGACCACCAATGCGCGACTCGCCGATAGCAATTTCTTCAATTGAAGAAGGCGTAAAAGTTATGTCTACCGCCGGACGCACCAAAGCAGCAATCTCATCCCTGTAGCCACGCAAGCCGTGCTTCTGACAAAGCAGTGAAATGGTGTCGGAGGTACCAACACGAGGGGTTGTTTCTGACATTGCAAAAACCGTCCGAGGTTTTGGAAACTATTCGGCTTTTACCCGAATTCAGATTTATGTATTCACGAGAAGATCAATTAGGTCCGGCACTCTGAAAGATCAAGCTGAGCAAGAAGGTCTGGGGATGAGGGACGGGCACACATACAACTCGGGCATGATAGAGTGTTCCATCTGTCGACTGCAACGAAAGAACACCCAGATCACCGTAATTCATTGGGGATAATTTCCGAGGAAAGTGTTTGTCTGCCTCGACGAGTAGTTCCACAATCGACCTTCCGCATGCATTCTCAAAGCCTAAAATTCGCTCTGTAGAAGCATCTATAGATCTGATCTTGCCGATTTCATCTATAACAATTTGACCGACCGGCAGTTCTTCAATCGTCAATCGACAATGGCGAACGCTAGCGGCAATCATAAGTTTGGCATTATCGAATTGGGTAAATTCAGACATGTTAAACCTGTACAGTGCAAAACTTGCGCTGCAAATCAAGACTACGCAGGGCGATGCTGTCTATTGGAAAAGCGCAGGGAGTGCCGGTCAACGCTGACGCGTCAAACCAGCTCGTTACTTTTCAGCACAGGCACAGGGAATTCAATTTTGCACACGCAGTTCAACACGGACGCAGAAAGCGCCCTATTGATGCGTATTTACTCGGGAGATGGACAACGGACACTTAGACTACCCGCATATCAACTCTGACAAAAATTCGTGGACTAGTTGTGGAATTTGCGCCGACTTCCATTAAATGTTGCCCGTCGTGCCACCGGGTAACATTATCTCTTCGAAAACCTGGAAGTCGATTACTTATGAAAAGTTATGCCCAATGGACGAAGATTTTCCTCGCCAAAGCGTGTTGCCTCATCAATCCACCAAGTCACTTAATTACGACAGATGCGCCCTTGCATTCGAATGAGACATTCGATTCGACAAACAACATGCGCAGCAATTCTCGGTAAAGACCATAGAGGGGAATCCGCTTTGCCACCTCATCGCGCAAAGTGTCACGCGTAAACTTGAATGATCTGTGCGATGGACCGGCCATATGATCCAGCTCCAGATAATAGTTGGCCAGAGGCTGAATCTGAATTTCGAACAAACAATCGTTCCATTCGACCACGCTCTTGATCGCTCGCCAACCGGTGCGTTTCATTTTGCTGGGGTCGCAAGTGAGATAGTCCTTTGTTTCAATAAAAGCCAGAAGTGGGTGGGAAACGTCTTCATTGACCGGCAATCCGATTTCGTCCAGCATTTCCACCAGGGTTTGATTGATATCGCCCACCATCAAGTTCTTCAGCGTCTCATGCACGGCCAGGCAGGTAATATCATCTTCGCAAACGATTTTGATCCCGAATATGTCTTTGACAAACTTGCTGTACTGGCGCAATTGCTTGTCGCGCGCCACTAATTCATCCAGCATGAAAATCTCGTCGGCCACTTTGTTGGACAATTCTTCTTCAGCTTTGACGCGACTGGTCAGGCGATTGACGCCGGTGATTGGGCGCGATAGCGGAATGTACTCGACAAAATTGGCGGCTAACTGCAAAGGCACCCAGGAGCGGTCTTTCTGGTAGCGGAAATTGTCCAGCATGTGATTGCCGAGATCGATGTCGGTTACCGAATAGAGAGTTTCACGGTTGATTCTTTCGCGGATCAGAAACTGGCGAGTCTCTTCACCCGGCAAAAAGCCGATTACATTGCTGTGCAGCTCGAACTCGCCTTCCATCATAATCGATGCCAGAAGATGGGCGAGTAAGTGCAGTCGCCTTTCGCCATCGAGAATGTCTTGCTTAAAAGCTTCGCGAACTTTGTGGACGAAGTCGCGAGAAAGCTCGATGGTCAAATGAGAATCAGGATTAGCCTCCTGCTCTGCCTTTTTCTGCGTGAGGTAAGCGATGAACTCATGCAGGACAGGAGAATTCATCGCCAGAAGCAACGGAGAATTTGAAATTGGAAGGTCTACGGAATTGTTCAAAGGGGGACTTCCAAGCAGGGCACCTGCCATCTAGGCACTATATTCTGCCTCAATTTCGAAAAATGCAAGCCCACAACAGGCGATATTTAATGCATATCTTCACCAATGCAGCATATAGCCAGGCGACTTAACTGTTGCCGGCTTGGCAAACGTGAGCAGCGCCTCTCGAACATTTTGCGCCGATGAAGTCAGAGGCATCTCGACAGGCTCACCACCTTTCGGGACAATTCTCAGCCTTTCAAGGCCGTCTACTGTTGCGGGCGGCTCAACACTCAGGGTGCCCTCGAAATCATAGGTGTTCTTTCCAAAGTCAAATTGCCAACGGGCTGGGTCCGTCAGCTTGACGGAAAAGCTTTCTGCTTGACCGGGCGCAGAAAAAGTCAATTTTGCCGTCTCGTTATTGACTACGGCTCTTTCGATAAGAACTGAGTTGTGATCGGGATCCATCGAATTGATTTGCCACAGGTCACCTTTGTCAAATCTTCTTTCAGCAACTGAATCGCGCATCCCTTCAAGACGACCTTTGTAGTCGTGCTCCACATAGCCGTCTTCGGTGAGATCCGCATAGAATGGAACACCTATCGAATCTTTGAATTTCGCCGTGTATTGAGCTCTCAAATAATCACTGTCGAATGGCTGGCCCTCCCGATAATAAGATACGTCTTCCGGACCGTGCGATACTTCAACTCTGCCGGGTGAAAGCTTCACACCGGCAATTGTTCTGCCAGAAAACGGGTCTCCGTCATTGCCCCAGCTTCCATCAGCATATTTTGTATAGCGATTGGAGAAAACTTCATGCTCACCGGGGGAGGACTCAGTCACCTTGATGGGGTTGCCTGCAGAATCCGTTTGCACAGACACTTTAGCGGTGCCAGTGTCTATTTCAATCGGTTTGGGCAAGGTTGCACGCGTGTATAGATTGTCGCCGACACCAAACGCCGCGCCCAGTGCACCGTATGAAAGCGTGTCTGATTGAACGTCTTTCCAATCCGGCAGCAACTGTTGTTTTTTGATCGTAGCGTTCAGCTCTGAGTGAACCACTCCCATGCTTGCCCCTGTAATGCCACCATATGCCGCGCTGCCTATGATGGACCGAGCGGCCGGCACTGCGAACATTCCAGTCGCGTTCAAGGCACCGCCCATGACGCCGGCGCTGGCGAATGTTCCAAAGCCTATTAAGCCGTTTTCGGCTCGATCCAGCCAGAATTTAGCGCCATGGCCTTCGATTGGCGTCAACAGCCCGGAATAAACCGCTCCAGCCGCACCCATTCGCAATGCTGTTCCCAACATAGTCGCACTGCCTGCGCCGGCTGCGCCGCCTATTCCGAAAAGTGCACCGACCCCGCCTGTGCATGCGGCAAAGCCGAGACAATCAAACACACCACCGGCAAGATCACCCAACTGTCCGCCGACAGAACGTCGGGCTCGATCGTCATCGACCAGCTCCAGCTTCGGGATGTGCGCACCGGTAGCTTCATTGACACACTGCAGCAAGCCGTTGACCGGCGTTTCAATGCCGCCATGAACCAGCCCGCAGCCAAAATCTCCAATTTCCTCGAGTATTCCTTCGGAATGTGCATGACTATGGTCATGCTGATGAGAATCGAATGTCATAGACAGTGCTCCTACCTTTTGCAGAAAACGCCAGATTCATCGGTCAATTCCAGATGCGGCACAGGCAAGTGCGCATGCGCATCGTTGCTCATTTGGGAGCGATTCCGAAGAGACACAATCAGCTGATAGTATTCACATATCGTCCGGCGTGGAACATCCGCCCCCTCTCCCATGAACTCTGCGATGGACTCGCCCTTGGATCCTCTGAGTGCGGCGTGGGGTGCTCTCCCCATCAGACCTTCAATAAATCCATTTCCAAAATCGGAAAGCCATGACTGAGGACTTTCAGGCACGTTGTTTGGATGGGTCTTGGAGCTATTTTCAGCGCGATCGAATCCGGACATAGTACTCCTTTGCGCTCCGGTAGGGCTGACCGCCGAAGTGCGAGAAACGTGAAACACAAGGATGTGCCGATGCGACGATGCACGATGTGGACCATAGCAAACCACAGAGTCCGGGCTAAACTGAGGCTGATTTGGTCACCGGATTCGGATTGGCATTGCATTATTTACTATTTGATTTAGTATGACATCGACAAAAACGAAGCGACCTGAGTGCGATGAGTTTGTCTGCGAAACCGCTTGAAAGGTTTCTTCAGACAATTCCATCAGCATTCGGTCACTTCGCCGGTTCTTGATGAACCAGGGCTTGGATTACTTGCCGGTCAGAGGCCTGCGGGCAATGATCTCGAAGTAGTTGTAGTGCGTTGTTTCACCTTCGTGCTCAACCGCTTGGCTGAACTCTTCCAGGTGCAGCACCTCCAACCCCTCAAGCATTTTGTCGACTTCACTCCTGGTCCGCCGCACTACATGGTTCATTCCCTTGTAGTGGTCGGGTCCGAAGAGCTGTCCGACAAAGTATCCGCCCGGCACCAGAGACGATACCAGCGCTTGCCAGACCGCATCGAAAGTCTCGGCGGGTCCGTAGGGCAAAGAGAGCAGCGCAACCACCAGGGCGGCGTCACTCCAGGTCGTTTTTGCAAACGACGCAACCCGGGTCTCCAGGTTGTCTTTGTACTGAGTGGCTTCCGGTCGCGCCAGCAAGCCGTCGATGCCGGCCTGACTGAAATCGGTAGCCAGAACTCGCCAGTTGCGGCGCAGCAGCTCCGCGCTGTCTTTGCCCGTTCCGCAGCCGAGATCGACCGCCAGAGCGGGGGCAGTTTGAGCCTCAGTGCCGTCCGCTTCGATAAGCGCCAGCGCCTTGAGCAGAAGCTTGGACGGACCAGCCTTCGCCGCCTCCACCATCTGGTAGTAAGGCAGGAAGTCGTCCGGCTTCAGCGAGGTGGACGTATCCATATCGGGTCCTCACTTTCAGTTTTTTTGAAGAACCGGCAGGTCGTTACTCAGCGAGCTGAGCTTGCTTCCTGCCGCGCACCAATCGTTGTGGCTGCACGTGATAGGTCCCGAAGAACCAGTCACAAAGAGGCAGCAGCACGTTGAAGTTGGTGTCGGGATAGAGGTGGTGCAGCTGGTGCCGCCGGTCTAAGTATCGGAACAGCGCATTGCGCGCGAAGAACCAACCCTTATCACGGTGCATTTCCAGATGCACGAGCCACCAGCCAATGCTGTAGACGACTGCAAACGCGAAGCAAACGTACACCGTCAGCGGATCGATGTGATAGACAATGGGCGCGATGGGCAAGCCCACGCACGCTGCCGCAATCAGAATGTGCGACAGATGATCGTCTTTCTCGTCGGTCGTGTGACGGTATCCGCGTTTGTGGTGGAGCGACATGTGATTGCGGCACAGCGTGGTCAAGAATTTGCTCCTGAGCCAGCGCGCCAGACGCATCCGATGCATGGCAAATCGATGCGTGACATACTCCACCAGCGAGAAAAGAACATACGCAAACGCCAGGCTTTTCAGTACATGCAAAGCCAGCATGGTTTCCTCTTGTTCTCGTGTGAATCAGGGCTCTAATGCACAAAGAGGGAGCGCGAGGCAATTGCCCCGGCCCCTCTTTATGAATTAGACGGCGGTCTGCCTGTTAGCGCTCGCCTCGCACGCTCCTCAGCACTTCCTCGATGGGAAACGCAAAGGGAACGAGCTGACCGAGTGTCAGACAGAGAATGCTGCCATCCTTCGGCTCCTCGCCGATGATGTGCATGTCATAGCCGAATTCGCCCAGGAACTGGCGGCAGTTGCAGCAAGGCCAGGGGTCGGAACCCTTGGGCGCGTGCACCGCCACAGCCAGAATGGCGTGGAACTGGTCGACGCCGTGAGCCTTCGCCCGCGTCATCAGCCCGTTGGCCATCGCATTGGTGACCGCCGACTCTTCGGCATGGATGGTCTGCGAATAGCCGCAGTTCTCGATGTTGAAGCCGGTGTGAATCTGCCCGTCGAACGTGAGCGCAGCAGCGCCGACGTTGTACTGCGAGTAGGGCTGATAGGCATCGGCGCTCGCCTTTTTGGCGGCATCGACGACGCGGCGATAGAGAGCCTCGTCGGCCTTGGCCACTTTGATCATCTTGGGCAGAACGACCGCGGGGCGCGGTGTGCGGAGCTTGATGGGCGCAAACGAATTGCCGGCGCCGTGACATGAACACTTTCCTGCTTCGTGAGCCATAGTAACTTTCCTTCTGCCGAATGCGTGCTTAAGCTTAGCAAACGGCGGTTGTTAGAAGTTTCAGAGAATTGCAGAGCCCGGGTGTCCTGGTGAAATGATCCACCAGGACACCCTGAACTCCAATGTGTTAGCGCCTGCGAATCCTGCGCACCAACGCTTTGATCAGCCCACTCAAAATCGAGGTGGTGATCGAAAACGGCAGCATGCAGATCAGCCAATCAACGATGAGCTGGATGACCCAGTCCTTTCCGTCGACGAGCCAATGAGGCAACCAGGCGACCACCGCTCCCGCCCATCCCCAGCCGAGATAAAGCATCCCAGCCAGAGTAGCCAGCGAGAGAAGCACGAACAGCCCGAAGAGCCATTCTTGAGCGCCCATTGCTCGAACGCGCACTGGGATTTGCCCCAGAAAGCGCAAGCAAGCAACCAACCCTTGACGCAGCCGTGACCTTGCACGGGCGACATTGTCGCGAAACCGCTGCCAGGCAGCGGGAGCGCGACGGGCGGCAGCGCGGATGGACTGAACAGCCGACACCGTATCCGGTATCACTACCGAGGTGATGTAGGCGACCGCGAGGAAGAGCATTCCCCACATGATGCCAAAGGCAAGTCCAAGTCCAAAGAAGGACGCCAGAGCCCGCAAAGCGGCATCGCCAAAAGTCGCAGGTTCTGCGATGGCGGTGTCATACATGCGAGCCGTGTCCATAATCATGAGCGGCAGGGTGAAGAGAGCGCAAAGCCCCCAAAAACCTAGCGTCACCCGGCGAGGCGGCATCCGAAGCCGTCCCCTGCCGGGCAGTAAGCGTCTCCACCAGTTTTTCATAGAGGGTATCCCTGATTTGAGACTGAATTGGACAAGCCGGAAAGCCTGTCTTGAGACCCGCCTTCAGGCGAAACTCAAGACAATCAAACCGGTTGCCCAGTTCGACTACGGCTGTCTGGCTATGATGCCGCGCTTGATGTACAGTGCGGCGAACAGGATGATGTTGACGCCCGCCGACAACAGCAACGCCGATACCCACGTCACTGAGATGACGGAAGGCACGATTGCCGATGACGCCGAAAGGAAGCCGGCATAGACGAGCGTGAGGATAGAAGCGCTGAGCGCTTCAGACTTCCTGCGCTGAAGCAAGGGGTTGATGCCAAGTCTGTCGCCGATGATACGGCTGAGCAAACCACCGACAACTACCGCTACTTCAGACAGAACGGTGAAGACGACAACAGCGATAAGGCCGCCATTGAAGTCCACCGAACT
>CAZHEZ010000076.1:0-31389 GCA_964531315.1 uncultured Candidatus Obscuribacterales bacterium | reverse complement strand
TCGACGAATTGCACACATTGATCGGCGCAGGCGCAGCAGAAGGCGCCATCGACGCCGCCAATATTTTGAAACCGGCGCTGGCCCGCGGCGAACTGCAGTGCATCGGCGCCACGACCATGGACGAATACCGCAAACATATCGAGCGCGATGCCGCACTCGAACGCAGATTCCAGCCGGTTATCATTGACCCTCCGTCGGTTGATGAAACCATCGAAATCCTGCGCGGACTTCGTCAGAAGTATGAAGAACACCACAGATTGGTGATCTCTGATGAAGCAATCGAGCAAGCTTCCAAGCTCTCAGATCGCTATATCAGCGACCGCTACTTGCCGGATAAAGCCATCGACTTGATCGACGAAGCTTCGTCCCGCGTGCGCTTGCGTGCTTCTTCTTTGCCGCCTGAAGGCAAGGAAGTAGAGCGTGAATTGAGAAAAGTGCGCCGTGACAAAGAAATGGCAATTCGCAATCAAGAATTCGAAAAAGCCGCTTCATTGCGCGAGCAAGAAACCAAACTCTCCGAAAAGATTCGCGAGATTCAAGCTGCATGGAAAGCCAAACAAGAGACTGAAAAACCAATCGTAACCGCTGAAGAAGTGGCTTACGTCGTCAGCTCCTGGACAGGTATTCCGCTGCTTAAACTGACTGAAGGCGAATCGGAAAAACTGCTGCACATGGCAGATGTTCTTCACCAGAGAGTAATCGGTCAGGAAGAGGCAATAACAGCCGTTTGCAAAGCAATCAGACGGGCCAGAGTCGGTTTGAAAAACCCAATGCGCCCAATTGGATCGTTTATCTTCTCCGGACCTACCGGTGTAGGTAAAACCGAGTTGGCCAAAGCGTTGGCCGGCTACTTCTTCGGCTCCGAGGATGCGCTCATCCGCATCGATATGTCGGAATTCATGGAGCACCACACCACTTCCAAATTGATCGGCTCTCCTCCGGGATACGTCGGCTACCAGGAAGGCGGTCAGCTCACCGAAGCAGTCCGTCGCAAACCCTATTCCGTCGTACTTTTCGACGAAATCGAAAAAGCGCATCCGGATGTATTCAACGTCTTGCTGCAAATTCTCGATGATGGTCGTTTGTCCGACAGTAAGGGCAGAACGGTTGACTTCAAGAACACAATCATCATCATGACCTCCAACGTCGGTGCACAATTCATCGACAAATCATCGCTCGCTGTCGGCTTCCAGGTGAAGTCGAACGAAGGTCAGCATGATGAGAAGTACAAGAAGATCAAGGACCTGGTTATGGACGCCATGAAAAAGACGTTCAGACCGGAATTCCTCAACCGTATCGATGAAATCATCGTATTCCAACAGCTCACTCGCGAAGAGATTCGTTCGATCGTGGACATCATGTCCGCCGATCTCGGTGCCCGCATTAAGGCTCAGGGAATGGAATTGATAGTCAACGATGAGTCCAAGGACTTGATCGCCAAGGAAGGCTACAACCCGACCTATGGTGCTCGACCGTTGCGCCGCGCTATTCAACGTCTGCTCGAAGATAATCTCGCTGAGCAAGTCTTGCAAGGTCGCTTTAAAGAAGGCGATTGCATCGAGACTGCGCTCGACGGCGAGACTATCAAATTCGAGAAAAACGAGAAGAAGTCGGTGAAGCCGGAAAAGGGCGAAAAGAGCGAGAAAGCCGAAAAGCCTGAAAAGGCTGAAAAAGCCGAAGAACCTGAAAAGGGTAAAAAAGGCGAAAAGGCTGACAAAGAAGATAAGCCCTCAGAAGAAGCAAAAGCTTCCAAAGGCTAAATTGAAGCGCCGGGCCTCAGTGGCTCATCGCCAATATTTGGACTGCAAGTCCGCAAATGATCTGCGCGAAAAGCTCTCTTCGGAGGGCTTTTCGATCTTTTCATGGCAGGACGGACCGGGCGCTTACTACAGCCCGCACAGCCATCCACATGATGAATATATCGTTGTGCATACAGGCGAAATCGTCTTTCAAATCGACGGAGAAGATCTTCTCGTCGCTGCCGGTGATGCTTTAGATTTGCCTGCAGGCACAGTTCATGCTGCCGAGAACAGAAGCCGAAAATCAGTTTCCTACTTCATTTGCACGCGCTGAACTGCAAGTATATGTTCTCTAAATGACTTATTTGCGGCCGAGTTTTTGCCAATAGTTTGTCACCAAATCGCATTATATTGCTCGAGCAAAATGGAGCGATAGAAATGCCAATCAATAGAGCCTTTGCTAGTTTGTGTTTGATCGTTATTACTAGCGTATTGATGCCGTCTGCCAGCTTCGCGCAAAACTATGCGACGTCTGCCAATCAGTGGCAGGGAGAAGCGCAATACAGTCGAAACGCGCCGGCACTGCAAGGCGGTGTACAGTCAAATGTAGAAACCGGTCAGTCACTAAATGCAAATGGTCTTGCCGCAGTCAATCTTGCCGGTTTAGATAATCAGGGGGGCAGCTCCTTTTCATATGGTGAAACAGCGCCGCTCGGGTCCCTTAATTGGCTGACCACTGATGCAGAAAGACCTTACTATGGAAACTCCCGTACGTCGCCGTTCACAATTTCCAATCGGCCTTCTGTTCGTGTCACTTCAATAAATCACCCGGACATGATGGCTTTTCTGGAAGATGCCGCCTCTGCCCTGGGGCAAGTCTGGTCGGAAGTAGCAACCTGCTCGGATCCCTCTCAGACAGTCACTCTGGGAACGTATTACGTTCAACTTCCTCCAGGCGTGCGAGTGCCCAGACTTATATTTTCACATCAGAGTTTGTGGAGTTATAACAATCGATTTCCGATGTCTGAGCGGCCGAGTTTGTTTCAGGCGCCCGGCAGTGGCACTGCGTTCTTTAGAGGACAAGCCGATTTCCTGATTGTTTTTGGGCGAGATGGCTCCGTAAGAGCCAACCAAATTCCGACCCTGGTTCCCGGAATCTATCGTGCGATACCGCCGACGATACCACCGGCATACGGTAATTGCATGCAACGATCGCTGGAAACGCTAAGCGGACATCCCGCTTTTACATGGCCGGCCAATTATCCGAAGTCTGAGATCATTTGCCGCCTGCACTGCATAACACCGAAAGCAGGATTGCTCGTCTACGAAGATCCAAAGTAAGCGTCAGACTCTTAACTCTAGAATTGTCTGTCGAGCATTAGACGAAGCTCTCGCTAGCACTTGATTTCATCGTCATTCAAGCAGTTTGTGGCGCCTGACAACTTTGCGCGCGAAGCATGACAACATCCTAGCGCGCTTTTGCGATTTGTAGTTTTACTTGGCTGAGCTGAAAGATACAGGTTCTTATTAGCCAGTCATACCTCAAAACTTTCTTTGCTCATAAATCTACGTTGACTCGGGCATGCGGAGATTCATAGCTTAGCTTCTGTTCTTTTCAAATTTTTTCTCTCAGAGTTTTTCCCTCACTCAATCATCGCAATTCGTTCTAACTAACTTCGGAACGCACTCAGTGCGCTCCGTATGAAACCGAAGGGATAAGTCATGCAAAACAATGATGACAAGGACGCACAGTGGCGCCCTAAAATCTCACCGGAGAAACGTTGGACGGTATACGGCTCATTGATGCTTGTGATGCTGCTTGCGGCCATGGACCAGACTATTGTGTCCACGGCGATGCCGCGCATCATCGGTGAGTTGAATGGGCTCGATCACTACTCCTGGGTAGCGACCTCGTACCTGCTGTTGTCCACCGTTACTCTGCCTCTCTATTCGAAGCTCTCCGACATCTTTGGTCGAAAGAGTGTTCTCCTGTTCGGCGTGATTGTGTTCTTGCTCGGCTCAGTGGCCTGCGGCTTTGCCCAGACGATGACCCAGCTGATCTTCGCGCGTGGATTCCAGGGCATCGGAGCAGGCGCTCTTATGCCGATCGTCATGGCCACGATGGGAGATATGTTCAGCCCTCGCGAACGCGGGCGCTATCAAGGCTTTGCCGGTGCAATCTTTGCGATTGCCTCGGTGGCCGGACCATTCCTGGGCGGTTTGATTACAGACCATGCCAGCTGGCGTTGGGTCTTCTTCGTCAACCTGCCGCTCGGCTTCATTGCCATGTTCGCGCTCATGAAGCTGATGCCCTCCTACAAGGGCGCTCGCTGGCAGGACGTCAAAATCGATTTTGCCGGAGCCGGATTGCTGGTGGTCGGGTTGACTACGCTTTTGCTCGGGTTTACCTGGGCGGGCGTTTCGCTTCCCTGGTCCTCGCCTGTGATTATCGGCTTGTTTGCCGCTTTCGGTGTCAGCCTGGTCGCTTTCATTGCGCTTGAGCTGAAGGTCGCCGATCCGATTATCGAGCTCAGGCTGTTCCAGAACCCCATCGTTCTGGTCTCCTTCGTCGTGACCATGCTCACCAACGTGGCCATGATGTCCGGCATCTTCTTCTTGCCCCTCTACATGCAGGAAGTGCTCGGTCAGACTGCGTCCAACAGCGGCACGGTGATGACGCCGATGATGATCACTCTTGTGATTGCCAGCACAATCTCAGGGCAGTTCATCACACGTACGGGAAAATACAAGCGCAATGCCGTCATCGGTTCTGCCATTCTGGTCGGCGGCGCCGTGCAGTTGTTGATGCTGGGTGTCGATTCGACCGCCTGGGATGTGACTCTGTCCATGATCACCATGGGCTTCGGTCTCGGCGTCGGCTCCAGTCTCTACACCACGGTTGTTCAAAATGCCGTCAGAAACACGCAGATTGGACAGGCTACCGGTGCAGTGACGCTCTTCCGTCAGATTGGCGGTACGGTCGGCCTGGCGCTCTTTGGCTCCATGGTCAATACGGCCAGCATCGCCGGCGGCACGGGCAAGCTCGCATTTGCGGCGGCGCTGCACCATGTCTTCATTGGCGTGGTGATTGTGGCTGTCATGGCTATGGTGACTTCGTGGTTCCTCAAGGAAATCCCCTTGCAGCACCGCTCGGACACGCCTCCTCCTCCGTCGCACTAAGTCGACGTCACCGTTACTGGTGAAGGTTAGCGTCAAAGGTGAAAGGCCGGCGGGTTGGATGTTTTGAAAACATTCGACTCGCCGGCCGATCTCCCCATTTTTCCTTTTGAGTGATTATATGAAAATGTATAGTAGATAACCAAAACTTTGATAGGGTGCCGGTTTCACTCATTTCCCATTCTTATCTTTTTTGCGCTTTTTCAGCCAGAAAATGATCGCAGCAAACAATACAAGACAAAGACCGCCGATAGACCCGATCAGCAAATAGTTAGGCCTTTTGGCGGCCATTGCGGTGTCCAGTGAAGCCGTTTGGCTGCGCGCCAGGGACTCTTCGCCGGTTTCAACATACAGCTTTGCTTTTTCTTCCATGACTATGGATTTGTTTTCCGGATCGATTTTTTCCGCTTCATCGAAATCATTGAGAGCTTCTTTGTAGCGTTTCAAAAATTTGAGACAAACTCCGCGGGCGAGAAAGGCGTCATCATCAGTCGGCCTCAGTTTCACCACTTGCGAGTAGTCTTCATACGCGCCTTGATAGTCCTCTTCTTTTTGCCGCGCCAGCGCCCGTATCAGGTAAGAGCCTGGATCGGTGGGATTGCGTTTGACAATTTCCGAGTAGTCTTGCATCGCTTCTTCGATTTTGCCAATCTTAAGATAGGCATTGCCGCGCTGCTGGTACTTGGCCCAATCATTCGGATTTTGCCTGATTGCTTCGGTAAAGTCCTTGATGGCAGCGTCGTCCTTTCCTGTTTCGCTGACGAGCTCTGCCCGGAACGTAAGGGCCTTGGTGTCGGTAGGGTCCAGCTTCAAAGTTTCATTGAGATCTTCAATAGCCTCTTTCGTGCGCCCGAGTTCGGCTTCCGAATTGGCTCTCAAGAAATGAATATCGCCCAGCGATACAACATACTCGTCTTCGCGCAATCCCTGATCGCGCAGCCGGCCAGTCTCGCAGGTGAAGCGATAGGCAGCCAGCCGCGGCTTGGCGTTGATTATTGTAGTCAGATCCTGCACGGCTTCCCGATATTGATTGACCTGCTGATACACATCGGCGCGGAAGTAATAAAAAAACCAAGTTTTTGGAGAGTAGCGGATCGCATTGGAAAAGTCCGCGGCCGCAGTCCAGTAGTCTCTGCGATTGGAGTTGACTACACCTCTGAAAAACCACATGTCCGAGCATCGGGGCAGATATTTGAGGGCCTGATCGACTAATTTCACTGCATCATCAAGCCTGGCCCATTCGCGCGCCTTAATTGCTTTATTGAGCAGATCGTAGGTCTGCAAAAGTTCCAGGTCAGCGTTGGCCAGATCTTTGCGTCCGACCATTCTGTAGGCGCGACAGCGATTATCCAGGGCCCAGACCAGTGACGGGTCGAATGGATTCGACTGGTAATAATCAACCGCTTTATCCGAATCCTCCAGACCCTGTCGAATACTGCGCGTTTTGAAACAGCAGAAGGCGCGGAAAGTATAAGCGCGTGCGTCTTTTGGATTGATTTCGATCGCCTTGCTGCAGGCTTCGATCCCCTCAGGATAACGGTCTTTCATCATGTACGAGCGGCCCAGCTCGGTCCAGGCGTCGGCATCATCTGGTTTTTCTTTGACTGCCTGTTTTAGAATCTCAATACTTTCATCGAACTGGCGGTGGCTGAATTTTTCGATACCGCGCTCGTAAGTTGTGAACGTGCGCGCACAGACACTGGTCACGCTCAACGAGCAGATGATCAAGAAAAGAAAGGCAATCCTAGGTGTCTTCATTGCCTGAATTTGTTTGAGTCTATCTTGTGAAACCGATACAGCCAGCGCGGGTTGCCACCCATGGCCTCAAGTGTCAGCTTATCAGGTCGTTTATAAACTGCGGTGGTGCTGAGGGGTGTGAGGGTCTCACGCAAAATACCGGCAATAACCGGATAGGCGAGCCTGTGGCCAAGTTCGCCGGTAATCAGGTCGGTCACATCAATAAAAATTGTTTCCTGTCCGAGTTCTCTGCCCAGTCCTGGATTTTGACTCAGCCATCGGCCCACGTCTGCGTCCATGTTGAGGGCGTTTGGAACAATAATGGCACTGGCGTCAAGAGTAAGGCGCGACCAGAATGCTGAAGTGAGAAACTCCGACCGTTCGGCGCGCACCGAGGGTGGGTCAAGAGGACGCCCGAGGCGCGGCTGACCGTGCAAGAGTTGAGATGTGATCAAAGGCGCATCACGATCGGAGACAATCACGGTCACGCTTCTGTCTGCGGCTGCTTCAACGTCTGCGATTCGCGAAAGCGCCATGTGATAGTCCACGTCTCCAGCCGAAAGAATGACATTGCGAAAGCTGGCCGGGTCCGATCTATGCTGAAAACAATATTGGATGACTGGGCGATTGCCCATGCTATGCGCCACCATATCCAGTGGCGATGTCGGATTCTTGGCTGCTTTTAAAGTGTCGATAAATTCGAAAAAAGGTGCAGTGCTCCATTCGAGATTGGCTTCGTCGGCTGAATATTCGGCTTTGTTGCTCAAGGACGGCCAGCTGAAGGCGATCGGCAAGACCGGAACATCGCTTTTGCAATCGAACTGGTAGGCAATCATGGCTGCATCCTTCAATGATTCATCGAAAGATTCATCATATCCATGGATAAACACCATTATCGGTCCTTGCCAGTTCTTGATTTTGACCAGGAAGTCCGGCAAACTCAAGGGGTCATATCGCCGTACCGGAGCCGTTTGCCAATCATGATCGGCAGTCTGCATGCTCAATTTAAACTGCTCGAAATTGGTTGCGCTTCTCAATACCAGGGCTGAGCCTGGTCTTTCAATTCGGCAGGCTCCGTATTCCAGAGACCCGGCGCCCAGATCGAGTTTTCTTTTGGTTGCATACTTTGGGCTGAAGGAGCTGCCCTCATTGGCCCGAGTGGTCACATATAAAACTTCAAAATTGCGTGCCCGGACAAGCTCTTCACCGTTCTGTGATGCTGGTATTGCCGCCGCCGCCCGATCTTCGGCGCTATTGTTTTTACTGACATCATTTGCTTTGTTTGCATCATTGGCGTCGTCCCGCTTTCGAGTGCTAGCGACGGCCGGATCTGCGCTTGATATAAAAGCGGAAAGTGCCAGAGTAAGACACACTATGCCGCTCAAGAGATTTTTTGATTTCATCAAATAGTATCTGCCGGGGTCCTGCCTTAGTGTACCCGCCGGGATAGCGGTTAACGCTTCTGAGAAGCATTTTTTAGCAGTTCAAGTTGTGCCGACATCTCTTGAGCCAGTTTCTCGCGTTTGGTGACCTTGTAGAGGTCTCTCTTGCGGGACAAAAGTACTTCCTTAAAGGCAGCTAAGGCGCGTCTGTTTTCTGCTTTCGTTGTTTCAGCTTTCTCGTATGCTTTGCCGAGCATGTCGAAGACCATCTCGGCGTTTTTGTAATCGTGCATATCGAGGCATAAATCCCCCAGTGAAGCAAAGAAGTTGCAGTCCTGAATTGGCTGTACCTGGCTGGTTGTCGGCAATTTGGCGATGGCCAGATTCTTCAATTTCTCAGCCTCCACCTTGGCCTTATCGCGCAAAAGGATGGCGAGCTCTATGCGAGACATTCTGAGAAAGTGAATACAATCGCTACTGGTCTGCCCTTCTGCGGCTACCAGCACTTCCCGATACAGAGGAATGGCCTTGTCTGACTGGTTTCTGCTGGAGTAAAAATTCGCCAATTGCAGAATTGAACTGACTAGCGCCGTTTTGTCCGCCGAATTTTCTTGGCGGCAGATTTCAATTGCTTTGAGGCGCAATTTCTCTGCCTCTTTAGGATGTCCGATTCGTGTTTCCAGCGTCGCTTCATAATTGAGCAGGCCAGCCACTGTAGTGGTGATCTCTCCGGTGGCTTTTACCTGATGTTCAAGCGTCTGTTTGACATACGCGAGGGCTTCTTTGTTGTTGCCCAGGTAATCAGCCAGGGTAGTCAATTCCAGGCAGCAGTCGGAGATGCCCTGATCGCGATGTTCAGTCAGTTGTTGTGCGTATGCCAGAGCGGATTTGCCTGCCTCCTGTGCTTCTTTGAGCAGATTCATTTGACGCAAACATTGAGTGAGCAGCCGGTAGCAACTGAACCTCATCGCCGCAGTGCCTTTCCGGTCGAACAGTATGCGCGCTTTGGAGAGGGCTTGACGAGCGCCCGCATAATCACCGCTGTCGAAGAGCAACTGCCCTTTAGCCGTCAGTGCATAAGGCAGGATAAATTCATCCGGTTGATTTGCATAAAGACGGGCAATTGCATAATCGATATGCGGCAAGGCTTCTTTGTATTTTTTGTCGAAAGCGAGAGTTCTTCCCAACTCCAGATGGGCTTCATAGTAGGGCGGGTAGTTATCCGTCAGATGCAGTCTTTTGAGCATGTCAATTTGTTGCTGTCTGATTGGAATGGACTCTGTTCGCTTTGTGTGCTGTTCTTTTTCCACCGCGATGGCTTTTAAACAATCGGTAAGTTGTGGCATGTCGGGGCTGTGAACTCTTTGCGCGATTTCAATGGCCCGATTGGCTGGTTTGGCAGCCTCGACATACTCACCGATTTGCAAGTACATTGTCGACAATTGCGCCAGATCAGTAATCATATAATTGGCATTTTCCAGTGTCGTCGGATCTGCTTTATGGATCCCCTCATCTGAAATATTTTCGAACTTTGACATGTCATCATTAAGCAAGGACAGGGCTTTGGCTCTATCACCATGCAAAAATGAGAATTGAACGGCAGCATTCAGTGCTCCGCGATACTCAATTTCTCTGACACCATATGTGGTGAGAAGCTGGGGCAGCAAAGACAGCGCTCTATCGGCTAATTGTTTGCTGGGCTTGCGTGCAATCTCTAAATGAATTTCTCTCATTTGCTCCAAGAGTTTCTTTTTTTCCGCCGTGCGTTCCTTTCTTGCTTGATAGCCCGGGTCGTTTGTGTCTGCTAATCCGTCATCATGTTCCAGCGCATGTTTTTCTCCGCGTATTCGCTCGTCCAATTTTTGCAAACGAGACTCCGCGGAATCTTCAGCCTTTACGGTTTTCCCCAATCCCTGCTCGACAATTTGTGCCTTTCTGTACAATGTTCTTGCCGAATCATAAGAGCCCACTTCCGCATAACTATCGGCCCAGCGAAAAATGGCTTTCCTTGCTTCTTCCAGCAGCGGCACATTGTCTGGGTTGGCATGCTCAACCGCCGTGCTGCTGACAGCTTCGCCGTCTGCGCCCGCCTCTTTTATCAGAGACTTCGCCTTCGAATCATTGTGCAGTTGAAGTTCTACGTCGATCAACCCATTCAATGAAGCCAATCTGAGATAGCTATTCTTTCCGGAATGATGAACGCACTCGAGCAGCTTTTTCTCGGCTTCTTTGAGCTGCCCGGCAGCCGCTTCCACTCTTGCCTGCCTGATTAGGTCCTTAATCTCTTTTTGAGACGGAGCATCTGACATGGTGCAACTTGCAGTCACCATTAATATCAAGATTAGTAAGGCCGGTTTGTTTGGCAATTTAGTCTCTGACAGTTTAAATATAAATCGCGCGCGTCATATTCATATTCCACCGATGGCATAGTTTCTCGTCCAGGGTTTTTCCGGTGGCAGATATTCTTGCCATTGATTTGCCACATGGGTTCTGCAAACTAAAGTCCCGAGCTGCCGACTGCTTTGCCGGCAGATGTTTCTTAACCCCCAGGTTATGGAGATCGTGCATGAGTATTTTTGATCCAAGCTCTTTAAACAATGAAAGATTTGAGGAAACAAAAATAAGAATTCGAGAAATCTCTGCAGGATGCGAGCCCCCGGCATTGATGTTGGCGGCAAAACTGATCAGTGAACATGAGTTGGAATTGGCGATAGAGTTCGCGCGATTCATTAACACTTCGATTGGCAGAGCGCTGGTGATGCAAGGTATAGTGGGGCAAGAATCACTCGATCTGGCAATTGATGTGTCTTTACTGGTGCGCGGCAATAGGTTGCGTCGCGAAAAGGCACTGGAGATGCTCCGCTTTGAGCACGAGATTAGAAGGCTTCAGAAAAGCAAAGACTGTGTTATCAAATACATTGGATTTACAAGCGAGATTCAGCTGCCTGAAGAATCTCAACCGGCTGAGCAGCCTCATGCCCGTTTGGAGTTTTCACCAGGTCAGATGCCAGCCTTCAATCCTCTCATGAGCGCATTGCAAGGCGTTTTCGCACGAAATCCAGTCTTTCACGGTCGCTAGATTGGGAAAATTAGGAGATCCGAAAAGAGTGAATGCCCTAGGAGCCGGAAGTAAATCTGTATCCTAGCTTCGGAAGGTTTTCGATCATCTTTCCGTCGGAGTCGCCGATTGCTTTGCGAATGCGTTTGAATGCAGATCGAATCGCGTCTTCAGTGGCTTCACTTTCGGCTTGCCAGACTCGATTTAGCAATGTCTGGTTGCTGAAAATCGTATCCGGATGTCGCATCAGTAATTCAAGCAAAGCGCAATCTCTATGGGAAATGTGCACTTCTTTGCCGTTCACTTTCAAGTTTTGTGTGGCTGGGTCAAGTTCAACATTTCTGATTCTCAGCGTATTGTCCGGTGTGGTCTCTTTCGGTCTTCTCAAAAGCGCACGCAGACGAGCAGCTAGCTCACGCAGGTTGAATGGCTTGGCAAGGTAATCATCGGCTCCGGTATCCAGACCGGATTCTTTGTCGGGAATGCTGCCTCGCCCAGTCAGCATGATCACAGGGGTTTTGCCGCCGGCAATTCGATACGAGGCAAGCACATCAATTCCGCTTGTCCCCGGGATGTTCCAGTCGAGGAGGATGACATCGTATTCGTAAGTCTTCAGTCTGAAGTTTGCTTCGTCCCCGTCGACAACGTGTTCGACAGTATAGCCTTCCTTTGTCAAGAATTCCTTGAGGGTCTCGACCAGGTCTAATTCGTCTTCGACTATCAGTAGTTTTGCCATAGGGCGAGCGGTTCGTTGATGGCGGGAGAGGATTATGCCAAGTTTACCCCGTTTGGCGCGTAAAGCCTCGTCCTTCAGGGCGGTGGATGAATAGCGCCGCGGGCGTAGCCCGCCTGGAATTCTACAGAAAAAATCCTTGCGATTTAGAAAAGATTTGATACCATGCATTTGTATGGTAATTCGCTCAAGCAGGTGGCAATCACTTGCTTGCATGGTGATTCGTATGAAAAAGCTGCAAGCCTTCAGATTCAAGCTGAAACCAACTCCAAATCAAAAAAAGGAAGTTGGCCCAATTTGCTGGATGCAGACGTTTTGTTTTTAACAAGGCGTTGGAATTGCAAATGGATTGCAGAGAAAAAGGTGAGAAATACCTTGGCTATGCTGCACTTTGTAAAAAAATAACGGCATGGCGAAATTCTGATGAATTCTCGTTTTTGGCCAATGCTCCGGCGCAACCGTTGCAGCAATCAGTGAAAGATCTTGATAGAGCATTTCAAAATTTCTTTGCTGGGCGAGCCGGATTTCCGCGCTTCAAAAAGAAGGGAAATCGCGATGTCTTTCGCTATCCACAACCTGATCAATTTAAATTAAAAGAGGAGAACAACCGCATCTTCCTGCCAAAACTCGGGTGGATACGATATCGCAACAGCAGAAATGTGAGTGGAACACCTAAGCAGATCACTGTTTTCAGAGCTGCAGATGGCTGGTATGTCAGCATTCAAACCGAGCAAGAGATAAATCCGCAACGACCGCTAAACGATTCTGCAATTGGAATTGATTTAGGAATAACAGCCTTTGCCACTTTATCGGATGGCACCAAATACTCAGCACCGAATGTATTTCGAAGGAGTGAAAAGCGTCTTGCCAGGGTGCAGAGAAAACTGTCTCGTAAACAGAAGTTCAGTGTAAATTGGCGCAAACAACTTCATAAGGTGCAAAAAATGCACAAAATCATTTCAGATATCAGACGCGACTTTTTGCACAAGGTCACAACAATTATCTGCAAGAACCACGCAGTGGTAGTTATTGAGGACCTAGGGCAATGAGCGCATCAGCAGCTGGAACTGTACAAGATCCAGGAAAGAATGTGAAGGCGAAATCAGGATTAAACAAATCGATCCTCGATCAAGGATGGGGGGCTTTCCGGAGGTTCCTGGAGTACAAGCTGGCATGGGCAGGAGGAACCCTAATTGCTGTACCGCCAAGACACACAAGTACTAGTTGCTCAGCCTGTGGATTTTCGTGTTCTGAGAACAGAACGAGTCAGGCGACATTCGCCTGTGTGAAATGTGATCATAGGCAAAACGCCGATCTAAATGCGGCGCAAAATATACTTGCGGCGGGGCGCGCCGTAATCGCCTGCGGAGAGAAGGCACCAGCCGTCTCGTTGAAGCAGGAACCCACCGTGTCGACAATTCCAATTGTCTAGCCGGAATCCCCTCCCTTCAGGGAGGGGAGGGCGTCAACGGTCTCGAGCATGGGCGTCTATTGGTGAGAGATTAGTGAAACCTGCCCTCAAAGAAACCTGGGGGCGGTTTTCCGCATTTCATGACCAACAAATGTCACGCTCTGAAAATTAGCATGGGCGAAATTTCCGACCATCATTACAGGTACGCACCGATGCTAGAAAAAATTGCAGCCGTAGTCATTGAGGAAACACCGGCTCTTGCGAAACTCTCAGACGAGGCTTTTGCGTTGATGAAAGCGCCGATTAAAACCGGCGTGACGCACATGGGCACGGAGATCGATGCCGGGCAGGTAGTTGGACGCGTATTTGCTACCGATTCGGCAACCATCGCACAGTTTCCCGGACACTCGGCGGTTCAAGAAAGTCTCGGCAACATTCATTTGTTGAGTGCCGATGGAGCCAAATTACATTTGACGCCTACTCAAACGAAACTGGAATTGCTGGATGGAACAATTGTCAACCAGGAAGGCACGGCAGTCACAACAAAGCTCCCTGGTGGTGACATTTTGCGGCAAGAAAAGCTGGCTCACGATGAAGTAGTGACGATGTTAAATGGAAAGGAGCTGGAGAGGACCTTCGGTCAAGATTTGTCCGACGGGGTGCGCTTGAGCAACCATGAAAGGCACGCATCTAGTGTCTTTCTCAAGGACGGAACATATTTAGGCAACGATATGTATGGGTTTTCATTGTATCGCGGTGTTGATCCGGCCAGAGGTTGGGCGGGAGGTCAAGCCGATATTACGGTAGAAGCGAGGCACGCAAGAGGCAGTGTTCCTGCGCTTTTCCTGCATAATCCCGGTCAGTCTAATATGTTCAAATCGAATTTTCTTATTGGCAGAGCCGGACAAGGTGTTGCGGTGAACGTCAACGACAGATGGAAACCGATTAGTGATTTTCTGAAGCAGAGCCGATAGTTAAGGATGGCGATGCATGGCGGGCGATGCATGGTATCGCCCCTACAGAGGCGTTCAAGCCAATGGCAAAGTGAAATGAAATTGCGTGCCGTCGTCCTGTTTGCTCGTCACCCAGATTTTGCCGCCATGCAATATCACCAGCTCTCTGCACACGGTCAGACCCAGTCCCGTGCCGACGCTTGAGTGCTCCTCAGCGGTTTGGAAGTAGGGATCGAATATACATGCAAGTTTCTCATCTGCGATTCCAGGTCCGTTGTCAGACGCTTCCAGTGTTGCGAAGTCACCATCGACAGAGCAGGAAAGCTTTATTTTGGAGTTTTCTGGACAATACTTGATGGCGTTGCTCAAGAGATTAACGAGTACTCTGGTTATCTTTTCTTCGTCCGCATTGACGTTCGCTGTGCTGTTTGTCACCGATATCTCGATGTTTCTTTTTACCGCATTTGGCAAAACCAGCTCGCGGCTTTTGTTAAAGAGTTGCCCCACTTCAATCGCACGACAATTCAAAGACAGTTTGCCTGCCTGCATCTTATCGTGATCGAGCATATTGTCGACGAGCGTTCGCATTTGCTGGGTGTTTCTCGTCGCCAAATCCACCATGTTGTCGCCTTCTCCTTCCAGCTCGCCGTAATAGCCCATACTCAGCATTTCAAGCACGTTTCCAACGGCATTTAAAGGAGAACGAAGGTCGTGGGTCATCATCGAGACCAGCGCCTTCTGCATTTCTTCTGCTTTCTTTCTTTCCGTTATATTGTGCACGACTGCAAAAATGGTTCCTTCTGCCTGACTGAATCGCATAGACCAGAGCGAGTGGACGACATTTTTCTTTCCGTCTGTCAGTGGAATTTCCAGAGACTCAATCGGGTTTTCAGTTTGCACCTATGTTATTGCTTTTTCCATTTCAGGCCAACTGTCGCGTTCAATGAAGTCGCTCAAACGACGCCCGATGATTTCGGAAAGCGGACAGTCGAGAATTTTTTCTGCAGCGGGATTGGCGGCAATGATCTGAAGATTTTTATTGATCGAACAAATCATATCGACTGCATTTTCCGTGGCGGCGCGCTCTTTGCGTGACGCTTCGTTCAATAGATCGGCCATGGCATGAAAACTTTCATCCAATACCGATAATTCGTCACTTCCCTTTATGTGCGGCAAAAGTTCGCGGCCCATGGCCAGCAAAGTGGTGTTTTGCACGAGCCGATCCAAACGTTTCTTAATCTGGAAGGCGATGAAAAGAAAGATAATCAGGGCGAAGGAAAGATCAAAAACAGCATAGCCCGTCAACAAATCCCGCGTCCTTTGCCGCAATTCCGCCTGCGCTTTTGGACCTTCGTTGCTGACCGACTGCTCGTATTCATTCAAATCGATCAGTTGTTTAGACATCGATGCGCGAATAGCTGCGCGCAGCCGGTGCCAGAGTACTT
Source organism: uncultured Candidatus Obscuribacterales bacterium (assembly GCA_964531315.1). GTDB lineage: Bacteria > Cyanobacteriota > Vampirovibrionia > Obscuribacterales > Obscuribacteraceae > QKMZ01. Next base: position 15,754 of record CAZHEZ010000076.1, on the reverse strand, counting down.
TTTTTTCTTCCCTGTTAATCGAGCTGCTAATGTTTGCGGAGAGCAATTCTTTGAAGATTTGTCCTGATTGAATGGTCGCTTGTTCTGCATTGGTAATAATCGCCAATTTGCCCGGTTCACCTGCGGCCGCCTTTTCCAGCTCCTTGAAGTCATGCCTGATGCTTTTTACTCCCTCTCTGAGAGCAATAATCGTGTCGGCGCCGCCGCCCATCTCACCGCCAACATCGGTGATCGAGGCTATTTCAGCCATATCGTGGATGAGATTATTAACCTGATTGTTGATCTGCTTAGCCTTTTCCGCGCGCGCTGCATCCAGCTCCGCTTTCTTTTCGATATCCGACAAAAGAAATACCAAAACCAATTGCGCCGCCAGGGGAACAAGCATGAGAAGCAATAGTTTTACCAGCAGCGAAAAACGCATTATTATTGGTTTTTGATGGCAAGCGGTGGCGAACGGGCAATTTGCTCAAATTGTAGCTTCACGGTGAGGTATAAAACAGATAGGCAAAGAAACGCCAGCTGTTTTTCCAATCGGAGCTTTGAAACACATATTGCTCGACAGTTTTGAAAAGACGCAGCCATACGGTTTTACATTCAGAAGCTCTTGCTGTTTGCTTTTGGCAGCGGTATTTCTTGCCATTATGCCGCCGGCTTTCAGCGCTGACAAAGTTTCCCCATTGAAAAGCAAGGCAACGGTGCAGACGAGGAATCTTTCCCGTCTGTCGACCGTCTATGTATTGAAGCAAACGAGCCGCCAGGGCGGCGCCGAGACGCTTTTTGTGAGCGACGACGCCGTCAGGATAGTGCAGGAAAACGCAGGCCGGTGGACACTGGCAAGTTCACCCGGCTGGAGCCCGATCGTGCTCAATACCGTCAATCACACTTACTGCGAAGCGAAAGGCGATTCGCGCAATTTGCTCATGCAGCGCTACATGATGATAGAAGGCGGTGATTTGACAAAGTGCAAATGGAAACCGGTTGAGAAGGCGAAAATAGGTTCACTGGCTGCCGAGCGTGTAATCGATGCCAATTCCGCTTCCGCCGACCGCGAAGCAGCGTTCGACTCGATGGCAGATGAGTTGAAGATTTGCGGCTTTTGGGTGGCGTCCGATTTAAAGATTTCGCCAGGCGCTGCCAATCTGGTTGCTCGCATACGCGGATGTCCGCAGATTGGCCGCTTTCCGCTGCGCTTTATTCACATAACCAGAGCCGGTCGAAAATCCGTAATAATAGACACATTTTCCTGCGAAAAAAAGAGCATGCCGCTTGCTGAAATGAGGATTCCTGCCGGCTACAGACGAACACGAACCGAGTACGATGGCGGTTTGAGCGATAGCAATATGCTTGAGGAGCTTGTCCCTCAGACAAGAGGCAAGACCGGCGGGCAGGGTGGAAAGTAAACTCACAATTGATTTAATCGACAATCGTTCATCGCTCTTGTTGGGTATATAAACCCAGTGCCCAGCGAGATTGAAAAATGTCAGAGCCAAACGACAAAGTTGTTCAGAGTATTGAATCGAAAGGTCAGGAATCTGGGATAAGCAAGAGTCCCGAGGCGAACCAGGCTCGTAATGCTGATGCAAATACGATGAAGCAGATCGCCGACACCAATCCGCAAGCTATAAAGGGAACACCGACAGCTGTTTTTGCCATGAGAGACGGCGATAGCCTCGAGCAGGCTCGGGTGAGAGCGATGCAGGGAAAGCAATCGACCATGGGAGTTGTCGATGAGGAGAAAGGAATTATCCATACAGCCATTGGAATGATTCCTGTTATCAAAGACAATTGCCCCTATGATTTGGCAAAAGAGCTGGACAAAATTGTTGCCAAAAGCGAAAAGGAGTTGGTTGAAAAAGTTAAGCACGCTGAAACGATTTTCGCGGACCTACATGCTGCCAATCTGCAGGCTAAAGTTCTGGCCGAAGTTCCTCAACCGAAATTTCCCCCTGATACTAGAGGTGCTGAGGCGCACAAGGCGGTTGATAAGCCACTTTCGACCGCAGATTTTGAAAAACAACGCACACGCTTTTGGAATGAAAACGGCGTGGAGATATCCGTAAAGGATGGGAAGTACGAATACCGTTTGCGCGGACATGAGGAAACACTTTGCACGTCGGACCGCTCGCCTGAGGGCATAGAAAAGGCTCACAAACAGATAGAAGCCTTGCGCCAGGCAAAGGTGGCTGAGCTGGGAAAAACATACGGCGCCAGATTTACTCAGAATGGCGAAACAGCCGGCAAGCAGAGCGAATATGATCCGAAGACCAAACAATGGGTGGAAGGAAAAGAGGATGTGCACTGCCGTGCGCCCAAATTGTATGAGCTTTACGGCATTGAAGCGGCTTTGAAAGTGTCGCAGCCCAGCGCCCATGGCATCAAGTTTTTCCTTATGACCAACCAGTTGTATAAAAACCTGACTGAGATGGCTGACTATCATCCGGTGCCACCGAATTGCAGCGATAAGACGGTGAAACAAGGTGCGCCGGCGGTTTTCTTGAATGGCTCCACGACCCTGGAATACCCACCCACTGAAGCGGTTGCTAAAAACTGGAAGTCCGGCTATGACTGGAGCGGCACTTCACTGGAGAATTCGATCACTCATGAATTGGTCCATCATTCGGAAGCAACAATGGGCTGGGACAAAGCCATTGCTAAGTCGGCAAAGACCTATGGCATGAAAGAAGCAGAGGCGATGGGTTGGGTGCCGCCTGCCTCGCCAACGCGCGACACAAACAGTTGGTATCTCGAGGACAAGAACGGCAATTACTGGAAGCACGAGCACGTTGCCGGAAAAGAATGGGTGCGCATGAAGACGAATGGGCAGCCATTGGATAAGAACGGCCAGCCTTGTAAGTATGAAAATGTGGACCGCGTCACCAACGACCAAATGATAGAGATGGCGAAAGTGCGCCCGGCCACAAGCTATAACGATACGCCCAAGGAGATGTACGCCGAGGCGATGACCAAATTCCGTGACGGGCATCGCGCCGATCTTTGGAAAGTTAATCCTGACATGTATAAGGTCATGAAGTCAGCTGATCAAGAAGAAATCAATCGAGCCCATCCACCCGACAAGAAGGGTGTTCCCACCTATATTCGCGCTGCCGATGGCAGGATTGTCCCTAATACTCCGGAAGCACAAGCTGAAATACAAAACCTGGAAAAATGAAGTCCAATACTGTCCGAGGTGGTTACGCGTGAGCGCGATTCAATTGAAAAACGGCATCCCATCAGCATTCGGATTGTGTCCGGGTGTGAGCACCATTGAGGACATCGAGAAAGAATTCGGCGCCATTGAAAATATAGAGTCCATAAATGGCGCCGATCTCTATAGTTTTTCCAACGGAAGTATCCAGGCTGCCAAAGACAGAGAGCATTCAACCATCGCCACGCTCTGGGTTTCCTGTGAAGTCGGGCCTTTGCATGCAATGCCAGAATCGCTGGCGCAAATGCAGCAAATTTTTCAGGATCTGCGCGTCGCTCAAAAACCGGAAAATGGAATATTATTGGCAGAGTGCAAGGGCGTCAAGGTTGCTTGCGATTTGTCTGATCAGTGGGAAGGTTCGCAAAAGATAATATGGCTGGAGCTTACTCGTCCGGATTAGTGTTGCGAAAAACGTCAGGTCTGCTCTTTGCTGCTGCTTGCCTGGCGGGCGGGCAGATGATTTTGAAACCTGCCCTTGCCAATGATGCGGCCGGTAAAACAATACAATCGCACAGCAAATCTGCAAAAAAGCGCGAAGCATCGCTTTTTCCATGGACTGCGGCCAGAGGTTGGAATGGTCTGGTTGTCGGTAAAGATACGCTGAAACAGGCTGAGGCCAAACTCGGCAAGCTTTCAAACATAGAAGAAGTGTCGGGACATAAGTGCTACAACTTCAAAGACGCCAAGGTCAATATATTTGTTGATGACGATACTAAGATCATCAACAAGATCTGGGTCTCAGGTGAGCTGAAAGAGCCCCACCTGATGCCTCGCACAGCCGCAGAAGCGAAGCGGCTCTATGGGCCGCTGCTTAAACAAGGCAAAAGCGGCGAGGCCGGCGATATATATGTAAAACCAGGAATTCAGATGCTCTCGGATACAACCAAGTCTCCGGAAGGGATCACCTGGATGGAATTCTCAAAGGCGCAGAAATAAGCCTGTTGTAGTTGCCTGCAAAGCTGCCGCCAAACTACATTCTGGCGGCACTGCCACATTAGTGCCACGCAGCGGGTTGTATTGTTGCAGCGTTGTTCTCGCCTCCATTGCTTTCATGCACCCGGCTGGGGCATCTTTACTAATTAAATTCAAAGAAAACATTTGGTTTCTACGGAGTACTACCGATGAATACTGAACGCGACTGCACTGAAGTAAAAGAGCGCTCTACTACAACCAGCACAAGCAGCGACATTGCTTCGCAGGCATGGGATAAGTCACAGTGTACTTCAACCGCCAAGCAAAGCAGTGATACTACTCAAACTCACCTTGATTGTGGCAACAACGATATCTACAACACCAATAAAGGCAATGCTGAACTGGGCACCGCCAATAAAGGGTTGCAGTGCGCAGAAAACGACATCAATCACACGCTTAACCAGATAATGGACGGCAATTACGACAGCAGCAAAGTGCAAAGTCAGTTGGACACTGCATGGAATCACCTCTTTGACTCCTCTGATCAATCGCATGACGCCATCAAACATTTGGGTGCATCCAGTTCTGAAAGAGATATCAACGATATGGTGGGTGGACGTCGAGATACTGTAAGTGCAAGACAAGAAGTAAGTAAAGCTGAAGTCGCTTTGCAGTCCGGCGATGAGGCTGGTGCAATCAAATCGCTGCTCCAGAGCCTCGGCAAGATCGATGGGGCTCAAAGCGATTTCTCGGATGTTTCCGCAGCCAAAAATTCCGGCAAGAATAATGAATGCGATACAAATCAGTCTGACAGCCAATCTAGCAGCCAGAATAGCAGCCAGGAAAGCAGTCAAAACAGCGGTGGAGAGCGTTTTCGCCCCTATTTCCCAAATAGAGGACTGCGCCCTGTGATGAACGGGACTGGAGAAGCGAATCAAGATGACGGCAGTGTTTTGGGCGGAAACTCCAACTTCGGTCAATCGGGATTTCGCCACAACGATATGTACCGCGGCTACAATTCGTCTACGGGTGGTGATTTCTACGGTACTTCTTACAATCCCTCTGAAAATAGTTACCAGGCTCAAAGCGATTATTCCGGAGGCCAGTCCAATCAGTTCGATCCATTTGCATTACCTGAATACATCTACAATCAGCTGACCGGAGCGAATCAAAACAACGGTGGGGATTCAAACTCTCAGGGTCAATTTCAGCCGCCAATTCCCACGATAGCTCAGTTGAATCAGATTGGAGATACGGTCGCCGGAGTAGTTGATCCTGGCCACATTCTGCCGACTCCCAGTGATTTGTCGGATCCCGGCAAATTGGCTAAGAAGATTCTCGATCCACTGGGAATCTTTGGCTAATGCCCGATCTTAGAATCAAATAGCACTGGTTCTGTTCACTAAAAATTTCACGCGACCAAACAAAGCAGCGGCCAACAAGTCCGGTGCTTTGTCATTTAATCGCCCATGGAAAGCAGCTCTTTCTTCTGCCGTTCGAGGTTTGCATAGACTGGGGGGTATTTCTCTTTTGCCTTGATCAGGTCTGCCTCATGCAAAACAAGTGTGGCGTTTTTCTTGTCTTTCAGTGCAATGCAGAGTTCTGCAATGCAGCAGCAAAGTGAAATGTCAAATGCCGGTTGTGACGTGAAAGCTGATTTGTAGGTGGACAGCGCTTCTGTTTTGACGCGTTTAGCGTCTGCCGGATCCTTGTTTGAAAGCACAAGGCAGGAGCCTAGGGCTGCTTTACACATCAAGTTCATTTCTTTTCCTTCAGAATTATTCTCCGCAGCCGTTACCTGCAGAGCTTCCCGAAACAGTTTTTCTGAAAGTTCATATTCTTTATGCGCGAGACAGCGGTGAGCCGCTTGAAAGAGAGAGCTTGCCAAAGGTGATGGTTGGGGAGGATTGAGATGGCGACAAATTTCTATTGATTTCAATTTGCATTCTTTGTCTTGCTTCCAATTTCCCAATTCCCCCAGAGCTGCGCCCTTGAGATTGTACATTGCGGCTGTATACGCTGATGAGATGTCGTTGTTTGAGATCTGCCATTTGATACCTTCATCGAGTGTTTTTATTGCTTCCTGGCGTCTTCCCAGTTGACACTCTATAGCTGCGCTCTCGAGAAAAGATTGCGATACCCTGTAATTCTGTCCAAACTCATCGTTTTTTCGCAAGATGTCACGAATGTGCCGGTTGTATTCCAGCGCTTCTGTCTTGTGAGTTTTGGCGCAAACTGCCGCGAGAATGGAATAGCACTCCATAAGCTGGATTTTGTTATCGGCGTGTTGGCACAGGGGCAGCGCTTCAAGCAATATCTTGCGGGCCTCGTCGAATTTCTCTTCTCTCTTAAACAGATCTGCATATGACACTAAGAATGAAAACAAGTCGTGTTTTATTTTAAGTTTTTGCTTTTGATCATAAGATTTGCGCGCCACTGCTTCAGCCTCGGCAAGCCGATTTACAGCGACAAGATCGAAGGCATAAGAGGCAAGATAATCGGAATGAATAGAACGATCGTAAAAGACCTTTTCGAATATTTCCAACTGCCGTTTGCGATACGGGAGAGCTTCTGCGCGTTTTCCGGTTGCTTCCAATGCTGTTGCCGTCAAAAGAGAAAGTTCATAGTCTTCAGTTGAATCCGCCCTGATTAGTTTGCCTGCAAGAGGTTGGGCTTTCGTGCAGCAGGCAAGCATGTTTTGCCATTCGCTTTTTTGTTGTTTTATCTGAGCTATGACGATCAAGTCCTGGACAAAATTGGTGGCGTTTTCCACCGCTTCCGGCTGAGCGGACTCGAGATCGGCTGTCGAAAAGGACGAAAAGTCCTTCATGTCCGCTTCGATCACTGGCGCCAGCAAATTGTATTGTCCTTTGGTTATCAGCGAAGTTGATACTATCTTTTGCCAGGTCCTGTATGTATCTTCTCTGTTGCCGAGAGCGTTGCGAACTTTGCCGAGAGCGTCGAGCAGTTTGTGAGCAAGTTCTGTGCCACCTTGTGTTTGAAAATCTTTCTGAATTGCCAGGATTTCATCAAGGTCTTTCTGTCTGGCTTTGGCTCTGGCATCAGCTGCGGACCCGCGCAGTGCGGACAGATTGCTGCTTGAAGATAGAGTACTGCTTATCTGATCGTGTTCAAAACTGGAGCTGGACTCGAGCGTTTTGATGCGCCCGGCAGCCGAGTTTTCGTCAGTTGGCGCGATCTTCAATTCGGTTTCCAGAGCCAGGGATTTGTCATAGAGCTTGCTCGAGGAAATGAAATTGCCTTCCTGGAAAAGCCAGTCGGCAAGCCTCATCAGTGCTATGTGTTTTTCCTTTGCCAGTGCAATATCTGCTGATTGATCGCTAACAGGTTTTGTTCTGTCTGTTTCGTCGTCTTGACCCTCTCCTTTCTGCTTGATGTTTTCTGCCAGCGTGGCCGCTTGATTCATGTAGGATTTTGCTTTGGAAGGGTTGTGCAGCTTGTTTTCCAGCTCGGTCAGACGATTGACTGCCGCCAGTTTGTAGTAGGAAGAAGTGGGGGTGCCGGTTGCAGTGGCGGCAAGGCAATTCAGATAGCACTTTTCTGCTTGTTGTAGGTCATTGGATGCCTGTGCCGCCTCAGCCTTTTGATAAAACTCGCCGGCTAGATGGGCGGATGATGTGCAGCTTGAGGTGATGACGGCTGCTGAAACCATCAGGGTGGCAGCGATCGGTGTTGGTAATGAAGCTATTTGTTTGCGGCGCTGCCGCGTACTTGTCATAGACGGAATACGGAAAGGGATTTGGACGGCACCATCGTTTGCTTCAGAAGCAGAGACAAACCCGCCAAACTGAAATATGCCCGGCTCACTGATTGGTTAGTTGTGGTTCGATTGAGGATACTAGAACAGATAGTATAATAAGCACAAAAAATCAAAGTGCAGGTGTCATCGTTTTTTCAAACGAATCCGATTGCACTCTGAATAAAGGCTCAAATCACGGTTTGCACCGTGGCTTTGCCTTTTGCTTCTTCATGGAAAATTCCAGTGATCTTCCACGGGACCTGGATTAGGTTCGGGTCGGCAAGATGTATTCGAACAGGCCAATCAGCGCCCAGACCATCAGGAAGCTCAAGATGGTGTAAGGGCTGCCGATGATGGCAAAACCGGCCGCGAACATCGCCGTAAAGACGAAGCTCTTGATGCCGGCGGTTGCGAATCGCTTGGTGCCGGGATTGGTGATGTTCTGGACTCCGAACAGATTCAGCGCCAGGCGCTGAACGATGCCGGAGGTGAACGCGACAACAAAGATTACGAGAATGGTGGGAAGAAGTTGGGCGAGGGTGTTCATGGCTTTGGTCCTCTTCGAACCGGAAAGTGCGCCCGGTTCAAGTTACTGCGATGAAAAGCAGCAAAGGACACGGCGAGTGGTGGCTGCGTGCCTTGTAGAGGAGCCGTTTTAACTCCCCTACATAGACACGCAGCGCACCCGCACAAACGGCTGCAGAAAGGTGATTACCTCTTGTAGAGGGCTTCCATTTCGGCCTTGTAGCGCTTCATCGCTTCCTCGGCACGGATCTTCAGAGTCGGCGTCAGAAGACCGTTGGCAACAGTCGCTTCGATGGGCAGGATGGCGACTTTCTTCACCGTCTCCCAGCGCTGCAACTTCTTGTTGGCGGTCTCCTTGGCGGACTCGATCAGGGCGACGATCTCGGGATGCGTGGCGTAGAACGCCGCAGCATCCTGACCGGCAGGCACCGTGATGCCCTTGGCCTTGAGGTGGTCGCGAGCGGCCAGCTGGTTGACGAAGATGAGGGCCGTCACGAAGGGCAGTCCGTCGCCGATCGGGACCATGAAGCCCACGATCGACTCACCGTCGAACGCCTTCTCGACGTCATCCGGCGAAACGTACTTGCCCTGGTCGGTTTTGAACTGCCGCTTGGCGCGACCGCGGATGGCGACATAATCGTCCTCCACAAGCTGCACCACGTCACCCGAGCAGAAGTAGCCTTCAGCGTCGAACGACTTGGCGTTCTCTTCCGGCAAGCCCAGATAGCCGCCGAAGATGGGACCGTGCTCTTCCTTGTTCTTCATCCAGAGCACGCCCGTGTTGGGCTTCTCCAGATCCTGCTCGCGGGGCACGATCTTGATGGACACATTCGGCATCACCTTACCCACCGTGCCGACCTTGTTGGCCGTCGGCGTGTTGACGATCACACCGCCGGAGGTTTCGGTCATGCCGTAACCTTCCAGAAGCTGGATGCCCACCAGGTTGAAGAAGTTGAGGATGTCCGACGAGATGGCCGCGCCACCGGACATGACGATGCGCAAGCGCCCGCCCATGCCCGAACGCACCTTCTTGAACACAAGCTTATCGGCAAGCCAGCGGCAGAAGCCGGGCTTGTTCTGCTTCAGTGCCCAAGCGGCGATCTTGGCTTTCAGACCGGTTTCGGCCGTCAGCTTCTTGTCGATCTTGTCCTTCATCTTGCGCCACACAGCCGGCACGCCAATCAGCATAGTCGGCTTGATCAGAGGCAGATACTCAGCCATCTCTTCAGGCGAACAATATGCCGACGGGATGCCGTTCCACAGCGTGAGAGCGTTGCCGTCCACACGCTCGTAGACGTGAGCGAGCGGCAAGTAGCTCAGGGCGACATCGTCTTCGGTGAATTGGAAAGCGGTTGCGCTCAGGGTCTCGCAGGCAGACGCGATGTTGCCGTGCGTGAGCACGACACCCTTGGGCCTGCCGGTCGAGCCGGAGGTGTAGATGATGGTTGCCGGATCCTTGCGAGTGATTTGAGCAAGTTCGCTCGCCAGAAGCGAGTTGGTCGACTTGCCTTTCACCACTTGCTCGATCTCGAGCAACAGATTGCGAGTGATGATCGAGAACTCCTTGCGGCTGGGAGGGGTGACCTCATAGTCGGCAAGGTTGACGATTGCCTCGGAGAGCAGGAACTTCTTCACCGCCGACTGGGGGCCGACCTTGGCGAGCTGCTCGGAGCTGTCGCCGAAGATGAATGTGGCGCCTGAATTGGCGATGATGTAGTCGACTGCTTCACCATTCGAGTTGGGATAGATTGGCACGGTGACGCCGCCCAGAGTCTGGATGGCCAGATCGTGCCAAACCCACTCCGGATGGTTCCAAGCCAAGATGGCGGCATGGTCGCCGCGCTTGAAGCCGCACTGGCGAAGGAAGGTGACGATTTCCGCAACGAGAATTCCGGCATCCATGTGCGAAAGCGAGCGAAATGCTTCGCGCTTCGGAACATAGACATGCGGAACATGCATTGGGCCGCCGCCGACCAAGATGGGTTGCTCTACGGGTCCGCGATTCTTCACGAGGAAGGCGGGACGCGCAGGCATCTCAAAGACGTGGCGCCAAAAGCGCTGGATCAGAGTTTCTTGAGTTGCCATTTATAACTCCTATTTCGCGGTCCGTTCAATGGACCGTCTTAAGCTCAGGAGCTAGGTTCTGAGCTGTGGCAGAAGGTGGTGAGGACAAGTCCCGGGTAACTACGCGCAAGCCAAAAGCTCTCCGTCACTCGAGAAAGAGCGAATAGAGAGCTGAAAGAGTGGCTATGAGTACGGAGTTAGGGGCCGGGAGCGTGTATTGAATTGGGAAGCAAATAAACGTCCCAGACTACAAAGTCACTTCGCGCTAACTCAAGAGAGCGGGATAAAAGATCTGATCTGTTGAAAATTGCACAGAACGGCTCTTTCGCGTTTGTCTATCGAAGAAAAGCGCTTTTATAGTCGCTGTTGTTAGCAAAGCGGCGTTAGCTGTGATCGCCGGTGACGAAGCTCGGCCTTTTGTAAGCAAAGCCGCATCCAATCAACTTCTTGACAATATGTAGTCAGGAGGGTGTGGTATCACTGGCGGAGGCGAACCAATTATGTGGAGTTGGCAAAAAAAGCCCAATTGGGAGAGTTTGAACGAGCTGCAAAGAGGGTGCTGTCTGTGGTTCGGATGTCATGCTCTTGGCTTCTTTGTGGTTTGAGAAATTCGCGCTAATTACAAACTCAAGTTAAACGCACATAGAGAATGAGATTTTCTGAGCAAAAAGTGCCAAGAACGCGGTTGTTATTAGGCCTTGAAGATTTCTAGCATGCACGAGTTCCTTTGTTTCCTTCTTTTTTTCGTTTCACCCACCTCTAACCCGTAATTCCTCACTGTTCTTTCTGTCTAAGTTTCACGCCTGCCATTTCGGCTGGCTAAATGACAGGCCGTCTCTCAAACAGAAAAGTGTCCCCCCTGCTCTGGTGCGGACATCGGCCTCTAAATTGGAGCGCACCATGACAACGCAAAACAATGAATCTGGTGCTCGCAACCTCGATACGCCGTCACTGCATCTAGTCTGTGGCAGCGGCGGGTCGCGGGCAATTCTCGCCGGCACTGGCGCTATCTTGGCTCTCAATGTTGCAGGGCACAAGAAGTTCCATTCGGTCGGCGGCATCAGCGGCGGTTCTATTCCCACCGCCCTTCTCGCACTGGGAATGGACGCGAAGGAGCTGACTCACCTCGCTCTGGACCTCGATTTCGCCGAGAAGCTCACACGCCACTCCGGCATCTTCAAAATCATCCTGGCTTACTTCATGCAGCGCCGTTACGAGAAAACTCGTCCGGTCAAAGGCGTGATGAGCTCGGAAAAGCTCGGCACCTTCCTCGAAGACCTCGCCAACAAGGCAGGCGACAATGTCACTCGTACCGGCTGGCCCAAGGGCTACTGGACGATGGCTGTGGCCGGTCGTTCGCGCTACGTCTTCACCGATCACGGCATCTACGAGCACAAGGAAGATGGCAACATCATTCAGCTCGCAGAAGAGCCCGGCCCGCTCGGCATTGCCGTCCGCGGTAGCTGCGCTGTGCCCGGCGTCATCGACGCTGTGCCGTTCGAGGATGTTCTTCTGCACGACGGAGCAATGGGTCCGGAAGGGCGTTGCCCTGTCGGTCTCGTGCAAACGTTCTTCGGCGCTTCCCGCAACAAGATCGTGGCCATGGACGTCGGCGATGACTCGTCGAAGTGGTCCAAGCGCATCTACAAGCTGTGGAAGACCATCTGTGGTGACGAATGCATTCCGCCCGATCAGGAAGACCTGACCACGGAAGGCGGGCTTGTCGTCATCACTCCCACCATCACCAATTTCCGCTCGCTTCAGTTCACGCTCACGCGCGACCAGAAGTGGCAGGCGGTGATGTCCGGTTTCATGGGAGCCCTGCCGGCACTGAGTGCCAGCGGCGTGCTTGCCGGAGAAAACCTGGCGCGGGCGAACGAGATCGCCGAGCGCTACAAGGAAATCCAGTTCGTTTGCACTGATGCTGAGGAGGGCGTGCTTGCGGGCATGACCGACGAGCTGATGAGCAAGCACGGACTGTATTAATTCTGAGGTTTACCCTCGGAGCTAAACGCTCTACAAGGCGATCTCGTTACTGCTAAGCTAAATCAGTCAAGCGAAATCTTCGCTTGGCAAACCATGCGAGAGGGCGCTCGGCGACTCGTTGTCACCGGTGCCCTCCTGCAGAGTCGACTAGGAGAATAACTATGAAGGCTAAGAAAAATGCCTGGCTCATCTCTGGTGTCAGGACTCCCATTGGCTCATTCGGTAAGTCCCTTCGGTCGGTGACGGTGGATAAGCTCGCCGCGCATGTGATGAAAGGCGCTCTGCGCCGTGGAAAGGTGACGCCGTCCAAACTGGACGCTGTCATTCTCGGTCACGGCTACCAGTCGTCTTACACGCCCAACACGGGTCGTGTCTCTGCGCAGCTCGCGGGCATTCCCGACTCCGTCCCTGCCATGACTGTTCAGCGTCAGTGCGGCTCCGGTATGGAAGCTGCGAATCTGGCTGCTGAGAAGATCTGGCTGGGTAAGGCCGATCTCGTTCTTGCCGGTGGCGCCGAGTCCATGTCCACCATCCCCTACCAGCTGCCCGGGGAATATCGCTGGTCCGGACCGATTGTGAAATGGTTCGGCAAGTGGGTCCGCCCTCAGGGTCCCCGCCCCATTCTTTTCGCGTTGGCCGACAACGGCCTCGCACCGCTGAAGCTGATCTGGGACATGAAGACTGTCTACATGTCCGGAACCGCTCAGCGACTGGCTTCCACGTATCAGATTTCGCGTCAGGAAGCCGACCGTTATGCGCTGCGCTCTCAGGAGCTGGCGCACAACGCCATCACGTCCGGTCGCTTCGATGAGGAAATCGAACCCATCGAGACCGGTCGCGGCTATTTCAGCCGTGACGAGCATGCCCGCGGTGTCAAGTCGGAGCGCAATCCGAAGGGCACCAGCATCGAGTCGCTTTCTGCACTCGGTGGCGTGCTCAAGACCAAGGACATCACAGCTGGCAACAGCTCCGGTATCAACGACGGTGCTTGCGCACTGGTGATAGCGTCCGACGAGAAGGTTGCCGAGCTTGGCGTTGAGCCGCTCGCGCTGCTCGTCGACCACGCCGTTGCCGGTGTCGACCACGAGCAGATGGGCATTGGTCCGGTGGAAGCGATCAAAAAGCTTCTGACCGCGAACAACCTGACCATCGCGGACATCGACCTGATCGAGATCAACGAAGCCTTCGCCGCCCAGTATCTGGCCTGCGAAAAGCTGCTTGGTCTGGACCGCAACAAGGTCAACGTGAACGGCGGCGCCATCGCCCTCGGTCACCCGATCGGCATGTCCGGCTCGCGTCTGATTCTCACACTCGCGCATGAACTGAAGCGCCAGGGCAAGAAACGCGGCATCGCTGCGCTCTGCATTGGTGGCGGCATGGGCATCGCGACCCTGATCGAGAATCCGTCGGCGTAAGCCTTTTCGATTCCAAATCTGTTCCATAACTCCCAAGTTCCAAAACAAAAACGAGGAACCTATGACAAAGCCTGCTGTGACCATGAAGATGCTCAACAGCGGCGTTGCTCTGGTGACCCTGGACCTGCCGGACAGCAAGTACAACTTGCTGTCCGAGCGGGTGCTCCGGGACCTGATCGCATGTCTCGATCAGGCAGCCAGTGACAAAGCCGTGAAGGGCATGGTTATCCATTCCGGTAAGCCCGACAATTTCGTGTTCGGCGCTAACATCGAGGAAATTCAGGCGGTCCAAAATCAGACCGCCAAGGCCGCTTATGACGCGAGCAACGTCGGCAAGGAAATCTTCTCCAAAATTGAGAAGATGCCTTTCCGCGTCGTCGTCGCCATCAACGGCATCTGTCTGGGCGGAGGCACTGAAATGTCTCTGGCCTGCCACTACCGCATCGCCTCCAACCACCCGAAGACCGCCATCGGCCTGCCTGAAGTGAAGCTCGGCTTCATTCCCGGCTGGGGCGGCACCGTCAGGCTCACCCGCCTAATCGGTCTGCCTTCGGCTGTTCTGCCGCCTCTGCCCTTCCTGCCTCGCGGCATCGGCTGGGGTGGTCTCCTGACCGGCGCCACTGCCGACCCCGCCAAAGCCTGGCGGCTCGGTCTGGTGGACGAGACGGTCGAGGAGTCTGCGCTTCTGGAGCGCGCTGAGCAGATCGCTCTCACCGGCAAGGTGAAGCGCTACGTGAAGCCGCTCAAGGTGCGCGTCGTCGAGAACTTCCTTACCAACACCGCTGCCGGTCGCTCCCTTGTCTTCAAGGCGGCGCTGTCGGGCGTGATGAAGGAAACTCGCGGCAAGTACCCGGCTCCGGTCGAGGCACTGAAAGTCGCCGTCAAGGCTGTCGGCAACAAAGCCGACCGCAAGGGCGCCATGGAAGCTGAGTCGCGCGCCTTCGGGCGCCTGGCTGTCAGCGCCGTGTCCAAGCGGCTGGTCAACATCTTCTTCGCTCAGACCGAGTCGAAGAAGGCGCGCAACAACGCGGCCCCAGCGCTCAAGGTCAAGAAGATCGGCGTGATCGGCGCCGGTGTCATGGGCGCGGGCATCGCTCAGGCGGCTGCCTACGCCGGCTACGAAGTCGTGCTCAAGGACATCAAGCAGGAAGCTCTCGACGCCGGCATGGCGACCGTGAAGGGCCTGTTCGATGGACTGGTCGCGAAGAAGAAGCTCTCGGTTACCGAGGGCGCTTCCAAGCTGGCTGCCGTTCGCGGCACGCTCAGCTATGCCGACATGGCCGACTGCGACATGGTCATCGAGGCCGTGGTCGAAGTGATGAAGGTAAAGAAGATCGTGCTTGCCGACCTGGAAAAGGCCATCAACAAGCCGTTCATCTTTGCGACGAACACTTCGTCGCTCTCCATCACCGAGATGGCTCAGGGTGCTCGCAACCCCGAGCTGGTCGTCGGCGTCCACTTCTTCAACCCGGTGCACAAGATGCCGCTTGTCGAGATCATCTTCGGCGGCACCACTTCCGACGGCGCTGCGGCGTCTGCTCAGGAGTTCGCGCTCAAGCTCGGCAAGACCACGGTCTTCTGCCTTGACCGTCCCGGTTTCATCGTCAATGCGATCCTGACGCCGTACCTGCTGGAAGCTGTGAAGCTTCTCGAGCAGGGCGTCGCCATCGAGGAAATCGAGAAGACGATGCAGTCCTTCGGCATGCCGATGGGTCCTTTGACGTTGCTCGACGAAGTCGGGCTGGACGTTGCCGGTCACGTCGCTCGCACGCTCAATGCCGCTTTCGGCGATCGCCTGGCACCTCCCGCCCTCCTCAAGAAGGTGGACGAGGCCAAGATGGTCGGCAAGAAGGGCGGCGAGGGCATCTACTCGTACGCGGAAGGCAA
>CAZHEZ010000075.1:0-31500 GCA_964531315.1 uncultured Candidatus Obscuribacterales bacterium | reverse complement strand
AAGCCCGGCAAGGCAGTCGAGGCTGCTTCCAGCGCCTTTGCCGTGCGGTAAATACTAATGAAGTCGTGAAAATCTGATCACAATTCGTATTAGGCCTACGAATTAATATGTAAATGCGCTCTTTTTTTGTTATTAAGTCTGTTGAGATCTGGCACACAGCCGCTCAAATCTCTAGCTGCAGCGGCTGAACTGGAGGAGCAATGACTCTCCCGTCCAAAAAAATTCTTCACGCGACACTGAAAAACAGCGCCATTGTTTGCGCAACAGCAACTCTGCTTGTTTCCTCTGCAGCACCGGCGCATGCCTATTACAACTTTGGATATGGAATGGGCAGTTTACTCTGGCCGGTCCGAGCCCTCTTCTATCCGCTGGCGGCGACGCCGTGGAGCTATCGCAGTCCTGCATATTTGGCGTCGACAACCGCACAAGCGGCGGCGCGCAATGCATATCGTGGTGTTCCGCAAAATAATGTTTACGGCAACAGCCTCAATTACACTGAAGATCAAGCTAGCCAAAACAACGGGCAAAACTCAGGCTTGTTGCAAGTGCCTCAGGGAGCCACTGATCAAATTAGCTATGCACGCTGGAACAAACCTACAGATGCAGCCGATCGCGAATTGCTGGCCCGGGCACCTGGCGCTCCGGCATCACCGGCGGTGCAGGATGGTCAAAACGTTGGCCAATTCGGTGGGCAGCAATCCAATGACAGCCAGCCAATTGGAGTGCCTTTTAACTATGGCGGTCAGCCCAGTTATGCCACCAATGGTTCGCTTGGCCCAATGCCGGCACCACCGATGTCCAAACACAAAAAATCAAAACAGCCAAAACAGTCTAATCAAGACTATTATCAAGCTCAACAGTCTCAGCAACCGCAGAGCCAATTTGCTGCACCGGTAAATTTTGCGCAACCTCAAAATCTAGTTCCGCAACATTTGTCCTCTCCTCTGGCTGCTCATTTTATTGAAACAGTCAATGGACGATTTGGCGGAGACATCGCAAAGGCGCTCCGGCACAGCGAAACTCGCAATCTGGCCGAAGCAATGGGACTGGTCGACCGCCAGGGATTTTCTGTGAACGGCCTTGGTCAAGATCGCATTGAGACCATTTCCCGTATCTTCAAGGATCCTTCTTTGGACCCATCCAGCAAATTGGACGCCATGAAGATCTTGTTGCGCAGCTCGAGCGCTCCTGCTACAGCACAATCTGCCGACCGCTCGTTCTAAGCGAACGGGGGCTTTTCGGCTGTACTGACCTTTTGGAATCGCCTTGTCAGGCGGTTTGCTAACTGCGCTATGCAAAACAGCATTGAAATTGCCGTGAAAAGCCGATAACACGCGGCTCTTTGCTACTGTCCTGCTGGCGTTTTCTCGGGCGTGAGTGCTGTTTGGAGCGACTGTATATGTCGCGCTGCATATTTTTTGATCGTGACTGACCGCTTCAATTGGTGATTCAAAAACGGATAGTATCAAGACCTATTTCTTTATCGCTTCTTCCCCGGACTTTCCTCTCCTCCACTTTCTCTTGTCTTTGTCACTCTGACCAATTTTTCTTCTTGTTCAAGCAAGCAGATAAAACGCTGGTAGAGCCAAGGGCAAGATGAGGAGCGGTTTTCCATTCTCATTTCCTGAAGCTGGAAAGGAGTAAAAGACATGGGCTCTCACAGAGATGTGTTTCCCGATGTTCCTGCGCTCAAGTCACGGCTTAAGGAAAAGCGTGACTATCGCATTCGCTCTCGCGACCGCGGCGCCTTTGCCACCATCGTTTCACCACATGGCGGCTTCATTGAGGAAGGTACTTCAGCTCTGGCTCGCGCCTGTGCCGGACCTGATTTCAATTTCTTTGACTTCCAGGGTTTGCGAGACACAGACACGCACGAATTGCATGTTACCTCCACCCACTTTCGCGACCCGGAGTTGATGAAGATGCTGGCTGCCTCTGAAGTAGCGGTGTCGATTCACGGTATGGGCGACGAGGATGACGTGACGATTTGGCTGGGTGGGTTGAATAAGGAACTCAAGGACGGCATGCTCAAAGCACTGCGCGAACAAGGTTTTCTCGTCAATCCGGACAGTCCCCGTCACCGCGGCGAGAGCAAGTTGAACTTCGTCAACATGGCCAGGCAGAAAGGCGTTCAAATCGAATTGCCCAACAACCTGATAAAAGCCATGTTCATAGGTGATCGCAAATTCGCTCGCACAGGACGTCATATCAAAACCACGCCGGTCTTCGACAAATTCGTCAAGGCTGTTCGTCAGGTTGTGCATGCAGAAAAACGCCGTCTCAAAAAGGCAGGCGCAGCAAATGGGTAGCTGGAAAGTGTCTTTCATAGCCTTTCCAGCTACCTTTTGTTTGGACAAATTTTTGTTTTTTGGTACTCTATTATAGAAAGAAGTAGGAATGATCAAAGAAAAAAGACCACCGCAATGGGCTGTTTCTTTCCACTGGCTCAGTGTTCGATAAGTATGGTTCGACGGCTTGGCCAGCCTGCTCCCACGAATTTGCACGGTGTGACCACATCGATTCGATGCGGTGACATATCGGCGGTGTCAGCAAATTCGAGCCTTGATTTCATACGCTTTTGCGAGACATTTTGCGCATCCAAGCAATTGTTGATTTGCATGATCAGTTCCGGCAAATTTCTCTCAGAGTTCATTTGGCTGGCAGCCCGCTTAAACTCGGAGACAAAGCTATCTATCATGCCGACCTTGAGCAAGTCAGCCAGTACTTCGGGATCGCAACTAAAGGAATTTTTGGAAGCGTTCATTTTGAACCTTCAAGCTAGAAAAATATGGGGTTTTTGAATGTTGGATATAGTATTCCCGGTGGAAAACGCCGTCCACCGTGGAATTACCATGTTTAGCAACTGCCGCAATCGCGCCTGTTTGGCGCAATCCCTCTGTGCTGAGGCTCTTGGCTCTTATTCGCCGATCGCTCTCAAAGTGTAATTAGGGGTTTTCCACAGAAATTTGGGGCATGCAAAAGCCCTGCCCGTTTGCCTGTTATGGTTGGAGGCCAGTAGTGACGACACGCTATTTGGGCGTGCGGGATCGGTTTTTCAACGTCCAGGAATAATCAGACCGGAGTGTCGGTCATCCATGCCCAGAAGCGGCACCACCAGCTCGTGCGAACCAGTTCCAGCCGTTCGTGTGTTACTTTCAATTCTGCGTGTGTTTCAGCCAGGTGCAATTCGCGCTCGATCAAGAGAGTTCTCAAATCGAGTGATTCTTGCTCCAGGGTCGGCACCCGGTTGGCGATTGCTTCGATGATCGGCAGAATACTATTCTGTTCTTCCAAATACTCGATTTTGCCTTCCAAATAACCGATACGGTGCATTGCCGTCGCCAGCCTGTCATTTGCAAACTCGAGGCTTTCGAGAACAATGGCCATATTGCGTTGTGAGAGATCTTGCCTGTCCAGGATCTCAATCACCTTTTCATCCTCTCGCTGGAGAGATTGAAAAAAGTTGTCCTGGATATCTGATTCCCTCGCTTGGGCCAGCATGGGTACCAGCGCTTGGGCGGGGTTGTGCATATATCTATTAGCCCTTTCTAGCTATGTTTTCGGACCGTTTGTGTGTGGTGTTTTCGCATGTGAATTGCTTCATCTGCGCTGTCATTATGCTCCTACCGGCGGTGCCTGTCTAGTGGCACTGGCGATACCGCGGCTGATGGCACGAGAATTTTACCTCTTGACTATTAGCTTGTATCGTAGAAGCAGGCAAAAAAGGGAAGGGCGTGAAGACGAGCCATTTTAACTGCTCTTCATCACGCCTTCCCGGCGTCAGCTAGGCGACGTTATGCCTGCTGGTTTCAGCCACGGATGAAACGACGAATCAGATCGGCAACGTTGCCGACCGTGTCCTCGTTGTACATGTAGTTGCTGACCATGAGCAGCGCCCGCGTGTCGCTTGGCTCTGCGGTCATCTCCGGAAGCAGCTTCTGGATGCGCGGGCAACCTTCGCAGAGAGCCTTGAGGCGCTCACCGCTGTATGAGGGGAAGGCACCGATCAACCAGGCGATCTGGTCGACGTCCATGTTGGTGCCGTTGGTGTCCGCGTCTTTCAAAGCTTGCTGCAAGCGTTCTTGGATCATGTGTTCCTCGTTGACGGTTCTTCACCGTCGGTTTAGTCACGTTGGGTGCGTCGTCAGGTCGCTGACGCCATGGTTTTCAGCTTCGGTTGCGGAGGTTGCTGACGGGTTTAGTGCCAGCCGGAGTTCATTGCCGTGATTGTGGCAATCAAGCCCACCACGACGGCGACGCCGGCGCTGATGCCTGCTGCCCAGAGGAAGGAACCGCCCGAAATGGCGGCGATGATCCCGATCACGACGACGACTGCCAGGGCCGGCAGGGCGAAGCGTTTGATCACTTCTCCAGCCATCATGAAAAACAGCATAAACAGAATTCCCATGTTTTTGTCCTCGACTTGTTGGTTGCCTTAAGGGTTTCGCCGAGCCTGAGAAGGTCTCGACGTCGCTGGCGCTGCCCTTCACAAGGGCTCAGGCGTCAGCTCTTCGATAAGTGCACAGGCAAGCAGCTTTTCAGCTTTTGCCCTCGAGGCGAGACGCACGGCTTTCACCGTGCGCCTCGCAGAGGTAGAAGTAGAGAGTCAGACTTCAGCCGGCGCAGAGGTTACTCGACGCAGCCGCAGCCTTCCTCGGTGATGATGCCGCGGGCGATCAGCGCCTGGCGGAACGACTCGGCATCGTCGATCGAGCAGATGCTGACCAGGTCCGTGTCGACGGCGACTTCGTCACCGCCGGCGCCGGGAACCTTGGCTTCGCCCTTCTCGAACGCTTCGATGAAGGCATCGGTCTGACGGCCGGAGCCGCGCACCGCGATCACCGGAACGCCACGCTCGAGCGCCCAGTAGATCTCCTTCTTGGTGACGCCGCCGCCGTTGAAGGCAACCACCGCCACCTTGACGCCCTGCTTCTGCCACGCGGCCAGCAAGGTCAGGTAGGGGATGACGTCCTTGGACCAGTCGGACTCGGCGATGTCGGCCGCGTCGACCTGCATGATCACCGCGCGATCCTGGCGATAGTCCACGCGATTGACGGTGTCACCGCCGGTGAGGATGACGCCGCCGAACTCGGGGTCCAGGTGCATCTGCTCGGTGCGGGGCGTGGTGGAGATGGCGTAGCAGCCGAACTTCTCCTTCAGGAGGGACGGCACGTAGGTGATGGTGAAGCCGACGGGCTTGCGGACGGTCTTGCCGCCCTCGACCACGTCCTCGGTCACCACGGTGCCGCCGGAGAATGCGACGATTTTGCCGACGCCGCGGTGAGCCGCCTCGAAGTAGGCGGGCATCTTGGCGACGGTGGCAGCGTCGATTCCCGAGCAACCGCCGGCATAGCGAACGGCCACGGGCAGGTTGCCCGGCAGGAAGGGCGCGTTCACGAGATTGGTGTTGAAGGGGTTGCCGTCGGAGACGACGTCGAAAGCGCATCCGGGTTTCGTGTTCATGCGAATTTTCTCCTGGTAGGGTCTGAAACATACCGTCCGTCTGCCAGACCCAGTCGCAGACGGAGGAAGGAAAGTGCCGCTGCCGGCGTTGATGCCAGCAGCAGCGGAGAACGGCGTTCAGTTAGAACGCCGGGATTTAGCCGACCAGACGCAGTTTGACCACGTTGTTCGGCTTGCCTTTCGGCTCTTCCATGACCGGCTCGACCATGGCGCCCAGCTCATCGAGCTTGGCGTTGATCGCGGCCGGGTCGTTTTCCGCCACATGGAAGCAGGGATTGGCAGTGCGGAACTCTTCATTGGACTCGAGCAGCTCGCAGTATTCATTTGCGACGCGGCCTGAATCTTTGATGAGAAGGATGTTCCACTGCCCTGGCTCCCTTTGAGCCCAGGCCTGCCACAGTTCGATTTCACGCTTGGTGACCGTGCCGCCGTTGTAGACAACGAGCAAGGACTTCCAGTCGCGCTCGTGAAGGGATTTCACAAGCCGGAAGCACTCCTTGTACTCGTCATCCCAGACGTCTTCGCGGTCAGGTGTCGGCTGCAGGAAGAGTACCGAACGAAGCTCTTCGTGAACCGTGGTGATGACGCCCTTCTTCTCATCGATGTTGAGGATGAGTTTGTCCCTGAGACCACGCTTTTTGGTGCGGGTCACCGACTGGAAGTTGGGAATCATGCCAAGCATGACCAGACCTGGGGAGTCCTTCGCCATTGCTGGGAAGATCTCCGTGATGCCTGGCACGATGACTTTCGGGTCGTGAATGGAACGCATGCGGGTGCCGCCGAAGAGGGCGAAACCAGCGAAGCGCGGATGGCGCAAACGGCCGTCGACTTTTCCGCGCAGTGCATCGGTGAGATTCTTCATTCCGATGGCGTCGGCTGAGGTCATCAGCGCGCAGCCACCGGTCAGTCGAATCACGTAGGATCTCGCGGCACGTTCGGAGAACGAAAGCGCGAAATCCGGTGAGCGCTCCTTCCCCGACTGAAAGTACAGGGACTGAGTGCCATCCAAAATAGAATGCTTCATATAGCCCCTCCTTTGGGGAAGCGCGATTTGCTAAATCGCTTGGTTTTTGTTTGGGGAACAGTGTTCTCGATTCGGCTTTCGCTTGTCGAACTTCTGTCCCCGGATCTCTTCTTCATCTCAGCTGCGGAAGCGTTGCAAATGAGATGCGACGCTAACTGCGCAAACAGCAAGCGACGCTCCGAAGAAAAGGTGCTCTTTCACTTGACCCAAGCTCCAATATCCAACTCGCACGACGGCTGTCGTGAAAGGAGGGTTCGGTGTGGTTGGATTCTTGGAACTTTAAGCGGGTTTCTTGTAGAGAACAGGGTAGTGAAATGAGATGCCCATACCCTCCCAGGTGGAAAGGTTGTCAAGCAATAGAATCGCAAGCTATGTATATAAAACATGGGTAATTGGGATGCGCTAACTAAGTCATGTCAGACTCGCGCGAACTGACAGAGGCCCTCTTGTAAACCATCAGAAACTCTTCACTTGAGTTAGGCCAGGCGTACTAACTACGTTCAAGAACGTAATTACTTTCACCCTACACCTGGAAAATCTCAGCTCCAAAAGCTCCACAACACATCTTCCTCATCACGCCACGGGCACTGATTTCGGCTTAGAGCCGAATATTAGTGCCCGCGTTCGCAACCGGACTCGGAAATCCGCTCTGAGCGGTTCTCCGACGCATTGGAAGGGTCATAAGCCTATGAAAAAGCACAATCCCGGTCGGACTCTTCGCCGGGTCCTCGTCATCCACAAGGACTCGACGTATCAAACCGAAGCCCTCGAGAAGAAGGACCCCCGTTTCCTGAAACTCATCGCCGAGGGTTCCGAAGTCGTGAGAACAGTGCCCATCTCTCACGAACAACATTTGCAGTCGTTGGCTCAAGTCGAACAAGCTCTGACCGAACGCGGCATTGCTTACGACGTGATCAACCGCCAGAACGGATATGCAGTCGGCAAGGACGTTGACCTCATCGTCACTGTCGGCGGCGACGGCACTTTCCTGCACAGCGCCAGGGAATGCTCGAATATCCCCATCTTGGGCGTCAACTCGGCAAAACCCAGCAGTCTCGGTCACTTCTGCCTGGCAGACGGCGACACGTTCGGCGAGGTTTTGGATGGCATCATCTCCGGCAAAAGACGCTGGTATCGCCTCGCCCGCTTGCAGCTCGTGCTCAACGGAGAAGTGCTTCCGGTGCCGGTTTTGAACGAGGTTCTCGTTCATGACCTCAGCCCCGCCGGCACTTGCCGTTATATTCTCAGCGTGGACGACTGCACCGAAGTGCAGAGTTCATCGGGCATCTACGTGTCGACCGCTTCCGGCTCCACAGCCGTGAATCGCAGCGCCGGCGGCAGGATCCTGCCGATTACGCAGCGCCAGTTCCAATACCTGGTGCGCGAACCCGGCATGCGTCCCGGCCAGGACTGGCAGTTGCGGTGCGGTGCTCTCAGCCCGCACGCGGAGCTGAAAGTCGTGTCACAGATGTCGGAAGGCCGCATCTATGTCGACGGAAAGTACGGCTATACGCACGACTTTCTGCGCGGCGACGAGTTGGTCGTGCGCGTGCATCCGCAAGATGTTCGCGCCTTCATTGATCCAACCGTGAACAGCCGTTACCAAATGATCAAATAACAGCGCCTGAGCTGTCTGCCCTGGCCGGTAGCGGATACCCTCCGCTGTCAGGCCGGGCAGACTCTTGGACGACTAATTCTCTGGAGGAACCAAATGGAAGCAATATCCCTGCTCTTTGGGTTGTTTCTGGTGGTCTTGCTTTGTCTGGTCGCGCTCGGCGCAATACTGACGGCGTTGCAGGGCATCACCATGGCATACAATGCCGATCCGCTCCTGGCTCTAATCAGCGTCTTGCTGATTTTCCCGGGCATTGTCTTCGGCGTTGTCTACTGGGTGACCGGCAATAACATGCCGCAGAAATTCATGGACGACTTAAGGGCCAAACAGCGGAAAGACTCGGGAGACGACCAGCCTCAGCCAGGCGATCACGAACCCGATGTCGATCCCCCCCTGAGCGAAGCTGGTGGCGATTTCCACGACAATGTCGATCACGCATTCGTGGAGACTTCACCTTCAGCAGCTGGCACAGCCAGTGTGGCTGCCGCTGCCGAAGCCGACGAAAGCAAGTAGCTCTGCGCCTGGACAAGCCTCTGCACGCAGACTGAACCGCCTGAGAGTCAGCAATGGAATCGGCTCATCTCGAGTCTTTTCATTGCTGGTCTCTTTTTGTCAGTGTTCTACTATGAAAAATAGCAGCTAATTGTTTTTGTGGCACGCCGTCGTGCGGTTGATAGCTGCGCTAGAGGACAAGCAAGCCCTTGTAATCTAAATTTTGCTGACCGCTTCTGGGTTTTCGCAGCTATTAAGGCGGTTGTTTAATCGATGAATTTTTTTTGCCAGCAGCAAGTATTAGGTTTTGCCTGTAGCAACTCAGTAGGCTGAATCATTCACAAGTCTTTTTTCTCTTTTCCGAATCCAAAACCTAACCGACCCAACCCGTTTAGCACACACCTGTTTTCTCTGAGCCGTTAACGCGGTCGAGCAAAAACCTGCTGTCTGTCGGATTCGGTCTTCTCGCCTTGCTTGCACAGCGCAGGGCGCCTCATCTATGGGGGTCTACATATGCCCAGAAATCCTCTCAACGAGTTCGTTCCGCAGAAACTTAAAGACGAGTTTCGGCAAACGTTTCGCTCGCTGACAAATCCCCATATTCGCCTGTATTCACTCGGTCAATTGGTTTCCAATGCCGGTACGTGGATGCAGTCGATGGCGCTCTCCTGGTTGGTGTACAAACTCACCGATTCGGCAGTGGCGCTGGGGATTGTCTCGTTTGCGAGCTATCTGCCTATCCTCTTGCTCACCTATTACGGCGGCATGCTCGCCGACAAGATCGATAGACGCAAAATCCTGATGGCAACGCAGTTTGCAGGCTTCCTGCAGGCGACGGTGCTGACAGCGCTTGTGATTGCCGGCGTGCTGCACGTCTGGATGGTTGTTGTTCTTGCCCTTTTCCTCGGCTGTGTGACAGCACTGGAAGTGCCGACGCGGCAGGCATTCATGGGCGACCTGGTCGACAAGAAAGACCTCACCAACGCCATCAGCGTCAATTCGGCAATCTTCAACATCTCACGCTTGAGCGGACCGCTTTTGGCTGGTGTTCTAATTGCCGGGTTTGGTGAAGCAATCTGCTTCGGGTTGAATGCCCTCAGCTATTTGTTCGCCGTTTACACGCTTTCACGCGTGGCCAGCGCGGTGATTGTCGCAAAGAAGCCGCAGCCGACAACGGCCGCTCAGAACGATGAGACGCTCATGACCACGCTCAAAGATCCGCGCATCCGTGGACTTCTGATCCTGGCTGCAGTGACCTCGATGTTCGGCTTCCAATACGGCGTGCTTCTGCCTGTGATCACAGACAAGATGCTGCACGGCAATGCCGCGCAAATGAGCATCCTGGCTGCCGCCGGCGGCATCGGTGCCTTGATTGGCGCTCTCATTCTTGCCCGCACAGGCAAAGATATGCGTCTGCTCAAAGGCATCGGCATCGCTGTTTTGATGCTCGGTGTTTTCACATCCGCGATTGCCGTCTCGCATTCCGTGCTGTTTACAGCATTGGCTGCCGGACTGGCCGGTCTGTGTGTGAGCATTCAATTCTCCGGTGGCAACTCGCTTTTGCAGCAGCTTGTGCCTGCTCAAATCAAAGGCCGCATGATGGGCATTTTTTCGATGTGCCAGCTTGGTTTTACGCCTTTCGCCGGTCTTATGGCCGGCTGGACTGCGCAACACCTGGGCGTGTCGAATGCGCTTCTGATTGCTGCATCGGTCTGCGCCTTGTCGGGCGCAGTGTATCTTTTCCGCCTCCCGTCTTTGCCGCCCTCAGAAAGCGACAACGGTGACGAGGACTCACTTCCCAAGTAAGGAGGGGTGAATTATGAGTGCTGCAATGTTGTGTCGCCTTTTCCTTGTGGGAGGGCGGGCAGTCACTTGCGTGGCTGATTTTCTCGGACTGGCTGGCGGTGCGGATGCGAACATCGTCGTTCTGCCCCATGCTTCCAGCGTTCCGGCTGAGGTGTCCAAGGACATGGTGGAAACTCTCCAGGCTCTGGGCGCTCGCAACGTGCGGGTGGTCATGGCCGGTGAGAAGCTTTCCCTGGAGGGTGTGGACGCTGTCTACATGCTGGGTGGCGATCAGTCCGATCTGGTCGATCGTCTGGGCCAGGAAGGCGTGGCCGAGTTGAAGCGCGCTTTCCGGCGCGGCATGCTGGTAGCCGGTTCTTCTGCCGGTGCTGCTTGCGTGGGCGAATTGATGATTTCCGGCGGCATGCCTGATGGCACCACCGATCCCGCGACGTTGACCACGCGAGACGGATTGGCGCTCGCTTCCGGCTTAGTCGTCGACACGCACTTCGCAGAACGCCGGCGTTTTGCTCGACCGGAAGCGGCCATGAACCAGGCCTTGAACAAAGGCTACGGATTGCTCTCCGGCGTCGGTCTGGATGAGGACACGGCTGTCCTTATCGAGTTCGGCAAACGAGGACGAGCCCGATGCAAGGTCTATGGAAAGGGACATGCCTGGGTCTACGAGCCGATTGGACGCTGTGCTCGCACGGTCAAGCACCACCGGAACCGCACCGTCCGTGGTGTGGTCGAGAGCCAGTTCGCAAAGGGCGATCGCTTCCGTTTGAAGCGGCCGCGGCTGGCGAAATAACAGTGAAACGAGAGCGGAAGAGTTGATGCCGGGTGTCAGGGAAGACACTCACCATCAGCACTTCCGGCTCTCGTTTCTTTTTTAGCAAAGTACTATAGTAAGCAGTATAAAAGCGCAAAACAAAAAAATTGAGGCCCTCGCCAATTGGTTTAATTCCAATCACCCACCCGGGGGCGGGCACATGCAAAGTTGTGTGCCCCGCCCCTGTCAATTCACTACATTTGCTTCAACTCAGGACTTTTCTAAAGGCGTAAGAACGTTTTTACACGCTTCACGCGCTCAGTAAAATCCAAGCGATTAGCAGATTGGTCAGATGATGCACATATTGGTCGAAGCCGAGCGACAGCCAGAAGAGCTTATTGTCTTTCTTCTGTTGCACCGTAGCAGTCGGCATATCATGCGGACAGAGGCTTTTGTAACGACCGAGCATGCGAGGACTGGCTTTGATGCGGTCCATGGTGAAGTGAATAGCGAAGTCCAAAAGGGACAGCCACCACATGGAAGGATTGATGAAGCAGACGATCGCCAGAGTGCACAACGCATGCATCAGGCAGTGCAACGCCAGAGGCGCTACCCAACCCACGGGGCGAAATTTGCCCTGCATGTATGTGTTCTGTAAGACGAAGTCGGCGACGAAGTGCTTCAAATCAAAGGCGAGCCACAGCAAAAGTACTTGAGTGAACATTGTCATAGCCTGGTTTTGTTGCTCATCTTGCCACCCAAAGGAATCTGCCGCGATGTCGCTAAACAGAAGTCACCTTCGGATGCATGAGTTTGCTCACGTCATTCGTTACCTCAGTTGCACAATTCCGCAGAGCAAATCTCGAACCCGGCAGGCGCAATGACTACGAATAGTCTGCCTACACAAGCTGTGCGTGAGTTGCTGTATGTATTTGCGGAGAAGGCTGGAGGTTTGAAAAAAACGAATGAATCAAGACGAAGGTCCTTAATTTAGGACGATCGGTGGCCGTCTGCAATCAAGAACCTGCAGGCGCTTTATCCCTTTACATTTGGACTCGATCGGCAAACCCTATACCTGACCGGTTTGCACAGGTCAATCCGAAAATTGATTGCAATTCATTTACCAATTGGCAGAGAAAAATCTAGGTAAACAAGCTAGCGCGGGAGCGCCAGTCTCAGGAATTTTCCTGAACTACCTTTTCCAGTTCCTGGCAACAAGTGACCAGTTCTTCAAACAAATATTGGTCTGTGGCTTCAGCCATCGGCAGATAGATCTTCATGGTCTGCTTCAGATAATCTTCCTGGAATTCTTTGTCGATGGAGTCGATGGACTCGCGGACATTGTCCAGGCGGTCGGAGAGCTTGATCAAACGTGTCGGAATGGGCGCTTGATTGAGGCGGTCGTAATAGGTCGTGAGCTGCTGCCCTCGGCTCAATGCCGCGTCTCTAGGGGGCTTGCTCAGCGTGGAGACCATAAGGGCAATATTGCCGTTGAATTGTTTTTCTAAATCGGCAGTCGTTACTTTGCCTTCGGCGTTTTCCAAAACATCGTGCAGCAAGGCCGCCGCAATTACTTCGCAGTCGCGGTATTCCAGTTCTTCAAGCAAAACCAGGGCAACGCGCATCGGGTGAATAATGTATTGCTGAGCGGTGACGCTCTTGCCGGGCCGGCGCACTTGCTTTTCGTGCACTGTCTCAGCCAGGGCGAGAGCATTCCAGAGCATCGCTCTTTCGCCTGCTTTGTAATCATCCAGCTGGCTAACCAGCCGGTGTCTGATCACCCCTGTCAAACTCTTTTTCTTCATCCGCCGCGCCTATAAATCGACACTTCAATGTGTCGCACCCCTCCCTAGATTATACGGCTCTGAGAAAGGGTTGTGTCTCATGGCATCGTCCTTTGTCTCAACTGTGCTTCCAGGCGGTCGCCCGTCCTTCACGTGCGATTCACGAACAGGCTGTTACTCTCAGGTGATCAAACTCTTCTCGACCTCTCTCTCAATCCCAGACCGCTTAGCCGGTTTACCCTTCCGTTTGAGGTAATGGCATGGCTGAAAATAGTCAAAGAACCGCCGTGCTCGGCGGCGAATCGAACACGCTTCAAAATAGCGCTGAGGCTGTAGCTGACCGCATTTCTGCGCGACTGGCCTTTGGCGACCCTAGCTGCAGGCAGGCTGAGTTGCCGGGGGCGTTTCAGCCATCGGCTGCCGATGTCGGCAATCTTCTCGCTACTGAAAACATTGGATTGGGTCTTAAAAAAGAGGATTTGAAAGACATTGGTGACACGGCCAATGACCCTCGAACAAGGCAGTTGGCAAGGTTTCTTGATGCGAATTTTGATGATGTGAAGAAATTATCGGCAGGCACAGGATTGTTTACCAATTTAGATCATATTTTGTCTGATCGTCTTACTGGTTCCGATTTGAAGACATATGGAGCCCTGCTTTCCGAGCAGAAAAAGGTCGTTGCGCCGGCAAAGGATACCAGTCGTTTCTTACAGGACAATTTTAGTGTCATCGACACCGATGGTGACGGGCGTCTTTCGCGACCGGAAATCGAGAATATGAAAGCCTCATCCAAACTGCCCTCATTTGGTCTGGAAGAACGCAAACAATTCATCCTCGATCATTTCGATGGAATGGCTGCTCTTTCCAATGTCGGATCAAAGACGATTTCCAGGGAGGCAGTCAACGATCAACGTATAGATGGATTTTTGAATTCTGCCTACGGCAAGATTCAATATGAAAGAGAAATGGCTGAGCACGTTGCGCTGCCCCAGGCTGGATTAGGAGCAGGAGCTGCCCTGGGAGTCAAAGCGATGGTCGATTTTTTCAAAGGTTATTCTCAGTACAAGACGGCCGTACTTCCGCTATACGCTGGAATGTCCAAGCGAGCCTTTGCGATCAGTTCACTGGTGGGTGCTGCCGCCGCCTCCGCAACTCTGCCGGCCGCTGGCTGGTACACCGGAAAGTCAGCCAACGAGGTTCTTTATGGCGGCAGTGTGCACAGGCATGTGACCGAGCAGGCGCTTCCAGCAATGCAAAGAATAATGCCGGAATACAAATGAATCTGATTTAGGCTGGGAACCTATCATGATCTTATTGCGAGAACGCCGGAACTAGGGCGTTCTCGTTTTGTGCAGGCAGAGCATTGATGCGAAAACGAAAAATCGTCACGTATTACTCACTGTTTCTCAAATATGCTGCATTGGCTCGCAAGCACTTCCCCAACTTTCAATAACTGGTCCAATCACGGCTTGCCGTGTGTGTTTTAATTGCTCGCCTTTAACTCGGCATTGCAGCAAAATGTGGCACTGCCCTGAGCTGATCATGCAAGTTGATTTGGCACCAGCTTCTAACATGGTGGTTTGACTATGACAAACGTGCACAACACTGAACTTGCCTACGTATCTAGATTCTCCGAAGGACAGCAGGACGCTGCCAGACACGGGGTATTTCCGGAAAAGTTGATCGGAGAAGGAATTACCGGACAAAGAATTCCAACTCCGGTGACAACCCCGGAGAGAACTCCTGAAAGAACACCGGAGAGAACTCCGCAAAGAACTCCTGAAAAAACGCCGCAGAAAAATCTGGAGCAAACTCTCAATGCTCCATACAAGCCGGTTTCAAGTGAGATCGAAGACTTCATCAAAACGTCCGGCTCCTATTTTGGTCTGGAGAAAAAGGATTTGCGGGACATTGCCTCTGATGCTCTCCGCAGCGGCGACTCAAGAAGGCAAAAGTTGGCGCTGTTTTTAGAAAAACATTTTGACGATGTTGCCAGTCTTTCCGACGATGCAGGAAAAGGAAGGATCACCAACTCGGATCTGCAACTCTATCAAGAGGTGCTCAAATCTAACGAGTTAGCTCGCGATCCAAAAGATCCTTCGCATAAAGGATGGGCGGATGCGCACTTCGAGCATGAAATGAACCGCGCGGTTGGATTGCCGGCGGCTGGAGAAATTGCCGGTACTTATGGCGCATATAAAGGCATGCAAGCGATATCAAGAACCCCGGTTCCCAGTGAAATAATTGCCGCACTGTCCAAACACAGCCCGCGTACAGCTCTGGTAGTTCTTCCTATTTTGGCCGGTATTGGTATTGTTTCCGGCAATAAGATTGGAGGCGATATCGGTGATGTTTTCAACCGAGGTATTTATTCATCCTCGATTCGGCGTCATTTCTTTGATGAGGCCGAACCTGCGATGAAGCGCCTGACGAAGTAGTTGAGTTCTGTTACAGAATATAGTAAATGCGGCACAAAAACGAAAGATGTAAGGGACATCTTTCGAAAACAATGGAGGAGACCTTCGGTTGGGGAAGGTCTCCTCTTTGTTTATTGGCGAAGATTGGCAAGAGCAGAACGGGGGAATCAGTCCTGCTTGGACTTCTTGCCCTGGCCGCACTGGCATTTGCCGTGCTTCTTCTTCTTCTTCTTCTTGTCCTTTTTCTTTTTGGACCTGGACTTGTCCTTGGCCTGCTTGACGGCGCCCTTGTCGTGCTCGTGGCTGCCGTCCGAGCAAGCGACACAGTATTCGCCGCTGGTCGGAGTTACGACCGTGCCATCATCCCTGGTGCCGACCTTGACTTTGGTGCCGGTGGCATCGACAGCGACATAAGTCGCTTCGGCTTCCGTGACCTGGATGATTTCTCCGCTGCGATTGACCTCCACGCGAATCTTGGTGGTGATCGAAGTGTTGCCGACTTTGACGACATCCGCCCAGCAAATGAGCAGGTCGCCGCGCAGAACGGGCTTCTTGAAGATGACCGAATCCATCGCCACGGTGACGACGCGGCCAGGGTGAACCTGACGCGCGGCGATCGCACCGGCGATGTCGATTTTGGACAGCAGGACCCCGCCGAAGATGTTGCCGGACGGATTCTCGTGCTCGGGCATCATCAGTTCGACCAGGGAGGGACATTTAGCTTTCGCTTCCATGAGAGTCTCCTGAAAGAGTTATGGGGCCCGTATCGGAGCGCGAAGCGCAACCGCAGCAGGGTTTTCCCGAATTATTTGGATAGAACCGCAGGCACAGACGCCTCTGAGAAGAGGTCGTCTGTCTGCGACCGAGGGCACGAGCCGCCAATTCATCGGCGTTAAGGACGCCTTCAAATGACGCTCCGGTGACCGCGTCACGGTCACCGGTATGATGAAACTCGTGAAACGGCAGCCGATGTTTCGGCTTCACCGCTTCGTCATACCAGGACCCGTAATAGTCCGGGTAGAGCTCGCCCGTATTCGATGTGATCGCTTTGCGCATCGCCTTGAGGATGGCGGCACGCCCACCGCGCTTGTAACGGCGCAGCCAGGACAAGGAATGATCGTCAACCTTAAGACCGAGCTTGACCAGCTCGCCTGTCACCTTCACCTCGTGCACGATGCAGTCGGTTTCGGCATTGAGATTGAAGTCGATAAATTCCTGCCGGCCCATCTCGCGAGGAATTGGGTCGGGGGTCGGCTTCACGATCATGTGCACCTTTTCGTGGGCAAGAGCGATCAGCTTTTGCGCCACGCTGCAGTGTGCGCCCAGATAGATGGTCATGCGCTTACGCATGGAGTAAGCCTGGCAGTGCTTGCCTTCGCCTGACACCTTGCGGATCTTCACGCCTTGCTCTCTGAGCTCAGCCAGATCTTTGACAAGAGTCGGGCATTTGGCGAGCGTTTCCGCCAGCTCACGTCCGAATTGTTTGCGTAGTTTTTCCATTATCGCCCCCTTATATCTTTGACCTCCCTGACCAGGCGCACGAGGTCGGTGAGCGACGTCGTGGCAACGGTTGCAGGATGGTCTTTTTGTGCAGGCAGGCAGAGCAGGCACTGGTTGTCATAAATGTCGGACAGTGCTTGAATGCCGGTCGCCTGAATGCGCTCCGCTTGTCTGGCGAAATCGCGTTTTGTAGAAACGCGCTCCACGGCCAGCAGCGAAGCCGACACGATATGACGCGCGTCGACAACGATGTCGACATTGGCGTCGCCGTTTTCCAGTTGCACGCTCACTTCGCGCACCAGCTGTTCGTCAGTCTCCGTCCAGGTCATCACATCGGTGAGTGACTGATTGGAGAGCGATGGCAGCTTCGCCTTCAGCACTGCTTCTGCCACCGTGGGCAGTATTGCCCGCAGGTCGCTGAGCGGCAGTGTGAGCACCGTCGATCCGGCCTTGCGCAGCCATGAAACATTGGCAGGCAGAGCGCCTCCCATGATTTCGGTGAGGCGAGCGAGCAAAGCGGCGGCGTAGACTGGAGCGTCCTTGATCGGCAACTTGCGCACCATCTCGATGTTGAAAAGGACGCGCACCAGATCCATGGGATACTCGGCAAAGCCCGTCTGCGAGTCGTATTGCGAGGTGCTGGAGAGCCCGCCCGAAATGCGCGAAGCAGAAAGCAGAAGCATGCCCGCGTCGACGAAGAGCGGACCCATGTTGATGAGACCGGCTGCGTCAGCGGAGATTTCCTGCACCCAGGCGCCGAACAATTCGCACATGAATTCGCGAGCAGTCAGCGTTTTCTGACCAGCCAGCAAACCCGAGAAGAATGTCTTCCCGCGTGCCGGCAAGGCGACCGTGGCCGTGGACACTTTCACTTTCTTGTCGTCGAAAGCCTTGCCGACAGCAGCGCGGATCGCGGCTGACAGGTCGGTTTGCAAACCGTCGACCAAATTGTGAATGCCGTGACCGGCTACTTCGTGCCCATCAGCCAGCCAGAGCGGCAGGCAGGTGGCCTGTGCAATCGGTTTGGCGATGATCGTCAAAGGCAGCTCGCGAGTGGCAGCAAGAGCATAAGGCCCGCTTTGATCGGCGGTGAAAAACGCCAACGGATCGAGGTCGGGATAGAGCAGCTTCAACTTGGTTGAAGTCTTCAGTTGCTCATCTTCGATGAAACGGCGGAAGAGGTTGCTGGTCAGCGCAAGAAACGCTTTCAGCTCCTTCTGATACTTCGAGCCGGAGAGCTGCACAATCGGTGCAGCCAGCACGGTGAAGACAGATTCCAGTTGCGCAAAAACCGCTTGCCGACGAGCTGTAGCTCGAGGACCAAGTGGCTTCAGTGCTTCCTCGGCTTGCAAGAGCGCAGCGTTGAGAATATCAACGTAAGGCTTCTGATAGCGAGCGGGGAGGAATTGCCGGCCGTTTTCGATTGCTTCTTTGAACAGGTCGAGGCTGTCGGCGCCTTGAAACTGTTGTGGCAATGTGGACGGGCGCGACAGGGCGCTGGAAATGTATTTAGACATAGCCGGGTGGTCACCCAGCGGCATGAGTTTATCCATGTTCAACTCCATATTTCGTGCCTGCCCGACCACGGAATAACCAGGTCAAGACAGAACCGCATGCCTGCGCCATCTCGCGTTTAGGCTCCTGCCAGAAACAAATCTGGGCCGATCAGAAGAAACTTCTGAAAGGAGAGCTAAAGAGATGGGAAGGGCTTGAGCTTGAGGATCGAGTAGAAGATTTTGAAAAGTTGTCGGAAAAGAATTAGGAACTGAGTCTATAAATGCTCTTGATTTCAAAGCAAGATAAATAGCAGAAGTACACTATCTTTAAACTCTTGTTGTCATGGGTTTGTCTATTGTCAAGAAGTGATGGTGGCGCGGGTGGTGCTAAGTTTCAATCCTCAACTCCTGTCTGTTATTGGAAGCGAACGTCGGCTTTTGCTGTTGTCATGAAGAGCTAATTGAGGGCTGGGTTTGATTGTCATGAGGGGTGGTCTTTGTCTCTAGCGCGGCTTACTTGACGACACTCTCACCTGCTTGCGCGTAAACGCCTGTAAAACCGGGCGCTTCATATGTTTTAGGCACTTGAACTTTAGATCTCCAAAAGACTAGGTTCTGGTTATTCGCAACCTAAATCTCCTCGGCAATCTCAACTAATCCGGTAACCCGCCCTCCCTCTTCCTAACACTGATCAGCGACACCAAATACGGTGCCGCTTTCCGGCTTGCGTTTGATTCAACTATTGGTTGGAGCTGCGCAAAGCATGTGTTTGGAAGGTCTTACGGTCGATTTGCCTGTCGATGAAGTTCTTAAAACGATGCCGATTCTTGCTACGGAGTGCACCGACTGCGCTCCTCTTCCAGGAGATGACTATGATCGACAGCAATAAGAAATATCTGGTCGTGGTGCGCCACGGCGAATCATTTGCCAACCGGCGCTTGCGCAAGGAAAAGGACGGCATCAAGTATTCACTGGCCGGCTCCGACGCTTCCATCGGACTTACCGCACGCGGCAAAAGACAAGCTCGCGCTACAGGCAAGCGTCTCAACTCCTTGTTTTCAGGGGAAAGTCGCTTTCGTTCCATCACTGCAAATCGTTTTGACCGAGTCAGCCAAACTGCCTATCTGATTGCGGAAAACTTTGATTACGGGCTCAGTTACTCTGAGGATGCTCGTGTCGAAAAGCGCAGTTACGGAAAGTTTTGGAACCTCACCTATCGCGGCGTCAAGGAGCTGTACCCAGATGAATACTCGATCTTCGAGACTCTGGGACCGTTCAAGTATCGGCCACCCGGTGGTGAGAATTACTATGACCTGTTCGAGCGTATTGAAGAATTCGCTGACGAACGGGCACTGTCCGCTCACGAAGGCAATCAACTGGTCGTCACCAGCTCTGCTGCCATGCTCGCCTTCCGTCGCACTTACGCCGGATTGGCTGACGACAAGCTGGTCGAGATGTACGAATCAATGAGCATTGGCAATGGCGATTTCGATGTCTACGAGCTGGATGAAACAACCGGTAAGTGGAAGTTGAAGTACTACTATTGCGCTCGGCTGGCTCGGCGCAAACATGCACTGCGTGCCGCATAAGCAGGCAAATCAATGAACCCCGTCCCGACCGGGTCTGCGCCAGTATTACTGTCGTGGACCCGGTCATTTCCTTTTTGCCCACGTACTACTATAGAAAGTGGCAGCCTAAACAAAAAAAGAGAGCGAACGCCCCGAGATTAGTTTCCCGAAGCGTTCGCCTCTAAGGTCAAATCACCTTACCAGTTCTTGTTGCCTGTGAAGGTGCTGTGGAAGAAGCCGTTTGGATTCTGCACAGGGTCGGAGTCAGCGCGCACGAAAGACGTATGCGGAACACTGTCCAGAGTGGACAGGACTCGCTTGCGGTCGGCATTCGCCCGGCATGCGGTCTGACCAACCACTGCCAGTTTTTCAGCTTCGCCAATGAAATGTTCTGCGCATTTCTCCAGGGCGATCGCCAGCTGCTGGCGTGTGGCTGCGCTGTCCTTCAGTTCCAGATAGGTTTCGTAGGTGCCGAAGGGACGCTGGCCGCTGTTTCGCGGCGATGTCTTGAGGTTGTGGTCCAAGATCAAATCGGCGAAAGCTGAAAGATCGAGACCATCCGGCAGTGTAACTGCTACCGAATCTGGTGCAGGTTGGTTTTCGTCAGCCATGGCCGCAGCCGCAGAAGCGAGCTGTCCAGCCAGAATTGTTGCGTTGCCGCTGATGATGAGAAGACCCATCGACTTCAAGCCGACGGTTTCGAGGCGGGCCGGTGTTTCCACAAGGGCCTGCGAAAGGTCGCTGACGCGCTTCAATACGACGGCGCCGCGAACTGGTTCTGGGTTAAACATTTTGGTACTCCCATTAGAGGAGTTGGGAGTAAGAGGTGGAGGGAGTTTCTCCCGAAACTCCTCTCCGAGTTTGAATTGCCGTGACGTTCTTACTCAATGACGCGACGGTTTCTTTCGGACAAAGTCCGCGCTTTACGCGCTTTCCGTGTCCTTCTTGTGCTTCACCGGATGAGAGAAACGGACATAGTCCGCGTCGGTCGGATCGGTGCCCAGAACGCGATCTGCGAATCCTTCGCGAACGGTTTCTTCAGCATCCATCCAGTAATCCGTCTTCTTCCAGCGAGCCTTGATGGTTTTCACCGAGAGCTTCGACTTGCTGGCCAGAATGGCGAGCAGCTTATTCTGCAGGCGGCTGGTAAACTCGACCGAGTCCTGCATCTCACTCACCTTGCCGGAAGTGCCCGCAGACACCTCATGCAGAAGAACGAAAGCATTGGGACCGATCAGACGCCTGTCACCGGCTTGCAGAAGAATAGAACCCATGGAAGCGGCGCGACCGAGGGCGATGACGGTGAGATAGTGTCCGGCCATCTTGAGGATGGTCAGGTAGTCATAGAGGGCGAGCCCTTCTTTGACCAGCCCACCGGGAGTGTTGAGGATGAGCGTGATGTTGGCACCGGGTGCCAGGCGCGACCACTTAGCCAGCGTCTCGATGCACTCGGCGACGCTGTCTTCGTTGACCGGCTTGAAGAAGTTGTAGACAAAGACGCTATCGGCATCAGCTTCGGCGGCGCGACGGTAGAGATTGTCGAGATCCATTTCGCCTTTTTCGACGTCGATCTCGAGCTTGCGCAGTTCCAGCTTCTTGCGATAAGCCTCGGGGGTCTGAGCGTTGCCATCGGCAGCGGTGCCGGCAGCAGCCTGTTTCAGACCTTCATCCTGGGCGGGAGAGTTGGTATTTTCCATGACTTAGTCTCCTTCACAACCTCGAGCGAATAGGCCCTGGTTGCGAGTTTTGAGAGATTGGAGAAGGGGAGTTAGCGTGAAGTCAAAGAACAGGTAAACAAAGTGAGAAGCAGGAAGAAACTCTATGAAGCTAGCAGTAGCTCTCTTTTTGTTGCAATGTGAAAGTGATTGATTGATTGCGTACTTGCCCGTAAAACCGCAGTCCCATCAGGGTTTTCGCGATTCACCGCTTGGATACTGTCACTTAGTACACATTGCCGAGCTTAGCGAGCTGCACGCAACTGGCTTATTCGGTCGTTCTTGACTATTTGATGTGTCCGCATGACTTCCGTCCTCCGCTGATGCATAGCCATCGAATGTTTTTTGCCAACGTTTTACAGCCAATGTCATGATTTCGGATTTGGCCCTAAATAAGTTTCGAATGAATTGAGGGGGATGTGTAACAGCGAACCACGCGCTAACCTAGCGACTTCTTGACAAGCGCTTTTAATGCCGATTTGCGTGCGCTAGCGGCGCTAAGGATGGGATAAAACAGCCTAGATGTCAAGCATGCAGATCAGAGCTTATTTCTCTAAAGCCTTACCTGTGCTGATATCGCGCGATATAACGAACACTATAAATAGCGCCTCATCTACTTGAGATGTCATCTGCTCAGGTCATAGAGTCTGGTGTTACTTCTGCTCTCCCTTTTCTTGTTCTGTATTCCGTCCTCCTCAAAACCACCATCCATCCTGCTCCTCCTTTGAACCTTTCTCTTCCTTGCGGAAGTTGAAGACACACTGGTCTAGCCGCGTTGGATGAATTTTGCTTGGAGTTCGGGTTTAGAGACGAGCAAAAGTAAGTTCCGCTCAACCAAACAATCCCAAAACTGGAGAAATTACCATGAGCACCGCGAAAGACACGTCTCACAAGGCGAAGCGCGATTCCCGTCTCGACGAAGTCCTCGGTCTGGCCACCGGCCACGCCAAGAACGAGTTGGGCGATGCCGACAACAAGAACGTCACTGCCGCCGCCACGCTGACCGTCACTTCGACCGAAAACGAAGCGACGGACTCCTGCGGCGTCAACGCGTCCGTGACCCTCGGCACCACGCACACCTCGACCGACGCCAAGGCGAAGAAGTAATCACGCCGTCGGCGTAACTGCCGGCGATTTCCGTGGACTTCACCTGAAGCCGAAGGCTTAGGGCAACAGGTTGATACCACACTCGGTACTGGCGCAAGCTGATGATTCATCGTCGGCTTCGCACAGTATCGAGGTTTTCGACAAGCCGTAATTCTGCCTTCGAATTACGGCTTGTCCTTTTCTTCAACGTTTTTGCTTCGTCTCTTGGACCCGCTGACGGCTTTCGAAGCCTAAACGAGTTCAAGGAATGCAGCAAAAATTTTGAAGGACAATAACTACGGTCGGTAGTAAGTCTTGACGACTTCTCGCAATGCCGACCGTATGGACATTCACAGGGATGCAATGGATTGTGTCCCAAGGAACGTGCCCTTTGCAGGAACGTGCCAAGTTGAAGGATCTGACCATGATCTCGAATAACTCCCAAACCGCTAACAGCGCGAACCCGGATGAAGAGGTGCCGCAGCCCTACAAGGCTGCCAATCCCAATCATCCGCGCCTGGCGATCAAGCACCGCAAGTACTTCTTGCTCATGGACACCGAAGGAATGGTGCCGGGCAACAATCAAGAAGGCTTCGGGCTTTTCGCCGATGACACGCGCTGGCTTTCGAAGTGGGACATTTCGCTGGGCGGAGTGCCTCTGCTTATCCTCAATCGAGACGTCGACGAGGGCTTTGCCGGCCATTTCGTCTACGCCAACCGCCGCTTTGGCGGTGTCGCCGAACAGACCATCAAGGTCGAGCGCGAGCTGGTCATCAACGATGGCTTGATCGAGCGCCTGACGCTCACCAATTACAGCCAGCAGGATCTCTCTGCCGAATTGGCTGTGACTGTGGGCTGCGACTTCGCCGACATGTTCGAGGTGCGTGGCGCCAATCGCCCCAAGCGTGGCACCATTCGGCGCCCCGTCCTGAATGGCAAGCGTTTGACCTTGGGATACGTCGGTCTCGACGATGTCCTGCGCGAAACCTCCATTCTCATTCGCACCGGTCAGTCCGTCGCACTCGACGACCGTGGTCTCAAACTGCCGCTCACTTTGAAGGCAGGTGAACCCACGGTCATTGAGTTTGTCGTTCGCACCAAGCTGAATGGGAAATTCGCCGTCCAGCGCAGCCCGCGTTCGTTCGCTCGCGAAATCGCAGCGGCGCGCCGGGCTTATGCGAAGTTCGTCCAATCCAGTGCTTCCGTCTCGACCGAGAACGCGCAATTCAACGCGATTTTCGAGCGGGCACTGCGCGACATCTACATCTTGCGGCAAGAGAGCCCGCGCGGCAATGCGATTGCTGCCGGTGTTCCCTGGTTCGCAGTGCCCTTCGGGCGCGACTCGGCGATCACCGCGTTGCAGACCGTCTGTTTCATGCCCGACCTCTCTCGCGACGTGCTGCGCGTGCTTGCCGCCTATCAGGGCGAGAAGTACGACGATGTCACCGCGGAGGCGCCCGGCAAGATCATGCACGAGCTGCGTGTCGGTGAGATGGCCGCCCTCAAGGAGGTCGCTTTCCGCCCCTACTATGGTACGGTCGATGCCACGCAGCTCTGGCTGATGTTGCTAGCCGAGTACTTCAAGTGGACGGGCGACCTGGAGCTTGTGAAAGAGCTCTGGCCCAACGTCACGCGCGCTCTTTCCTACCTCGACGAAGCCACCAAGAAGTGCTTCGTCCGCTACGGCGGAGTGAAGGGAGAGGCGCTCAGCAACCAGGGTTGGAAAGACTCCGGCAATTCCATCGTCTTCAAGGATGGCACGCTGGCAGCCGCTCCTATCGCTGTGTGCGAAGCTCAGGGGTATCTCTACGCCGCCTGGCGTGGATGCACGCTTCTGGCTCGCCACGTGGGCAAGTGGAATCTTGCTCACCGGTTGGGCTTCAAGGCGGAGTGGCTGCGCGATAACTTCCAACGCGCCTTCTGGATGGCGGAGGAAAAGTTCGTCGCCATTGCCATCGACGGCAACAACCGGCAGTGCGACGTGATTTCGTCCAATCCCGGACACTTGCTCGGCACGGGCATTCTCACGCCCGAGCAAGAGCAGTGCGTGGCCGCCCGGTTGATGGCACCCGATATGTTCTGCGGCTGGGGTATCCGTACTCTGGCCAGCAGCGAGCGGGCCTATCAGCCGATGGATTACCAGGTGGGCTCGGTCTGGCCGCACGACAATGGCTTTGCCATTGAAGGGCTGGCGAAGCTGGGCTGGCATGCCAATGCGCATCTGGTCTTCGGCGGTCTGGTGGCGGTGGCGGCAGCGCAGAAAGAATTGCGCCTGCCGGAACTCTTTGCCGGCTTCGATCGCGCGGCGTACAAAGAGCCGATTCGTTATCCGGTCGCCTGTGTTCCGCAAGCCTGGGCTGCCGGCAGCGTTTTCCAGATGCTCAAAGCCTGTCTCAACATGAAGCCAGATGCGCAAACCGGCACGATTGACTGCCAGGGCGCCTCTCTGCCTCCATGGCTAGGCCAGGTTGTAGTGAAACGGATTCAGGTCGGCGACAAGAAAGTCGACTTGCGGCTGCCGCTCAACTGATCGTAGAAGTGCGTGCCTGCACAGCACGCCCTCCTCTCCTCGCTGGCCATTGCTGCGGTTCAACAACACCTTTGGTGGAGAACCAAAAATGACCAACGGAACACATTCTTCTCAACACTGGGGAGATGCACTTCCCTCCGACGTTCTCACGTCTGAGACGCCGCCAAACACGGGCATCCGTCATCAAGACGGACGCATCGAATGTGGTGGCTGCGGGCTCGTCCAGGCGGACAACAGTGCGCCCGGACTGAAGCCCTCGTGCAGCACTTGCTGGTCAGCTATCGATGTAGTGACTCCGTCACTGCATCGCTTCGCTTTCCCGCCCAATTATTCGCTAATTGGCTAATCTCTAGATCGCGGCTGACGCTGCGGTTTGACGGCTTTTCAACCACGGCTTCTGCAGGGTGAATTCCTTGCAGCTGCCGTGTGGAACGCTGTCTATGAAAATAAGGAGACCTCTATGTCGCAGACATTGCATCCTTTTGAGCATCACAAAGTGGTGGCAGGGATTCGCAACCTCGCTGCCGAACAGGTTCAACATGGTGGTCACGATCCCATGTTTGTGCAGAAGTGGGCGGATGTAAAAGCCCATGGCGCGCTGCTTGCCCCGCACGCTTCTGCAATCATCGGCACCAAAGTGCAAGGGCACGAAAATGCTCTCAGCACGCTGTTCACGCCCGAAGCGCTGGCATATGCCGAGCGCAAGTGCCTGAACACCTACTGGTTCTGGTATCTCGTCTCCCGGCTCAACACGCGTGTTTTGCCCGTCAGCGAGACCGCCATCGCTCGCGCTCATGCGCGGGTCAAGGACAGCCTGTACGACAATCGCTACGGCTTTGCCTTCATCGAACCAGCCCCGCTCGAGCACCAGCTCAAGGGCCTTCCTCCCGGCTTCGTGTTCGAGATGTGGCACAAGGGTCGACTGCTGGCCGTGCACAATCCGTCAGGCGACTACAAGGTGCTGCTCAACCCGCTCCTTGTGGACGACTAAAAAATCGTTTCTTGCAGCCAAAGAACAACTCAATTAGAAGAGTACAAGACATGAACCGATTCCTCGGTTTCCTCGCCCAGGTCGCCGCTGCTGCCGCGACCCTCTTGCTGGTCGGCGTGGTCATCCACCCGGCCGCCATGATCTTCACACCACCGGTGGTGATTGCCACTGTGGTCGTCGGCGTCCTTCTGGCCGGCTGGCTCTCTGTCTTCGACAAGGGCACGGCTCGCTCGCTGACCTCTGACGCCGGCTCAGGCATCCTGGCTGGTGTGGTCATCTGGGTTATTCTGGCCTGGGTGAGCTTTTACTTCACCGGCAAGTTCCCGGGCGCTTCCATGCTCTCCGGTGATTTCCTGGGGCGCACCTTCTCGGTGGCTCTGGCCGGTGTCGCTGCTGCGCTCGTGAAGCGTTCCACGAAGAAGTAACGTCGAGCCGCATGGCTTGACCAGTTCGGAAGGGGGAGATGGTGACCTCAGGGCCACGTTCTCCCCCTTCTATTTTTTTGCTATATCTAGTCAGCTATATAGTAAGTTGAGTCAAAATTGATGATTGAACAAAAATCATTCCATGGGAGCCCAGAATGAAATCCGAGCTCCCACAGAATGATGTCTTCAGGACCGAAGAGCGCTAGTTGATGCGGAAGGACTGCACCACGGTTCCTGCCGGCACACGGAAGTCCTGCTCGATGACTGTGTCCGGTTCGCGGTTAAAGAGGGCCCAGGCAGCCAATGGAGAGGACCGATCCGGTTCGTTGGTAATGGTGTGCCAATAACCCTGCTCGTGCAGTGAGGGGTCCTCCATGATATGCACAGCACTATCGGCCGGCAGTTGGCCGGGCGACAGGCTGCCGTCGTCGTTTCGGTAGATAAAGTTGTAGTACTGCTGGCTTGCAATCGTTCCGCTGCCCCAGACGAAGGCGCCGCTGAAGCCGTCGGAGCTATGCAGCGCACTCAATGGGATGTTGCGGGAAGCGACATTATGGTATGGCACAAATTGCGGCATGCCAATCGCGACCAGAAAGCCCACTAAACCGCCAAAGAGCAAGCCGTAGAATACACCGCTGATACGATGTCCGGTCTTGCCGAATCTGTCGTTCCTTTGGCTATGCGGCGCGCGATCGCCGATGATGAAGCCAATCAGGACACCGAGGACGGTGAAAAGATAAAGCGAATACATGTTATTTCCTTTCTAAGTTTAAGAACGTCGGTTGCCAACGCCGCTCACTGAGTGGCGTAGCTTTGATGGAAGATTAGCTGGGCTGCAGGCCCAGAGACTATGCATCAGGGGATAGACCAGCCAGGGCAGCTAGCTCCTCGAAATTGCGGCAAGGATCTGGCGCTGCCAAAACCTCGCGGAAGAGATTGGCATGTTTGGAGATTGCCCCAATCGCTTCGTTGAAACCCAGCAGAATGCCCAATTTCTTCTGGTCCAGGCTGAGTTTGAAGTGGAAGGGATTGATCTCAGGAACGCTGGGCTCGATGTTGATCTCGGCAATAGAATTGGCATCGGCATCTTTAGCCGTCGCGTCGTGACAGATGAGACGGCGACCGATGCGCCAGAGAAGACCATTGTGTTTGCGCTCTTTGCCACTGGCAAAACAGCGGATTACAGTTTGCCCTTCAGCAAGGAAATTCTGGCGAACCCACTGGACCGGGCAGGCGCCGAAGGGACTGAGCGAGCCATCGAAGAGATAGCGGCCCCGATACTCGATCGGCTTCAGAATCCCAGGGATGGCGCAGGTGGCACGAATGGCTAAAGACAGCGGGGCCGGCGTCTCGGACAAAGTGGTGATATTGCCGTCGAAATCATAC
The DNA here is from genome assembly GCA_964531315.1 of uncultured Candidatus Obscuribacterales bacterium. Taxonomy (GTDB): domain Bacteria; phylum Cyanobacteriota; class Vampirovibrionia; order Obscuribacterales; family Obscuribacteraceae; genus QKMZ01. Next base: position 3,451 of record CAZHEZ010000075.1, on the reverse strand, counting down.
TCGTAGACCCCCAATTTGGTGAACAGCACGTGCGAAGTTTCGCTCATAGCCAGGGTCCAGAACTGCTCCGGCCACTGCATGGAAAGTTCGTCGATCAGCTCTCCGAGCCGGTCGGTATGCAGAGCCCCATTGCGCAACAAGCGCAGCAGCAATTTAGGCCGGGCCAGCTCCTCACCGTCCATCGGCGCCGCGAAGGGCTGCAGTGGATCAAAACCACGTTCGGATGGTTTGAGCAAAGTGGAAAAGTCGAGAGCGAGCAGCCTTTCGATTACTTTTCCAAGATCAGTTTCATGGGCCAAAAATAGTGCGGGCAGCGCACCTCCACTGATGCCCCCGATCGAGCTGAAGTTTTTCAGACCGAGGCGGCTGATGGCCAGAATGCTTCCCACCCCTGTGACAATGGCGCGCGGACCACCGCCGCCGATAACCAGATGGTGCATGTTCAACTCCCGTTTTTGCTTCTCCTTCTAATTGCACCAGCGCACTTGTGACCATGTCACAGAGCAAGTCCAATTGAAGTGCAGGTTTGGTGGTGAAAAGTTTGTTTGAGATCGCAGAAGAATAAACAGGTTACAAACTCACTTTGCATCACAAATAAGATGCATACAAAGCGATTTCCAGTATATTTGTCAAAAACGGCTTCAAATCTCAATGGCCCAGCTCATGCTCTGTCGCTAGTTGTGCTATATGTGATACCACAAGTAGTGGCACAATGCAAAGCCGAGCAGATCGATGTTCAATCGATCTGCTCGGCAAAATTTTTGGTTGAAATTCCCCGATCGGGAGTTTCCTTAACCATCCTGTTACGCCGCCTGTCGCACCGTTGTCACAATCGCAGGGCAGAAAAATGCATGATTTTTAACGGGCTCACGAATTTCTTTTGAAAGGGAAACGACAAAAGATAGTAGAGGCTGAGCAAAGCGAAAGTGTCAGTGGGAGTGCCCAACCGTGGGCGTGGAAAGCCGCTAAACTTCCCACGCCTCGCCAGTTTTCGATTCAGGCCGTTTTACAAAGCGACCTTACTTGCGTTCGATGTTCAGGAAATACATTCCGGTCGCCAGTCCCGGACCAAGGGGTTCTGCCTTCCATCCTTTGGCGTCGAGCTCGGCAATAACCTGCTCGATAGCGGCGGGATGATAGGAATAGTGCTTGGGCGGGTCGGCAAAGAAAGCGGTGCCGTGAAGCGGAACCGACTTCGTTGTGGAGGTCGAATTGATTTCCTCGGCGCATGCCAGCCGCAAGGCAGCGACATCGGCAGAGATACGCAGCTCAGCGGCGGCGCCGTCCTGTTGCCTCTGATTGGCGGCGGCTTCTTCCGGCGAGGGAATTAAGCTGGCGCCATCGTCTTTTGCCGTCCAGGCAATTTCAACCGAAACCTTGTCGTAGTTGAACTTGTACTGGAAGTTGCCATTGATGCGCACGCTCCATGAGAAGCGTATTGTCTTGCGCTCGCGCTTCACGTCGGCGCCGTCGAAGGACATGCGCGCATCTCCGGAGCTCAAATTGGCGAGCAATTCGCAAGCCGCACGCACACTCGATGGCAATATGCAGCCGATCTTGTTGCGATCGTAGCGGTTGGAAACGCGCCCGTCCTCTGTGTCACCGTGCGAGGAGGAGTAATTGATCAAGCAGGTGACGATTCCTTGTGCCTGGTCATCTTCGCGGCACAGCCTGAGAGGATTCTGCGAGCCGGGCGTGCTGTCGATTTCGAAAACTCCGTGCTGGACAAGTGAGCGCAGGATGCTGCGAACTAGCTGCGAATCCACGTCTCTGAGCGTGGAGTTGATCGTGTGCCTGGAGCCGAGACTATTGCCGCATTTGCCGCAGCGCTCTTCATGCTCGAGAACGATGACGGTGCGCTGTTCGGCCGGAACATTCTTATGCGCGCAAACTTTGCAGCGGCTGGGAAAGACGATGGTAAAACTGGGTGTGGACATGGTTTTTTCCTTTCAGATCGCCGTAGCGATGCGGGTCCCGTGGGACAGGGAATGGGGTGCAAGCGAATTGGATTGCCTGCGGTGAGCCACCGTGTTCTTCCGGAGCAGCGCCTGCTGCTTTTGAAATGGCGTGCCATTCGATTTTTGCTTGGTCTTGGCGCTATGGAATCCGGGGAGTGAGTTGGTGGATACCTAACATTGATGTCTGAAAGATCGCAAATGCAAAGCATTTTCTGCGAGATTGATTATTGTTGACCTTTTGTAGGTTTAATAACGATCACCGAAAGGTCGTTTTCGGCGCACTTTCCGAACTCTGTCATAGTTTGCTAGCGCAGCAAAGCAAGCGGGCGAAGAGTTTAAGGCGTTTTTATCTCTGTTTCAATGCACGTTACGCTATGCAAACAAGCATGGCCCGGTGCGGTTTGAGGCAGGTAATTCGTCTGGTAATGACAGAGAATTACAGCGTCAACCCCCATTTTTTGAGGACTACTTCGGCGAGGCGCTCCTTCGATATTTGTCCTTTTGCAGGCGTTGAGGCTGCTTTTCGGTCGCTCCAAAAGTTGTCGTCATAGAGATTGGAAAACCTTTTCAAAAGCTCTTTCATGCGAAGCACTTTCGATTTCAATATCGGGTCTTTTTCAGCACGGCTTTCAGTGCCTCTGTAGTCGATGATCATATGCGCATAGACTTCTGCTTTGTCTTCATAAACATTGGACATGGCGTAGTCTGTGATCAAACCGCTAATTTTCGATCTTTCGCAAGGGGATCTTTTGCCGTATTTGAATGCCTTCTCATTGAGTTTGCACCAGTCAGGGTCGCTCCATCTTGCTAAATCATCGTAATAGTCAATCATGTGAAAGATTTCGTGATGCACAAGCATGCGAGCGAAAAGACCCGACTGCTCTACATCCAGGCAGATAGTGTTCTTCTTTAGACCGAGACGGCTGATCCAATGAGCATCGGTAAGTCCGGCGGCTCTGTCACCCATTGTCGCCAGGTTCTTGCAGAGCACAATTCTATTCAATTTGCTCTTCCTGATGATTTGATTTGAATACATGAAAAGCTCCTTTGACAGAACTTTCTCCACATATTCATGGGTGACATTTTCGCTGGGCTGGTTATAGCCGATCGCCAGTCCAAGCCGATCGCCTCCACAGACAATGTCGATGTCGAATTTCGCTTTCAGTTCTTCTAGTGTGCTTTCATAGGCGTTCATTTTTCCATCATAGTTGCGCATGGTTTTGGTGCCCTGTTATCTCCTTTTTTCTTAATTCAGGTTGGTCGAGCTGATGGTGGCGATAGCGCCCCACTTTTTCACTGATTGGCTGTAATACTAAACAATATAGGAGAATTTCGGTAAGCACAAAACCCTGAAGAGCGGGGAGTTTTAGCCGTTTATCCATGAGTGTTCAAATCTTCCTCCAACCGATGGCGGGTCTTGCCTGCCATCAGCGCTGTCGTTTTTATACAGTCTAAAACCGTTTCAACTGTCTGTCATGCCGCTGTCAGAGCCA
>CAZHEZ010000074.1:0-31561 GCA_964531315.1 uncultured Candidatus Obscuribacterales bacterium | reverse complement strand
TCGCCAAAGAGCCTGAAAAACTGCGCCTCAATCGGGCCATAGCGGCAACCGGCATCTGCTCCAGGCGCAATGCCGACGAACTTATTAAGAATGGGCGCATCTCGGTTAACGGCAAGCCGGCTTTAGACCTGGCCATGCATGTCGATCCGCTCAAAGACCGCATCGCCGTCGATGGCAAACCTTTATATAAGAAGTCCTATGATTACATAGTGCTGTACAAACCCAAAGGCGTCGTCACCACTTGCGACGACGAAAAAGGGCGGCGCACGGTAATCGATCTTTTGCCCGGCGAACTTCAGCATTTGAAGCCGGTCGGACGCCTGGACAGAGACTCGGAAGGGATGATCATCCTCACCAATGACGGCACTCTAGCCCAGACTCTTACGCATCCATCCCATCACGTGGAAAAGACCTATCGCGTGACCGTGGAAGGTCATATTGAGGACAGCGCCCTTAAAGCAATGCGCGAAGGCGTAAGGTTGTCAGAAGGAATAACTCAAAAGGCTGAAATACGTTCATTAAAGCGATCCGGAAACTTGTCGACCTTCGTGATCGTCATCCGGGAAGGGCGCAATCGTCAGATCAGGCGGATGTGTGCCAAGGTAGGTTATAACGTGATTCGATTGGTCAGAGAGCGGATTGGTGCGTTACAATTGAACCTGAAGGAGCCGGGTGAGTGGCGTCATTTAATGGCTTCAGAGGTGTCTCTTCTGTCTAATTCCTCAAAGCCGCCAGGTTAAGGGGAAAGCATTTGCAGAGACAAGCGTTGCAGCCAAACTAGTTACCCAAATACTTAGCCCAAATAATTAGCCAAAATAATTGGCCAAAAATCACTGGCAAGAAGTAACTAGCAAAAAACTAGATAGAAGTAACCGGCAAAAAAACTAGATAGAAGTAACTAGCGAATATAACTGGCGAGAAATTACTGGCATAAGAGTAAATGAATACGGCGACAAATATGGTGCTTGAGTCAATTGGTCAAAAGCTGAAATCGGCAAGAGAAGGGCAGGGACTGTCCCTATCCGATATATATCAACGCACCAAAATTCCAGTCAATCACTTGCAGTCCATCGACAATGGCGCCGCCGAAGACTTGCCGGAGCCGGTATATGTTTCCGGCTTTATTCGCAGATATGCCGAATGCGTCGGTCTTAATCCGCAGTCTCTGGTGGAAGAATACCGCCAACAAGCTGACGGCGCCAACGGCAACGGTCGCGGCAAGCATAAGGGCGCTGTTCTTGATAAGCCTTTGCAGCCGATTATGATGGCGCCGCCCCATGTGCGCACTGTCAAAATGGAACAGGGCGGCGGACCGGGAATCCTCAGAACCATGGGCGTTTCCGTATTCTGGATTATCGTAATCCTCGGTCTTATCACATTCCTATTCTGGTGGAATTCAAACAATCAAAGCCAGCAGGACTCGACGGCTATCTTGCAAATGCGCGACCTGCCCAATCATTTCAACAGTGTCGGTCCGTCTGGAGCGCCTGCACCGGCAGCAGACAAAAGCGCGGCGCCGACTCCGGGCGACACGGAACCGACCGATAGCCGCATTTCGCTTAGTGCCAGCCAGCACGTCTGGGTGGAAGTAAAATCAGTTGCCTCCGGAGATTCGCTCTACACAGGCTATTTGGAAGCTGGCGACCGCCGCGACTTCCAGGATGTGCAGGGCTTGCGAGTGCGCGCTGGAAACGGCGGCAGTCTCTCGGTGGAAGTGAACGGGAAGTCTTCAACTTTCGGACCGCCAGGCAAGATTGCTGAAAAAACATTCATGGCCAAAGTGCCGGGAACAGCAACTCCGGCCGACGCTACAGGTACGACGGCAACGGCCGCAACCACGACTGTCAAACCAATTGTAAAGAAGGTAACACGCCGCCCAGCCGGCGATGGCTCGACCAGTGCGCCTCGGCGCCGCCTGCCCTCATCCGGAGGAGACTCGTACATTCCAGGCGAGTCGCTGAGACGGGGTGGATCCAGCTATACTGATGGGCGCTTGGATACCGACTAAGTTTGAGCGAAGACACTCTTAGAGCGCCTTAACATCTCAGCTTCGGCGGCAGGTCCTTGTGCAGTTACTCCAGCAGTCTGGCAATCCGTTGCTGCCGCTGCCCATACGTTGCTGCCCGTACCACTACGGAGAGTCGAAAATGCGCAAACCCCGCCTCGGCGTGGTATCCCTCGGATGCCCCAAGAATCAAACCGACACCGAAGTCATGCTTGGACTTTTGAACCAAGCCGGAGTAGAGGTCACCTTCGACAATGAAGAAGCGGAAATGTGCCTGGTCAATACCTGCTCGTTCATCGGCGATGCTCGCCGAGAATCCGTGCGCACCCTGGTTGAACTAGCCGATCAAGGCAAACAATTGATTGTCGCCGGTTGCATGGCTCAGCACTTCAAAGAAGAACTCCTGGCCGAAATTCCCGAGGCGCGTGCAATTGTGGGAACAGGCGACATTGAGAAGATTGTCGAAGTTTATCGAGCCGTCTCCAGCGACTCATCGCTGCGTGTAGTGGAAGTGAGCGATGTGCCCAATGACTATACCGACGAAGTGCTTCCTCGTATGATGACCGGCGTTGGGGCTTCCGCATATCTCAAGATTGCCGAAGGCTGCGATCACCGCTGTACTTTCTGCATTATTCCTCTTTTGCGTGGAGACTTCCGTTCAAGAACGATCGAGTCGCTCGTCAAGGAAGCGAAGGTGCTGGTTAATACTGGCGTGCGCGAGATCATCCTCGTTTCCCAGGATTCAACCTATTACGGTCTGGACATATATAAACGCCAGGCTCTGCCGGATTTGCTTTCAGCCTTGCATGAAATCGAAGAACTGGACTGGATTCGCGTTATGTACTGCTATCCGACTGAAACCTCCGATCAGTTTTTGAAGACGATGGCGCGCTTGCCTAAAGTCGTCAAATACATCGACATCCCTCTTCAGCACAGCCATTCAGATGTGCTCAAAGCGATGGCTCGCCCGCTTAATCCCGAAAAGGTAGTGGAAAGAATTCGCCAGCTTGTTCCAGATGCGAAGATCCGCTCTACTTTCATTGTCGGCTTCCCTGGCGAAACAGAGGAACACGTGCAGCACCTGGCCGACTTCATAGCCAAGCACGAATTCGACAGACTGGGCGTTTTCACCTACTCCAAACAAACAGAAGTGGAAAGCGGCAATATGCCCAATCAAATTCCAGAGCGCACAAAAAAAGCACGCCGCAAGAAAATCATGAGCATTCAGCACGAAATCGCGCTCAAGAAAAATCAGCAGATGATTGGTCGCATAATCGACGTGCTCATCGAATCATACGACGACAAAAAAAATCTTTATGTGGGCCGCTCGCAGTGGGACGCTCCCAATATCGACAATCTTGTTTATGTTCGTGATCAAGAAGGCAACAGATGCATTCTGGGTGACTTCACAAGAGTGAAGGTCACTGAGGCAAAGCCATATGACCTGTATGGCGAAGCTCTGGAAGACCTGGAAGCGAAAGTTACAGTTGCGCATCTGGCTTTGGCTTCGAAATAAGACTGAATAGCACTAGAGAGACGGTGCCAAGCCCCACTGGCTAGGGATTGCCGAAGCAGTCACATAAAGAATCTGGTTGTGGAATAATGCCTTATGGGCATTCCAGGCTTGACCGCCGGGTCGAAGCTGACGCCTTTCGGGCGGATCGGAAAAGAGACCAACGCATGGGCAAACGGCTCAAGACAGAAGTAATCGCGAGTGTTCTGGTTTTGTCACTTTCAACCAGCTCGGCATGCTTGCCTGTTGGCGCCCAACCTAGCGATTTGATGCGGCAAGCCATAGATCTCTATTCGCAGGGACGCCTGGAAGAAGCCGCCCAGCTTATGCAAAAGGATCTCCGCGACCACCCTGACAGTGGGGTCGCCCATCAGTACATGGGAAAAATTCTGGAAAGACAAGGTCTCGACAAACAGGCGCTGCAAGAGTTCGAAACCGCATTCAGATTGATTCCTCAAGGTGTTGTCGATGCCGGTATCAAGACAGCAGTTCAAGAAGCAACCGGCAAACCTGGCACATCTTCACCAGCTCCAAAACCCACCGGCAACTGGTTTGAGAACGCCTGGAACAACGCCGTGGACAGCACGACCAAATTCTTCGGTGGCAATCCTCCACCGCGCACGACATCCAGTGCCGGCTCTACAACAGGACATGTACTTGATCGCGATCCGACCGAAGCAATGCCATTTTGGATACCAATTGCAATGCCGAATCTGGCTGCCAATATAAAGAAGATGTGGAAAGACGGACGCCGACAGGTCCTAAACATCGTGCACAAGCAACAAGAGCAAAATGCACCGAGTGGCTGGCATCCATATAAAAGTATCTCCATGGCCGAACTCGAAGATATTATCGAAAAATGCCAGAAAATGGATACTGAAAAATGGGCAAGCCATCCAGATAGGGTTAGAACTTTTTCCTCAATACCTCCCGATACAAGAGATTGGGATTTCTGGATAACCAGATACAGACGGGCATTTCAATTTATCCTATTGCATCATCTTGAAGAGTATGCAAAAGATGAAACTAGAGGCGCTACCTCAATTGCATTTAGCGTGGATAAATTCGGCAAACTTCGGGGCTGCATCTTTGCCACCACCAGTAATGACAATCTCAATCGCTGTCTACTTGAAACAATCAAAGATCTCAATGGTTCCAGAATTTTGAAATTCCCATCGAATCCACCAATTGATGGCTGGAATTTCACAATGTCCTGGGACTTTCGGCGCATGCTGGCAATCGTGAAAGCACGGCGCGAAGCGAGAGAAAAGCTGCTAGCAATGCAAAATGCAAAAGAAGACACATATACACAAGTAAGCACCGAAGCAATAGAACTTGCCGAAAAAGCATTAGCGGATGAAGAAGCAAAGGCCGAAAAACTGCGACTTGCAAAGCTTGAGGAAAATCTAGTACGCAAGACAGAAGTGTCTGCAACGATCGTGCCAAAGGCAAAGCCAGTCGAATTACGCGCAACAGCCTTAAAACTCTCCGATATGCTGATGAACAAGAACTTCAAAAAAGGCAAAGGGGATGCATTCAAAGACATCGACGACCGCCAGATTATGAGCTGGCCGGATGTCAGCAACTAACCCGTCAAAACCATATTAAAGGTTGGAAGCTAAAGCGATATCGCTTTAGCTTCTGGACTATAGGGAAAAAATTTTGGAATTCGAATTGTCAGCAGCGAAAATTTTTGGAAATTTTTGAACTTTTTGTCCTTTGAACTCGTATCAGATAAAAAGAGCGAGGGTAGGACAATGCCGTTTAACACCACAGGAAGTGAAGATCTGGCGCGGGCGCTAGTATTCATGAAAAAATTTGACGCCGAGCATTTGGATGATCGGATTTGTGAGCTCAAGGTTTTGCAAATATTGTGCAAGCTCGGCTTTGCGGTTTGCAAAAACTGCCAGCACAAAAATCCAATTTCAGAAGCCCCCCAGAGGATGTGCATCTGCGAAAGATGCAAGAAAGAAATTTGGATCACTGGCGGTTCTTTTTTCGACCATGTAAGGAAATTTAAGCCTTACCTTGCCAGCATTGGCTTATTGGAAAATGGCATCATTCTCAGTGCTTCAGAACTTCGAAATGTTCTCTCTGTCACACAAAGCACGTCCGACAAAATCTACAAGAAAATATCTCTTCTGGTCAGCGAGAAAATGAAAGGAATTGGAATTGAAGTAGAGACCTTAGAGCTTCTGACGGTGGTCTGGCGGCGATGTATTGAAACCCCAGCACGCGAGCATCCAATAGCAGAAGAGATCGCCATGCAAAAGGAAGCGGAGCAAAAATCTAAAGGACCTGAAAGTGCAGAAGAAGGGCAAGCACTCACAGGCACGGAAAAATCCATTTTCAGTTTGCTTTCCAAGACACCTGTAAATTTCGACGATATTTGCCGGCAATTAAATGTAGATTGTTCAAAAATTTCAGCGGCAATCGTGGGACTTGAGCTGCAAGACTTGGTAGTCAGAATCCCAGGAGACAATTACGTCAAGAGCGATCGAGTCACACAAAGAGCAATGTCGGTTAGTAACTCGAAGAACATTAAAGCAGAGCTTAACCACCTTTCGACTCGCATGATCGACTTCATACAGGAACGTTTCCAGGGAATCAGTCGAAAATATCTTCAACTTTACGCTGCACTGTTCTGGATTTATTTGGACAGAAAGCGCTGGGGCCCTGGCGCAATACTCCAGATGTGTATGCAATCAAGACATATTCGCAGAAGGGAAATCCGAGATTTTGTCACACCATTGACTGTGAACCTGATTGAATGCAGCAATGTATGAAAGGGACTCACCGTCTTCGGGAAAGTTCTACCTAACTGGTAAATTAGCGCGTCAGGTGCAACGCGTTACGACTCAGGTCGACGGAGATCTTGAAGAGATTGTCCGCCATAGCCAGATGATCGTAATTATAATTTTTGCAAAACTGTCGTGTTTCCTCCAATCCATCAACGGCTTGAGCTATTGAATGTCGCATCATTTGCACAGCCGGCTCCAAAGATGAGGGGGCTCTTTCCGATGAAAACGCGTCTGCTGCCTTTCTCAATGCGTTTTCCACGCTGTCCAGATAGCCGTCAAAATCTGCCACCAGAACATCGTCAAAAATGTCCTCTGAAAGTTTCTTCAGTTCGTGATTGTATTTGCCCAGCACTTTTACCATCGTTGAACGAGCAGGATGAAATATGCGTTTGAGAAATCTTTCGCGCGTTTCAGCCGTATCATTTCTGTCCAGTTTTACTTTGGGAGTGCGTCTTTGTCCGGCTATACCTATGGCGACGTCATATTCCGCCCTTCTCCGCTTGTCTTTGAGCGTTTCATAGGCTTCATTAAGGCGCGTCATCTGTCGGGTAGCTTCTGTGCGCTTGCGCTGATTTTGATAATCAATATCGGGATGGCTGCTTTTTACAAGGGCGCGATATGCGTCCTTGATCTCCTTTTGAGTTACGTTGGAATCTACTCCCAACAACTCATAATGAGTTAGCTTCTCCTTAACCATTTTCCCTATAAAGGCTTCCATCCTTGTACGGGCGCACCGCCGTATTACACAACAATTATGCCCTAAATGTTTTCGCCCATTATCAATGGTCCAAAATCAGCAAACTGAAACTGTCTTTGGCACTATAATTTCTCACTATGCTCTGTCCGTTTTGCAACGCAAAAGATAGCCGAGTCCTTGAATCCCGCGTGGCGGGAGAGAACTCGGTGCGGCGGCGCCGCCAGTGCGAAGGCTGCAATCGTCGCTTTACGACCTATGAAAGGGTTGAAGTGATGCAATTGCTCGTGATAAAGCGCTCAGGAAGTCGCGAGCCGTATACGAGAGAAAAGCTGAGAGCTGGGGTTTCCAGAGCGTGTTCGAAGACCATGGTCACGGCTGAACAGATAGATGATCTCGTCGATTCTGTGGAAAACGAACTGGCGGCAGACGGCAAGAGAGAGGTTACTGCGACCAATCTGGGTGAAGTGGCCCTCGCCAAACTTCGCAATCTGGATCAGGTCGCCTACGTCCGTTTTGCTTCTGTTTACCGTCAGTTCCGCTCTATCGAAGATTTCGTCGCCGAACTCCGTTCCTTTACTGGGCAGGGCGATTCCGCCCCCCCGTCCAAAGACGCGGAGCCTGCTTCTGCCACCATATTTAGTATCACTGATAAGAATCCCTAGTTGCTCAAATGTGCGACAGTTTTATAAACTGCGTCTCATAGATCATGTCAATTGCTCAACAAACATGAACATCCGGTATTCTCCGGGGGTTCAACTGGTAATATTTGCTATCTACTCGTAGAATCTTCGCGAATCTGCGTTGAAAGATGTATTCGTTTAACCCTCTGTCGTTTCGTCTGCAGGGCAAGAAAAGAGTCTTTTTGTCATGAACCAAATTATCCAAGAAATTGAAGCGCCGCTCATCAAAGGCAATGTCCCCCACATGAGCATCGGTGACACCGTCAAAGTCTTCGTCAAGATCGTTGAAGGCAACAAAGAGCGTACCCAGGGCTACGAAGGCGTCATTATCAAACGCCGTGGTTCAGGCGTCGGCGAAACCATAACCGTTCGCCGGGTCTTTCAGGGCATCGGCATCGAGCGTGTCTTTTTGATCCACTCTCCTCGTGTTGAAAAAATCACCGTTCAGCGCCGCGGTCATGTCAGACGCGCCAAGCTGTATTACCTGAGAAAGCGGACTGGTAAAGCAACCAGAATCAAAGAAAAGGTTACCGGTAAGAAGGAACTGGTCTCGGCTCATGTTGCTGCTCAAGCTGAAAAGCCTGCACCGGCAAAGGCCGAAAAGTCCGCTCCTGACGCAGCTGACAGCGCTCCTGAAACTAGTTCTGAAAGCTAAGGACAGCCAAAACGGCGATGCCGAAAGGCAGCAAATCCAATAAAGTAGAGACAAAAGGACAGCCTAAAAGCGAGTCCAGTGGACAGTCCAAGGGCGATGCCAAGGGTCAGCCTAAAGGCGCGGCCAAGAGTCCTGCTAAAGGGTACTCGAAGGGTCCGTTTAAGACTTCGTCCAAGGCTCCGCCTCGTACTGCTTTTCAATTGCTTCAACAGCAATTGAAATGGGTGGACATTATCTTTGAGGTGCTTGACGCTCGGGCCCCTCTTTCCAGCAGGCACCCTCGCCACGACGAGATTTTCGGAAATAAGCCGCGACTTATTTTTCTTACTAAAGACGACCTGGCCGACCCAAAACTGAGCCGCGAATGGGTGAAGCGACTTGCTAATGAAAACGAAAAAGCCGTGGTCCTGTGCCTGAAGGACCGCCGTCGCCAGCCCGAGGTTGTAAATATGGCCCTGGCTTTAAGCGAGGAAAAGATCAAGCAGATTGAGGCGAAAGGGTTGCTGCCCAGACCGGTGCGCATTTGTGTTGTGGGCATGCCCAATACTGGAAAATCCAGCCTGATCAATTGGTTGATTGGCAAGAAGCAAGTCAAGGTCGCAGACCGGCCGGGCGTCACGCGTGGACCTCAGTGGATTCGAGTTCATCCAAAATTGGAACTGCTTGACACTCCCGGAATTCTGCCTCCGACAATTTCTTCTCGCAATGTCGGCGAGAAATTGGGCATTTTCAATCTCGCTCCAGCTGGCGCCTATACGCCAGAAGAACTTGCCGAAAGAGCAATTTTCGAACTTCAAAAGCGCTATCCAGGTGCCATAGAGCGATATTTGCCGGATGAACAAGAGCGTCAAGGTGAAGTCCTGACTCCCGAGCCTTTAAAGAAAGCAGAGGATACAGATGAGGAAGACGATGAGACAAACTGGCAGATCGAACGAGACCGAACAATCCTCAGCCAGTCAAAGCGCAACCGCAAGTCGGGCGTAGATACAGACGTGGACGATTTAAATGAAGAAAGCGAGGCTGAGTTACGGACGCCTGCCAAGCCTTTCAACGAAAAAATCAATCTGCAGCTGATCGCCGAACGAAGGCGCTACATCACAACCAAAGGACGCCCTGACACAGCCAGGGCCGCCGCCGTTTTGCTTGGCGACTTGCGCAACGGCAAACTGGGCCGTATTACTTTCGACAGTATTGACGGTAAATAAGCCCCTGGGGCTTTCGCGCGCACAATATCAATTCGATATACCAAATTTGGGTTGGAAGCTAAAGCGATATCGCTTTAGCTTCCAACCCAAATTCTCAGAATTACATGATTCACAGCTTTTTCGCATCTCACATGTGCCGGTGCACAGCACTTGAGATGGTACCTTAGCAGAGGGTCTCAGTAAGCTGAAGCAATTCACTCTAGATTCCGACCGGTCCGAAAATTCGCTCTATCACAATCGCCTAGAAGCACCACTGGAAGTGGCAAATGACCGAAAAGAGAGAAGCCGGAAATTCAAAAAAGAACCCGCGAGCCCAGACGGAGTATTTGGAATGTGGAACACGTCTCAAGCGCATGCTCAAGTTCGATGTGCGCATGAGAGGGAAAGAAGCGATTTTAATTGGAACAGATGAAGTCGGACGAGGCTGCCTGGCGGGTCCAGTAGTTGCGGCAGCAGTGATTTTGCCACCCATTCGGACAGGCTCGAAGCTCAGTCAGGCACTCGAAGATTTAAACGACAGCAAACAACTTTCCAGCCAAAATCGCGAACGATTGGCCGAAATCATTCATCAAAATGCACGTTGCGCAATTGCCGAAGCAACGGTCAAAGAAATAGAGACAATCAACATTCTCAAGGCCAGCCTTTTAGCAATGTCTCGCGCAGTGACAAAATTGCTTGAAGAGCAAGAAGATTCGGTTCGCAATTACCTGCTTGCCATCGACGGCAACAAAAGAATCGCAGAACTGCAGCTCGAACAAGTCACCGTCATTGACGGCGATTCTCACTCTGCCTCAATTGCTGCGGCGTCGGTTATTGCCAAGGTATACAGAGACAGCATCATGACCAATCTGGCGGAGCAATTCCCCAATTATCTCTGGGAAAGCAACAAGGGATACGCATCGCAAGCACATCGCGAAGCGATCAAAGAGCACGGTCCGACGCCCTGGCATAGAAAGACTTTTCTAGACCGTGTGCTCAACGAACAGCTCACGCTTCAATTTGATTGAGCTTGTCTTCTTATTGTTTGTGTCCGAGAATCGCTGGCAGTCCAGCATTGACGGCCGCAGTGGTCTTCTTCTCTGTCTGACTTCCACCGTCGAGAATTTGCGTCTGGGACAACTGTGAAGTCAGGTAGTCCAGTCCGACAGCAGTGATCATGAATGAGCGTTCGCCCGTTTCAATCATGCTTTTCTCACGCAAGTACCAGAGCGCGAACTCTACTTCGGTGACGTCATCTATCTGCAGAACATCCATCAGCATCTTACCGGAACAGCCTCCACTGGATGGTTTCTTGCGTCTTTGCGCCAATAGGACTTGCAAAACAGCAACCCGCAATTCAACTTCGTTCCAGGTCAAGCTGGTGCGCTCGAATTTAGGCATACTCTCTCTTCCGAAGGAAGACGGGCCACCTGCTTGTTTGGCGGCTGGCTTGGATGCATCTTGCACAGCCAGGGTCATGTCGTAAGCTTGACGTCTGGTGTCGTCAGATAGAGTCTTCCAGGCTTCGGTGATAATTCTGAACTTTTCTGCATCGCCTGTTTCGCTGTTGTCCGGGTGGAACATCGCGGCCAGGTATCTGTAGGCGTAACGAATAATGGTGGAGTGGGCATTGCGATCAACTTGCAGCAACTCATACAAGGAGAGATCCTTAGCCTGAGCAGTCGCTGTTCCACCGCCGCCGCCAGGAGCTGGTCCACCTGGTGCCGGTCCGCCGGCTCCGCCGCCGGGAGGCATGCCTGGTCTGGGAGGTGGGGGCGGTGGTTGCCAGTTTGGTGGGACTTGCCAGTTCATTTTGCATTTCCTCATAGTAATTGGCGGTCGGGAAGACGGGGTTTGAAAAAAGAATCGCTTCAGTTTGCCTTCAGCCCAAGGAAGCTATTGATCTTTCAAAAGCGAATTTGCTATCACCAAACGCTGGATTTCGGAGGTTCCTTCGTAAATTTCCGTGATTTTTGCATCGCGCATATAGCGTTCGACCGGGTAATCAGTGACATACCCATATCCGCCGAAAATCTGCACACATTTGACCGTTGTGCGCATCGCCACTTCCGAAGCGTACAATTTGGCATGGGCAGCAGCTCGCGTAAATTTCTCGCCGCGGTCCTGTGCAAGTGACGCATGGTAGGTCAAAAGGCGCGCTGCATCGATTTCAGTTTGCATTTCAGAGAACATAAAACGTATTGCTTGCAGGTTATTTATGGTTTTGCCGAAAGCAGCACGCTCCTTGGCATAGCGATTGGCATGATCCCATGCGCCCTGGGCGATTCCGACTGCTTGCGAGGCAATGCCGATTCTGCCACCATCCAAGGTCATCATCGCCACCTTGAAGCCTTCTCCCACCTTGCCCAGCATGTTTGCCACCGGCACAGGAGTGGTTTCAAACATAATCTGGCAAGTGGACGAACCTTTGATGCCGAGTTTGTCCTCAAGCTTTCCAAATGTAAAGCCCGGCGAGTCCTTCTCGACAACCAGGGCAACCAGTCCTTTATGGCGCAGAGCCCGGTCGGTCTGACAGATGACCAGGTAATAGTCAGCTTCAATGCCGTTTGTAATCCAGTTTTTCGAGCCGTTCAAAATAAAATGATCGCCCTTCAGCTCGGCCATGCAGGTGGCAGCAGCTGAATCAGAGCCGGTTCCCGGTTCCGAGAGGCAAAATGCTCCCATCTTCTCGCCCCGGCACATGGGTGGCAAGAAGCGCTTTCTTTGCTCTTCGCTGCCCATGAGATAGATGGGCGAAGCACAGAGCGAAACGTGCGCAGAATACATAACTGAGGTCGTGGCACAGTGTTTCGCCAATTCCTCGACAACCAGCGCATAGGCGACATGGTCGAGCCCGGCGCCGCCGTACTCTTCCGGAAAAGGCAGTCCGCAAAATTCGGAGGCCGCCAGCAGTTCCCAGTTCTCTCTTGGAAATCTGTGGTTTTTGTCAATTTCAGCGGCTCTCGGAGCGAACTCTTTGAGAGCTATTTCGGCAATCGTTTCCTGAATTAACGATTGATCTTCCGTCAATCTAAAACTAAGTGGCAATTCTTT
The DNA here is from genome assembly GCA_964531315.1 of uncultured Candidatus Obscuribacterales bacterium. Taxonomy (GTDB): domain Bacteria; phylum Cyanobacteriota; class Vampirovibrionia; order Obscuribacterales; family Obscuribacteraceae; genus QKMZ01. The sequence continues at coordinate 18,972 of CAZHEZ010000074.1, read as the reverse complement.
GGAAGCTGTAGCAGTCAACATTCACACTCACCGTGAAAGGCGGACTTAAGCCGCCAAGGTATCCTCGCTATAATTGGAACCCTCAAAGCCAGTCCCAGCCCAGCTCCAATCGGTTATCCGACCGATGATCATAGCACTATGGCGGCGGTTCGTGAGGCATACGATAATGACTGTGTGAGAATGTCCATAAAAGCGAAACCCGGTAAAATTCACCGATAATGCTCGGTTACTAGCCAATAGGAAGTCGAAGATGGCGATAGCTAAGGTTGTCCTTGTAGAAGATGAGAAAAGCCCCTCCAAAGAATTCCGCGCTCAGCTGAAAAAAGAGGGATTTGATGTGACTGCGTGCGTCGGGGGCTTCGACGCTCTTGACGAGCTTGGCTCACAAGGGGCGGACATAGTCGTGGCCTCGACGGCGTTAGGTGACTTGAGCGGCTATCAGCTTTCTTGCTTGATCAAATCCAACGACCGCACTAGCAGACTCCCGGTCGTGCTCCTTGCCAAGGGCGATCCGACCGATGAGGATGCTTTCTGGAAAACAGCCTCATCGCCCGATGCCATCATCGACGCCGAGACCCTTAATCAAGACCTGAAGTCCGTATGCACCCAAATTAAAGGTCTGGTCAGCAAGGCACAAGATACCGGCTGGCAGCCAACCATGGTCAAGAACCTGCTGGTCCCCTCGCGCTCCTTTTCCAGCACCAACGTCATCAATAGTTACGCCGGACTTCTCGACGATTTGCTCATCGAAAGACTGGTTGCCCGCGTCACCCGCACCATGGCGGAAGTTATCGACCCGCGCAAGAAATTTGTGGACGCCTATTTCAGCCTGATCGGCCAGCTTTTCGCACCCGACCTTCTCGGTCTGGTGGTCGCCAGTAACGATGGACCCTGGGCTGCCTTCCATCTCGAGCCCGGAATGAGCCAGGAAGGCTTCGATCGGTTAGTCGAAAAACTGACGAAGGACCTGGACATTGCCGGCGATCTCAATTTGGACGTGCGCGGAGAATTGCCGAAGGGAGAGGGCGGCAAGGACTTCGTCGAAATCGAAATTCTGCCCGTATCGGCTGAGAAGAACGGCAAAGCGGCACTGGTTTTTGCCTCTACTCAAAAGGGCGCCTTCAACGCCACGGCCAAAGCGTTCATGGGTCAGCTGCAATTGCAGATGGCACCAGTCGTTCAATTGCTCATGGCCAAACACGAAATAGAGGTTCTTCACGAGCGCGAAGCATTCAGAGCGGCAATCGATCCGCTCACCGGTCTCTACAATTTGGAATTTCTGGTCGGCTTCCTGCAGCAGCAGCTTTTGTTCTCATTCAGACAGCGGCTGGCAGTAGGCATGGCAATTATCGATATCGACAATTTCGCCCAGATTAACGACGAATTCGGCTTCGAGATCGGCGACGTTGTTCTTACAACCATCGCCAATCGGCTCTTGAACATCACACGCTCCAGCGACTTGATTGCTCGCTATGGCGGCGATGAATTTGCCGTCGTACTTCCTAATACCGACATTGCCGGTGCCAAGATTCTCGGTGAGAAAGTGCGCTCTGAAGTAGAACGCATCAGCTTTGTTAAAGGTCAGGGCACGCGCGGGCCGAAAGTAACGGTCAGTGTCGGCTGCTCCTTCTTTAATATGGAAGACCTCAATCCAGAAACCATTTTGCGCGATGCAAAACTGGCGCTGCAGCAAGCTAAAGAAGGCGGCCGCAACCAGGTCGCTGCCCAAGTGTAGCCGGCGCGTTGCACGCGCCTCTGTCCCGTAGCCGGCGCGTTACACGCGCCTCTGTCCTGTAGCCGGCGCGTTGCACGCGCCTCTGTCCTGTAGCCGGCGCGTTGCACGCGCCTCTGTCCCGTAGCCGGCGCGTTGCACGCGCCTCTGTCCCGTAGCCGGCGCGTTGCACGCGCCTCTGTCCTGTAGCCGGCGCGTTGCACGCGCCTCTGTCCTGTAGCCGGCGCGTTGCACGCGCCTCTGTCCCGTAGCCGGCGCGTTGCACGCGCCTTAAATTATTTCGCTGCTTAGAACTGTTGAATTGAACAGTGTGTCCGCCAGCGGTCGCCGCTATCATTTGTGCATTGGAAGACACGGACACGTGACACTGCAAGCGGTAAGGGGTTTGAGAGGGGTGCTTGGTCCCTGCACCGAATGTAGTGTCACTTTACTAATTAAAGACGTTACAAAACCGGTTTACGCACCGGCACCATTTCGTCATAACAGCGATCGATTGCCGCCACAATTTCTTCCGGCGTGGCACCGCCGGCGATGTGAGCTACGGTCATCGAAGCCCCCGCAGCCACACCCTCTTTCACATTTCCTTCTTCATAACTTCTCAGCCCAACATGTTTGGACAAGTAAAAATTCGGACACGCACAAGCGAAGGGTGCACCGAGCATGCGACTGAGGGCTCCTACATTGGATGTACTGTCATCAACTACCCACTTCGTAGTGATCACCGAAATTCGCCGGGCAATGTTTTTATCCAAAACCTTCATATCGGTTTTCAGCAATGCTTGAGTCAATGCATAAACCGCCAGCATCTGCGAACCACCGCCAAGAATTACGGGCACCTTTGTAGAGGCGGCAAGCGCCACTCCGGCAACAAACGGCTGCATGGGATCCCCCACTGCAGCAACCGCTTTGAGAGGACGCTCTTGCACATCTAATGCGGTCAGGGCTGCAGCTTTCAGACCTTCTGCAACCAGTCTCCCTTTGGTATTGTGATCGGTCTGCTGCAAGCTGCTGGATACGAGCCCACTTGCATTAACGCCGAGAGCTGTGAGAACCCCTAGAGCTGTAGTGGTTCCAGCTGGAACACATTCACCTAGAATAATGTACTCGATGCCCTCCGGCAACTCCGAACCAATCTCTAATCCTGAATAAAACAACTCGCGCACATCTTCATAGTTCTGCGCTGCCCCCGTCGACACACAGCGCGCACTGCCTTTGCCCAACCTTTTGACTTCCGGGAGATCAGGGGGTTTGAATGTTCCACAATCAACAACAGTAATGGAAAAACCGGCCAGATCAATGCAGGCTCTAGTTATCACCACTGGCGATACCACTCCAGTTGGCGACACAGGCAGCTCTGCACCACCGGCAGGGCAACCAGTGACCAGTGCCTCCGCGTCTATAGACGGCGTAAATCGCCGCAGTTCAGGCGATGCACCGGCTGCCGAAATTCCTTCAATATCGCTGCTTTCGCTCGAAGCCACACAAAGAAAAAATGCGCCTGTGCCTCGGCGATTTTCGAGGGTGGCAAGCAGCGAGGTGATTTCTCCTCCGCTATCATTTACAGTCCTGACAAAATCCGCACTCACAAAAGCATTTCCTATGTTTCCGAACCGCCTTGATGGGAGTCGGCATTTGTCGTCTCCACAGTTGCTGTTTCCCTCGTTGCCGCATCTACACCAGCAGCGGCGCTTTCATCGCTAGCGGCAACAGATTCAGTCGCAGCAGATGCAGTCGCAATAGATTCAGTCGCAACGCCTACAACCGCATATTCACTGGACTTTGTCGACTGCAGATCGTCGTGCAGATGCGGGCGCAAGATATCGCAAATAGGTGTAAAACTCAAGGGAAAGAGAAGGATGTTGATGGCACTCTGCCAAACATGCGAAACAACCTTGAGGTTGATATCTTTATTACTGGTCAGGCTGTCCAGGGTCATCATTTGCATCAGATCGCTGGGTGCTCCAATTGCCATACTCAACCCAGTGAAAAAAACGGTCACCACACTGAGTGGAAAGAAGTATTTCATCGACAATGAAAACGCTATGTTGGCTGCCTTTTGTGGTTTAAGCGGAGCACATGCAGCAACCACGAGAGCGACAAGGGAATAATTCATCAAGAAGAAAAAATTCGGAATTGCAATTGCATAGCACGCCACGCCGACAAAATCAGGCAGGTGCAAAGCCACTTTCCCCATCACCGACTCCATGGTGATGAGCTTAGCTATCACGCAGGCAGCAAAGATAATGAAAGGCGGCATCATATACAGTGTCACCCAGAGGAGCACGGCGGCCACGTGAATCCTCTTCGGTTCGACTGCCTTTAGCGCGCCTTTCAGAATGGATTTTCGAGCTTCGCCAGGCAGAGACCCGAGAGAAGCTATTGTCGGAGCCTCAATTAGGGCCACCGAATAAGCCGACAGCCGAACCAGCCACGCACCGAAACTCAACATAATGAAAGTGATGCCCAAGAGCGTTCCAAGCAACAGCACACCCATAGCCAGAATGAGATCGGTAAACTCCACCGGATTGTGGCGCAATCGATCCATGCTTACAGCCATGGAAATCTGCAGAAGCGATCCAGAAAGCATTGCAAAAACAGCCGGGACTACACAATAAGGTGCAAAAGAAATCGCCGTCTTGCCTGCATCACGCCACCAGTTGATGTCTATAAGTGACCGCAAGACTTGCCACGCAGATTGCGGCACTGCAGCTGCGGGCGGAGAAGCAGTTGCGGGCTCGATAGCAGTTGCGGGCTCGATAGCAGTTGCGGGCTCGATAGCAGTTGCGGGCTCGATAGCAGTTAAGGGCTCGGCAGCAGTTGCCCGCTCAGTGTCGGCAGTCCGCGCAGTAGCAGCGGGCGGCTCGCCAGCCATTGCCTGCTCGACAACCGACCCGGCATCCTGCGCTTTCTCTTCCTTGTAATTGCCTTCCAATAGAGCCCTCAGCCTTAACAGAGGTTTACTATGTTCCCAGAATTAGAAGGCAACCTGCAAGCTCGCGCGCGGCGGCTATAAGGAAAGATCCGTCCAGTTGCCAAACTTTGCCGCCGAGGTTGCCAACCAGCTCTCTAGACCGCTTCACGAACTCGGTCTAAGGTTATATCTTGACATAAATGCCAAAATTTACCGAAAAATACAAGAAATCGGTTTTTCCGAGCCCCTCCAGTCTTTTTTTCCGAATTTCAGCCGTGGGTGGCAATACTCCGGCATAACGTCCGGCAGGTAATCAGTGTTATTGGTCCTCAAACAGCATTTGGATTCTGAAGTCGTAGATGGCATCTGCGATCGACTGCGCAAATTGGAAATTGAGTTTCAACGCATAGACCAGAGCGAGCAGATAACCATCGCCATCACAAGCGATATTCGCTCGTTGCCGCATCATATTTTTTCTCAAATGCAAGGCGTTGAAAAAGTCGTGGCCAACGGCACACGAGTGCCGCTTGTTTCCGGCAATCGCCTTGATACAACGCGCTACACAGATAAGTTATGGACGCTACTGAAGCGCCAGGTAAAACCAGTTGTAATCGCAGGACCATGTTCGGTCGAAAGCGAATCTCAAATTCTTCGACTGGCAAAAGAAGTAAAGCAAGCAGGCGCAACATTCTTGAGAGGCGGCGCCTTCAAACCGCGCACCAGCCCCTACGACTTTTGCGGACTGGGTGAAGAAGCGCTCAAGTACCTGAAGCATGCCAAGGAAATAACAGGTCTGCCGGTAGTAAGCGAAGTAATGTCTGCCGCTCAGGTGGAGCAAGCGCTTCCCTTTGTAGACGTGCTGCAAATCGGCACGCGCAACATGTACAACTATGAGCTTTTGAAAGAAGTTGGTCGCACCGATAAAGTTGTTATTCTCAAGCGTGCCATGTCAGCTACCGTCGATGAGTTTTTGCAAGCCGCCGAATACATTCTTCTTGAGGGCAACGACCGCGTGGCGCTGTGCGAACGCGGCATTCGCACCTATGAATCAAGCACCCGAAATACCCTTGATTTAAGCAGCGTTCCCATTATCAAAGGGCTCTGCGACTTTCCTGTCTTAGTCGATCCAAGTCACGCAACCGGTAGAAGAGATCTGATTCGTCCCATGTCCCGTGCCGCCATCGCTTGTGGTGCCGACGGAATTATGATTGAGGTTCATGGCGATCCAAAAAATTCAATCAGTGACGCCGCACAAGCAATCAATCCTGCACTGCTCAATGAAATCGTGCTGGATATAAATGCAATTGCAGAAACTCTTAGTGAAAGAGACCTCAACGTTCATCTCAATTCCAAATCCGGAAATGGCAAGCATATTTCACACGAAGCCCCACTGAAGGCAAAGTAACCATCAAGAGCGTCAACGCGTTTTTCCCATACTCCGCGCCGTCTCTTCGGCCGTCTTTAACTATGGGGCACGTGATGTGCTTACTGCAGTTGAAAAATCGTCGTCTTCTTTCTCTAAGTCTCTGCGCGATTTTCGGCACCAACGCGGCGTTAGCGCAAGACACCTCCGGCATCAACTCGACAGGCAAACAAGCTTATCCATACAGCACAAAATATGGATGGAAAACAAATTCCCCTCCCTCTCTGCCCAAAAGCTCGAATGGTGCTGAAAAATCCCCGCTCAAGCAGCAAGGATTTGGCGATTTTGGAAACGTAAAAACCTGGAGCACAGGCGCGCAAAGTTGGAACCTCGGTGAGGAACATTCGGCAGTTCCCCAGGAAAAGGCCACCTATTCACTGGAAGACCAGGGAGCCTGGAAGCGTACTGCAAACATGCGCTACAACAAAACAAATCCGACGCAACTTGCCGCGGGCAGCTACAAGGCACCGCCAGCACCGGAAGGTACTGTCTTTGCAAACAGTGGCGTTCTGCCAAACACACGTCCCAAAAGTGTGACAGCTCCGACCGTGCCGTCGGATATTTATGGCATGTATCCGCAAAATGTTATCGGAACATGGCTGCTAAACAGTGGTGGTCAATGGGGAGAAATGCTGGAAGGATCAGCGGACAAAACTGGAGTTCAAAAATATGACTGGGTCGCAGCTAAAGGAGCGGCTCTGTTGCAAATTTCGGCAGATGGAAGTTGGATCCTGAATTTCGCTGGAAAAACCCAAAAAGGCCGCTGGGCAGATGCACCTGATACAGTGCATCTTTTGAATCTCGACGGTGAAGAACAGTTTGCCTACTGGAATCACAAGGGACAATTGGAATTGCAAAGCAAGAGCGGCAAGGTCAAAAGAGGCACAAAGAAATCCGCTAAATAGACTGACCTTGGGGCTATCAGTTTTAAGACCAGTCCGGGTGCATACTTCTGGCCAGGAAGACTTTGTCCCCACCAGCACGTTCAGCTTCCGCACAGGCCCTGTCAGCTTGAAGAACCATGAAATCCTGGTCTCCATCGTGGGCAGGCTTGAAGACCACACCAACGCTGACGGTAAGCCATATTTGCCGTGAGTTACAGACGAAGGCATTCTCAGAGATAATCTTGCGGAAGTACTCAGCTATATCGGAAGCGACTAAACCTGCGGTTTCAGGCAGCAACATCAAATATCTGCCGGGCACATACTCCCCAATCAGCACACGGTTGCGGCGCCCAAAATACATTTCTCGATGGTAAGAGAGCAAAGACATTACAAAGCAATTAGCTTGTTCTGCAGCCATTTCGCCATAATTTGCCGTCAATTCCGGAAGTTCGTCTATAGCGACCATCAGAAGACTGAGCGGCTTGCGCGAGGTGGCTGCCTCGCGACATGCCGAATAGATGTGTCTGCGCATATCCAGGAAATTCAGTACATCGTTTGAGACCAGGGCGGAATATTCCTGATCAAGCGGATTGGCTGGATGGCAGAACTCCGCTTTCATTTGCTGGTGGGTTCCAGATAGGGAAGCAAACATTCCGCTGCCTGTGCGGCGTGACAGATTTGCGTTTTTCATGATAGTTCTCGGGCGAGCCCACTGCGATAAAACCAAGCACAACGGCGAGGAACATTGTGTAGTTCATTTAAAATGCTTGTTTGGGGCGGAAGACTGAAAATCGTTCCTAAAGTTCCACCCCTTGAAAAAAAGTTTGGAGTGTATAAAAGTTGCCCAGGGATGCCTATTCAAAACCACAGGTAACCGTCCAAACACGAACTTTCGCTCATTCTGCCGTCATATGAGAGAAGACCATGATCCGTATCCCTCTTGCGAGGCAGTTTTCTTGAATGTTTACCACTACCGATGCAGATCATCGATCGAATAGCTGTAGTGGCGATGCCGTACATCACCCGGCTTTGAAAATTCCAAGGGCAACGCATGGCGCCGCCCCTACGAGAGTCACATTACCGATCCTTACTTCTGCATTGCCGTCATATTCGGCTTGAAGTAGTGCTGATATTGTCCGCCGGCTCCGCCCAGTTGAAGGATAATGGCAGTTGTCTTCATCATGCGGTCGGCGATTTGTTTCGCTTGCGCATTCTTAGACATTGCCAAAGCCTTCAATGGCTTCACTGTATCCAGCGCGGTCAGGACTGAGAACTCAGAGGTATGCGCTCTCATTCCATTCTTCACTGTGCTGGTTACGTTGCGGTGGGCGATCGTTTCCACTGCGTTCACTTGTGCGAACTCTGCTTGTTGATGCGGTGTCACCAATACGTGACGTCCCGGGCAGAGCACTACATTGTGACCGTTCGATTCAACACTAACTGATCCTTTGTGTTGATCTTCCAGGTCGTACACTGCCAATCCGGCTTCGCTCGAGGAGACCAGAGCTACCGACTTCGCATCTATATGTACGATGCCGTTCGGAGTCTCTACTGTCGTCTCCTTGAAAGGAACGAAAAGTATGTTGCCTTTCTTGATGACGACACGGTCACTATGTTGAATGGATTGAACATGCGCTGCTCCGGCAACCTGTGCGCTGACGATTTCGCTGTCGCTGCAAATCGCCCCTTCGGTCATGCCGGGCATTGGACAGAATCCGACTGCATAGGAGTTGTCTTCATCGGCAGCTGCATTGGTAGCAAATGTCGACCTTCCAATTACTCCTGCCAGTCCGCTTTTGATCGTTCCGGCATTAATTGCTTCAATACTGAATCCGCCTTTGGTGATGTTCAGTCCGGGTGCTTGGGCCGGGCTGGCTGCGTTGGTTGCTGTCATCAACGTGGCATTGTTGGCTACTTGCATTTGCGGTGCTGCATTCAGGTTGAGAACGGAGAGGTCACTTGTGACCGTCGCGTTTTCAGACATGAATCCAAACATCCTGCTTGCATTTCCAATCGCCGATTTGGTGTCGCTTACCGGCATTGCTGCCGCTATGCTCGGGGTGCTTAGATGATCCGGAGGATCGGCTAATACTACCGATCTCAAGCCCAGCGATATAGAACCGCCTACGGTACCAGAGAACAGTACGTTGGCGTTCTTTGTAGTCACCACTGAATTGTTTGCTCCTGGCGTCGCCGCGTTAGTCGAAGTCACCACTCCAGGCGCGCCGAAGAATATGAAGTTCTTCGTCGATCCTGTTTGCTGAGCTGTCACTCCTGCTGGAAATGGTCCTGCACCTGGGAATGGATTGGTTCCAGTTTTCGGAATGGTGGCTCCGATAACGATGCTCACTGTGCCGCCTTTTTGCAACGTTTGCACTTTAGCGTCGTCACCGATCGTGATGGAGCCTGCTGTATTTGTGTTCTGGAGAGTCAACAAGCCATTGTTGGCGGTCAACAACTCTCCATTGGCTAACAGCATGTTACCGGCATTTTCAGTGACAACTATCGCGCCCTTGGTGGTCGTGATGGTATGCAATGTGGTGTTTCCACCGGTCGTGTGCAGGTTGAATCCAGCGCCGCCTGTCGAATCTTCGAGCACCGATGCTCCTGCAAACGTGTTGGTGATTCCAACCGCACCAGCCGTGTGGGCGGTCAGATCCGCTGTGTTGACCACTAAGGCAGTCTTGCCGCCAATGGTGCCAGCGCTTGCAGTCATATTAATGCTGTCCAGCGCAGTCAACGTTACTCCGGTTCCAGTCAAGATCGAGCCCTTACTTCCGAGCGCCGTCAATTTCAGTACTCGAGTTGCAGTTGGTCCAATCGCAGCAGCCGTCGCTATTTGAACACTGCCCAAGCCATTCATGATGTCAATCTCACCATTGCTGCCGGATGCCGACAACGTTCCGCTAATGCCGTTCTTTGCATTGGCCACGTTGACTGCGAATGATTGAGATGAACCCGATCTGAGGTCGATCAAGCCACCCGCTCCGGCACTATTGCCGTTGGCGTTGAGGCTGCCTGTGATGATCAGGGTTCCGCCAGCGCCTACTTGCCCGCCGTACAGGAGGTAATGCGCACCGTGCCCTCCGTTGGCGGCGACTCCAGCATTGATTTTCGTCGTGTCGCTGATGGTCAGGTTTCCACCGGTTTCGATGTCGATGGTTCCGCCGGCTCCGCCGCCTGCTGCGTTTGCTTGCAAGAACCTAACCGGCGGCTTCGGTGCCTTCGCTTGCGCTCCGACAAAGGTCGCAACTGTGTCCTTAGTGCGGAAGATGATAGTGCCACCATCGCCAATGCCGGTTCCGGTGGCAGTCAATGCGATCGGGCTTGCTACAGACGTACCTAAGGTAGTCGTGATGCTTGAACCAGTCAGGATCAAGCTGCCACCATTATGATCCGTGCCTGTAGCATTCGCTTGCGTGAAGAAGTCCGTATTAGCTCCCAGAGCGAGGACACCGGTTCCATCGGTGCCTGCATCCAATTCAATATTTGCGCCTTTTCCAGCATTACCTTGAAGATTGAAAACGTTCGTCGTACCGACAGTAATGTTTCCGGCTGCTTGAATCTTCACGTTGGCTGAATTTACATTCTCCACACCTGTAACCGCTCCAGCCCCAAGGATTATGTCGCCAGCGCCGTTATTTGTGAAATTCAGAGTACCACCAGATCCGAGCAGTGAGCTTGGGGTGCCGATGTCAAAGTAGAATTGCCCCGTCGTATTGTTGAGATTCACTGTCGAAGCCGTATTCATTGTCACGTTGATAGTGCCACCTAGTCCGGTGTTGGCACCGCTCACATCAAGATGAAGTGGTCCACCGCTGGTAGTCACACTGTTAGCAGTAATATTGATGAATCCTCCATTAAACCCAGTATCGAAGTTGGCCCTGAGCGAGTTGAGCTGCGTGAAAGCCAGTGCGCCAGTTTGGAATGTGAGGGTTCGTGCATCTATACTGCTGCCGGTATAACTTATCGAACCGGCACTTCCAGTGGTGAGAACAACAGACCCTTGGCCCGCACTGATAATCCCGTTTACAGTAATTGTACCGTTCGTAACCGTGGAGTTTGTTACCTGGCTTGCACCCGTGATTATGGTGCCATTCTGAATTTGAAAGCCTGTTCCAGTTGGTACAGAGGGAGCACCGGTAGTGATGGTGACTACCCCGTCTCCGTTGTTACCAAGCGACGTAATGTCGCCTGTAGTGATATTGCCTGATGCAATGATTTTGACACTACCGGCAGTACCTTGCCCACTACCAGTGGTATCAATACTTCCCAGGCTAATGCTTCCATTATTAGCTAATGCCAGCACATTTCCACTCTGGCCAGACGCCGTGCTACCGGTCTGAATGCTGGCCGAACCAAGTATTGAACCGCCTGCGCTGGGCGTAAATGTATTGAGCAAAGTAGTGTGATCGAGCTGTTGACCACCTGAAATCGGCGGCGCGGAAACGAAGTTATAGCCGGCGATCATCGTCAGGTTACCACCAACGCCGCCGGTCAAATCAATAGTGGCACCGGTGAGGTCGATATTGTGCGTTGCGATTATGGCTATGTCAGAACCGGCAAAGTTGATTGAACCTGTCAAAACCACATCGCCTGTGCTGTTTACGTAAGTTCCCGAGTTGGTTATCGTCCAAGTGCCATTGGGAGGAGGAGTGGTGAGCGTTCCACCGGCGCTGCTGTATGCCCCCGTATGGATAAAGGAAGCTACGTTTGCAGTTTGAGTGCCCGATACATTTATGACTTGCTGCCCCGGTCCGGTCGCAAACAGATCAGCCCTGGTGGTATATGTCATATCACCAATAAGAGTTAAATTACCGGCAGTCGCCGTCGCATTTATGTTTCCTACTGTAGCAGTGAGAATTCCACTGGCACCGTTCAGAACCAATCCGCTGCCGGCCACGCTTTGAATATTGATGTTTCCACCTGTCGTGGTCAACGTGCCGGTATTGACGAGTTGGTTAGTCGTCAGGTTGACATTGCCGGTGAAGGTCGGATTGTTATAAATAACAATATTGGCGCCAGTCGTCGTAGCCGTGAGGTCATGACCGGTTGAATCGATGAAGCCCAGGTTGTTAGGCCCAGAATAGCTAATGAAGCTATTGCCGGCACCGGTTGTGACAGTCACCTGAAAGTCACTGGTATTGCTAAGCGCCAAAGGATTAGCCGATGTACCGAGGTCACCTGAAGTCACAGCTAGTCTAAATAGTCCGGCATTCAATGTGCCGTTTGTCGTCACTGTATGTGCGGACGTAAGATCAAATACCTGGCCAGTCGGGATTGAACTTGCATTGAAGGCTACTCCCGATGCGCTTGTACTGTCCATGTACACGTTTCCAGCGGCTTGAAAAGTTATCGTTGGTGTATTGGTTGTGAATCTGTTATTTGTATCAGAACCAATGTATCCGCTCGAATTGATGCTCAAAGTATTCGCACCCAGATGACCAATAATGTCTCCGCCACCAGTACTTGTGAGCGTCGCAGCCCCAGTCACTGTTGTGGAACCGCCAGATAGATCTATAGCAGCAACTCCTGCCGAAGCACCACCGGTGATATTGAGACTACTCACAGAAATAGTGCCGATGGTCGACACCACACCAGTGGAGTTTACTGTTAGGTCTACATGACCTCCGGAAATCGAACTCAGTCCCAAAAACGCATTACTGGAAACAGTAACAGAGGCATTGCTGCCCGACAACGGTCCAGAAATACTCAAAACAGTACTCAAAGGCGTCAATGCCAGGTTGACACTTCCGTGGCCTATAGTGGCGCCTATGCTGCCGGCAGTGATAGTACCGGCAGTGCTGATTGAGTCACCAACATTGAGAGCCCCTCTCAGCGATAGAGCGGCAAAATCACTGTTGATAGTACCAATATGAATGTTACCCGCAGTCGTTGTGACACCAGGTGTTATTGAACCAGTAACTGTTCCGCTATTGATCTGAACGCCGCTTACCGAGGCATTGCTGAGAGAAAGGGTGACACTTCCGGCCGAACTGCCTCCTCGTGTGTCAATCGTTCCAGAGCTGACATCGATGCCATTGGTGGCAATCAATTTTACGTTGCCGCCTTGAGTTCCTAATCCAATTCCTCTGGTATCAATGCTGCCTAGCGTGATTGTTCCATTATTAGCAGCAGCGGTGACGTTTCCGCCATTGCCGCTGTTGCCGACGGTGCTTATGTTCGCTCCGCCGAGGATAGAGCCTCCGGCTGACGGCGTGAAATTGCTGAGATTGCCAGTAGTGAACGTTTGAATACCACCGGTAGTACCACCAGGGGTGAGGAAATCAAAGTTATAGCCGGCAAGCAATGTCAGTCTGCCGCCACCATTAGAGCCATTCAAGTTAATCGTCGCGCCGGTTAGATCTATGTCGCCGGTAGATACGATGGCAAAATCGCCCCCTGCAAAATTGAGATTTCCACTCAATGTAACTGGCCCCGGGTTATTCGCCCATGTGCCGGAATTCGTCACTATCTTTGGTCCGCCGTTAAAAGTGCCGCTACCTTGCAGCGAAGAAGTGATCAGAACATAGCTATTATTGGTGTTGTTGGACGAAGTGCCGGACTGGATTGACTGCCCGATGCCCCCGGCACTCAAAATCGCTGGGCCGCCAGAATAGTTCGTGGTTCCCACCAAAGTTAGATCGCCGGCGCTAGCGGTCACATGTGTGGCAACAGTTGTTATAAAGTTTACGCCACCAGTGTCATCAAGAGTAAGCGAGCTGCCGGTCGGACTGCTGATAAAGATTTCGTTTGCCAGAATCGGACTGATGTTGTTAAAGGCCACAGTCGGAGCAACTATGTTCATGTTACCGATGACGAACTGGGATGAATTCACGGTCACAATGTTGTCAGACACAATTGTCAACGTAGAAGGATTGAGACTGGAACTAAGCGAGACTCCAGCGGTGCCCTGAAAGTAAAAGTCAGAAGCGGACAAGGAGCCTGTATTCAAAATATTCAACGTTCCGCCGGCTCTAACATCGACCAAGCTGGACCGAAGTGTAAACTCTCCATTGCCGCCACCAAGGGTAATATCGCCGAAAGCACCTGTATTAGTGTTCTTGAGGAGGATACTGCCACCACTTCCCCCAAAGATTGCAATAGCATTCAGGGTAAGCGGACCGCCTGCAGTCACCAGGGTGTTCCAGCTGAAAGACAATGTGCCTCCCTGACGTGCGGCACTAATGGAACTATTACCGTTTGCATTAATGTTCGCCGTGAGCGCCGTAATATCCAGTTGGCCGAAGCTGGCATCGAGCGTAAGATGCTGTCCATTGCCTTCATTCACAGTCATCGTTGGTGCGCTTGTCAGCTTGATGCCGCCCGAACCGGCATTGACGATATCGATGGTGCCTCCGTTGCCCGCAAAACCGCCGAGAACACCAATGTTAAGGGTGCCTGATTTGTTTATTCCAGTAGAGCCAGAACCACTCTGGAATTGCGTTCCGCTATTTGAAAGGATCGTGATGCTACCTGCGTCACCATCTGTCGAAGTGTGAGAAGCATCGATATTTCCAACCACCACATTGGCGCCTTGAATGAATACCGTACCTCCGGCTACGCCAAGAATTGACGAATGGACATCGATGTTTCCGAGCGTGACATCGCCGAGCGTCGCAACTCTGTAGTTAGAACCAACGAAATCATCGCTGCTAAAATTGAAATTTGAAGCGACAAGTGCACCACTGCTGAAGCTTCCCGAGATCACATTTCCGAAATTCCTAAATGAGTTTGGTGTGACGTCAATTGTTGCCGAGGTCGGTATAGCGGCGCGAATGACCACACCGCCACCCAGACGCGGGTCAATGTCAATCTTCGGAAGGCTTATAGTGCCAGGAGCAACAATAGTCACTACGCCGTTCGACCCATTCACATTCGGTATGAATGATGTGGCACCTGCTGCCGACAGGAAGGTCGTGCCTGTCGGTCCAAGCAATATGTTGTTGTAAGATATCAGTGTGACGTTTCCGCCATCAAGAAAAGCCGGCCTGTTGCCTGACTGACTGTGCGCGTCCACATGCGTGGATGCCAATCCTGTAAATCCACCGACAGCACTTCCATCGAAAAGTATCGAACCGTTAGCTCCGACATTTCCTGATGGTCCAGTTATAGTTATGGAACTGCCGTTTCTGGTGAAATTCGCTCCCGCAATCACGGTGATATTGCCACCATCCAGACCTGAGCTGGTTTCAATTGCCCCTTCACTAAAGCCGGGAAAATCGTTTTGTATTGTTTGAATCGCACCGCCTGCGACCATCGTCACGCCACCACCACCGGTGGTCGCTGTGACATTACTTCCAGTGGCATGCAGTTTGATGTCCCCGCAAAAACTTATATTACCTGTGGCTGTCCAAAGTAAAGTATTTGGGCAATCGCTGGCTCCTGAAACAGATGCGTCGCCGATGTGATTTGTAATATCGCCCAGCGAAGAAATTTCAAAAGTCTTGAAATCGCCGACTTTCGAGAACGAAACGCCGCCGGCGCCACCTCTGATTAAGACGTCTCCACCCTGCATAGAAATGCCTCTGGTCAAGCTCACACCAGCATTTGCAGTTACGGCTCCGCCCAGGAATGTTCCTGAACTAACCGTGCCAAAGCCGGAGCTTGCAGTAGACAGAACAACCGGACTGCCACTCGTCGCATTAGGGGTGGCTGACATGATATTTACAGCGCCACCAAGACCACCGTTAGTGTTTGCGCCACCCATTACGATGGCATCTGCCTGATTGGCGCCGGCGACGATGTTGATTGTTCCGTCCTGGTGGAAAGGAGCTCCTCCATTCGAACTTGCCGCCACGTCAAATGCGAAATCAGTGGGCAGATGGATAACGCCGTTGAAGGCAATTAGATTGACCGTGCCACCATTTCCAAGATTGTTGCTGCTGGCGCGAATATCCCGAATCTCAGAGTTTTGATCGAACGCAATAGAACCATCAGAACCAGATGCTCCTGTGATTGTCACATTAGACCCGTTCACAGTAAATGCTGCGCCGCCTACTACCGCAACTGAATTCGCGTCTCCATTGCCATTCACTGTAAGCCCCGGACTATTGATACCGGAAATCAGACTTCCACCGGAGACTACAACAATTCCACCATCAGCTCTGATGGCGCCGTTGAGAGTTATGTCTGACAATGCAGTCAGCAAAACGCGACTATTAGCACTCTGGCTCATTGAAATGTCGCCTACAGACAACGTTCCATTTGACTGAATTTGCGTAAAAGAACCAGCGGGTTGAAACACTTGAATATTCCCGACAGTGGTATCGCCGCCGGACTTAATCGCAATGTTACCTGCGGTTGTTATGTTGCCGACACTGACGCCGCCACCAGCTATGGTGTTGGAAGCAACCAGGGAATTGCCCGTGGTTATAACTCCATTAAGGTTGAAGGACATAGATGAGCCGCTGGAAAAAATCGGCTGCGCGTTAACAATCGAGACATTAGACGCTGTGCTTCCACTAAAGTTAGTGACGAGCCCTAGTTGGATGGCCTGGCCCTGATTGCCTCCTCCGATCACTGTTATAGAGCCATTCGCATCAGTGCCGCTGCCACCGTTGGCTTTGAGTTCTGTTGCGCCAAGACGAATTTGTCCGCCATTGCCAGAACCGTCGTTGTAGGCAGCAATGACTATATTGCCGGCTGTTTTGCCGACCGCATTACCAGATGCATCGATCACGGAATTGTTTGTGGTGCTGGAAAAATCTATGGATCCACCAGTCACCGAATGCCCCGTGAAGGATGCGGAAGTAGCATTGTTGGGCGGCGGATTACCAGACAATGAGCTCGCACTCGAGCCCGTGCCGGTTACATTGGCGCCGGCGATAATGTTTATGTTGTATCCCTGATTGGCAACATCACGAGCCCGAATTGTTAAACTCGTCTGACTTGTCGTGATGTCTCCACTGGCAACGATCGCCAACGCCTCTCCAACAGTAATATCGCCCGCGATTGTGATGTTGCCATTGTTGAAATAGGTGGGATCACCTACTAGACATTGATTGCCAATGATGAGATTTTCAGTGTCGGCAGTGACGTGAGCTGCATTCCCACTTGTGTTGACGACACCAGTGAGCTGACCGACTGCAACATTAGCAGTGCCACCGCCTGTGTACACGTTCAATTCTTTAGACAGCAAGTCGCCGCCTGTGATAGTCGTGTCGAAATTCGCTGCAAAGTCAGCGTTGCGAACATTGATAGCATTGGCTGCTGAAATGGTGCCGCCACTATTGTTGACGAACATGGCTGCATCAACAGGGGTGCCCAGATTGACATTGGCACCGGTGGAAGCAAGAGTGCCCGAGTTGGTGACGTGCGGAGAAAGAACGTTCAAATTCCCCTGGGAGGAAATGCTTCCAGTGTTGGTCAGCGTCCTAGCTCCCGATACGGTCAAATTGCCGGTCGCGGTGATGTTGCCATAATTGTTGAAGTTGCGATCGGCTTGCAGAGTCAAGTCGCTTACTGTCGAATTGATCGCCGCTCCCAGATTGTTGGTGATGTTGTTGGCTCTGATAAGTGCAGTTGTCTGATTGCCTGTTGCAAATGCATTTATAGAACCTGAGTTGATCAAATCACCGTTGATTCTGACGTCGCCGCCTTTGCCGAAATCACCGGATGCTGTCACGGCGACTGGAACTGTGAGCTCCGTCACCTTCATGACCTGATTGCCTGTGGTCAAAGCCGAAAGATCGACAGCACCGCCGGTCGCGCGACCGCTCGCGTCCAGCGTGACTCCCTGATGACCGACGCCCAAAGCCTGCTTGGCTGCAACATACTCTGCGGCAGTTACTTTGGATCCGGCGGAAAACGTCTTGTCCTGTCCACCTACATTGACGGTGACTGAAGAATGTGACGCAAACAACTTGTCGCCCAGCGTAATACTTTCGACCGCAGAGCCGAGATCGAGCGCCAGTCCACCATTTACATTGACAAATTGATGAGCATTGACCTGCTGCACTGTTTGATTGATAGATTGCAGTTGGTTGTGCGCATTGTGATTTTGGTGTTGAACATGCTCCTGCTTGAACATCTGGTGCAGTTGCTTGTTGTCCTGTCCAGGATTGTTGAGAGCAAATTGTTGGAAGGCATTTAGATGCCCACCCTGGTTATTTGCCAGGGCTGCAGTGGTTAGATTCGACGATGCAAGGAATAGGAGAACCGTTAGCGAAGCAGAGAATTTCTTGAAGATTGAACCATGGTTGCAAATCTTCGAGTTTCTGTTCGTTGCCATATATAAGGATTCTCCGTTACCAATTTTTTGAATAGAGAAAAAACGCCACTATGCAAATAGGCGGAAGCAACTTGTCTATAAGCCTAGACTGACTTTTAGAAAGTTCTCCGCCACGCAAAGTGACAAGAACGCAGTGATACCTAGGGTTCCCCCGACCTCTAAGAGTATCAAAGGAGAAAGTAAAGGCCTATTAAGCAAGTATCACTTGACATCAACCCGGTCCGAAAAGACTTGTGCTATCAAGGCGGAGAGCATGCCATACATCACCTTTCGGCCGCTGGGAGGTCACGCAAACACAACATATAAATTGTTTACAAGGAAACCAAAAGGGGCGACGCGTGGCGTCGCCCCTTCTATGTCAGGCGCATGCAATGCGCCGGCTACAACGGAGCTACTTCTGCATTGCCGTCATGTTCGGCTTGAAGTAGTGCTGATACTGTCCGCCGGCTCCGCCCAGTTGAAGGATGATGGCGGTCGTCTTCATCATGCGGTCGGCGATTTGTTTCGCTTGCGCATTTCTCGACGTGGCCAATGCCTTCAATGGCTTCACTGTATCCAGCGCGGTCAGGACGGAGAACTCAGAAGTATGCGCTCTCATTCCGTTCTTCACTGTGCTGGTTACGTTGCGGTGGGCAATTGTTTCCACTGCGTTCACTTGTGCGAACTCTGCTTGTTGATGCGGTGTCACCATTACGTGACGTCCCGGGCAGAGCACTACATTGTGTCCGTTCGACTCAACACTGATTGAACCTTTGTGTTGGTCTTCCAGGTCGTACACTGCCAATCCGG
>CAZHEZ010000073.1:0-31713 GCA_964531315.1 uncultured Candidatus Obscuribacterales bacterium | reverse complement strand
AGCACTGGTATCCACTGGCCTGGATTTTTCACGGCTTGATCCGTGATTGGAATTGCTACATCGTCGTTGTCTACATACTGAGCAGCTCCTTCGCTTATGGCCTGGTTTATGCGCTCACAGGCTCCCGAACCGCCGCCGTAATCGGCGGCGTCATTTATGGCATGAACGGTTGGATAATGAGCAATCTCGAGCACAGCGGCATTATCCACTGCGATATCTGGCTGCCGCTTGTGCTCTGGTCGTATGTAGAGCTGAGAGAAAAGTTTCGTGCAGGTTGGTTCGTTCTGGCCACACTCTCTCTGGCCTGTCTGGTTTTGGCCGGTCAGACAGGCGTCGTCGCCTTTCTCATGATGTCGGTGGCTTACTGGATTCTTTGCGAACCACTATTGGCAAAACAAGATCGCCTCAAACTGTTCGGCGCCCTCAGCCTGTCATGCATATTAGGGTTGAGCATCTCCATGATCGCCATGTTGCCCGCACTTGAATATTCAAGCACCGGCTTCATGCGTTTGCATATGAAGGTTGAAGATCTGGTCGGCTATTACAACCCGCTGCAGATCTTCAATTTTGTTTTTCCGTATCTGTTCGGCGGCGTGCAAGAATCTCCATACGGCGTCAATTATTTCGGCCCGCGCGATATGCAGACCGTCAGCTGTTATATAGGGTTGTCGGTATTGACCTTGGTGGCAATTGGAATTTTCACAACCTGGAAAAGCTTGCGCACTCAGCTCTGGTTCGTCTATACGCTATTGATGCTTTTGCTTTCGCTGGGCGACACGACGCCATTCGGCATCATTGTTCATTACCTGCCTATCTACAATCACATCCGGGTGCCGCCCCGCCACTTCAACGATTTCTCGCTGGGCATGGCAGTTTTAGCAGCATTCGGCACAACCGCTCTTCTGATGCGCAGCAGCAGTGCCAAAATTCTCACGCGTGCATGTTTTGTAGTCCTGGCCTTTGTCACGGTGATGATCTATCCATCAATACTGGTTTTGAACATGATCCAGGGCAAAGTACCAGGCGCGGTCAACCTGCCGCTCTGGCAAAATCCGGCTTTACTGGTACCGCTGTTTATCACCATTGTCCAGGTACCCATCTTCTATTTATTTTTCAGAGAGCCGGAAGCAAAACTGCGAAAAGTGGCTGTGATCGCGCTTATCTTCCTTGACCTTGGCAGTTTTAGCTGGTTTTTGCCCTGGCATTATGCGGCCGCCAAACCAGCGGATTTTCAAGAACCGCCCCATGCTGCCAAATATCGCAACCTGCTGCTTCCGCTCCATCAGCGCATCTTGCCGGTGCGCGGCACACGCGGATCTGCCGATGAGCTTTATCCAAATCTTTCTGCCGTCTGGGAAATCCCCAGCAGTAGTTGCTACATGAATTTCATGGCGCAAAGACACTTTCAGTTTTTTACCATGCCGGACGGCGGCTTCATTATGGAAGACTGGGCATCGTCGGAAAATCGCGCCCTCGACATAGCGGCCATCCGCTATGTCTTCTGTCCAAAGAACGACAAGCGCTTTCCACTGCCGACCGATACACAGCGCTGGAAGAAGGTGGAAGAGATAGGATCGGCAGTTGTTTTCGAAAACATGCACGCCGCTCCCAGAGCATGGCTAGTCGATGAAGTGAAAACGCTTCCGGCAGAAGCTATCCTCAAAGCATGCCGGACTTCTGAAATTGATGGAGCCAAAACATTCGATCCATTCAAAACAGCTCTTGTGGAAGAACCGTGCACAATCGAGCAGCCAGGCAAGGACAGCACAGCCCAAGCGCATATTTTGAATCTCGCCTCCGAGTCAGTGGAAATAGAAACCCAGTCCAGCAAAGGGAAATTCCTGATTTTGTCGGACACTCATCATCCGGGGTGGAAAGCATATGTCGACGGCCAACCGGCAAAAATATTGATCACCGATTTTGATTTTCGAGGCTTGCCGCTTGCGTCCGGACATCACAAAGTGGTTTTTCGCTTCGAGCCGCTTTCGCTCAAGCTGGGCGCGGCGATTTGCCTGGCCAGCTTGCTGATTTTATTTGGCATTTACGCATTTATGCGCACGCGAAAAAACAAACTTTAGGCGAAATTTCCTCAAAGCGATTTCAATTACGCCATTATTTTTTGCACCACTATCGGTGGCATTTGTTTACCTCGCTCGCCGCTTGACTTCAAGGCAATGGCAACTCTATTGCGTTAAACACCTGGGCGTGAAGTGCACGTGAAGTTACCACTTGCCAATCAAAATCGCCGTTCTTTGTATAAAGATAGTGTCAAGATTGACAGATCCAGCCACTTATAACGCTACATGATCACACTTGATCAATCACGCCTGTTTAGAATACCTCCCGTAAATTCCGATATCGAAGGAGCTCATTATGAGAACCAAACTGGCATTAGTAACTACCGCTGCATACCTTTTGACCGGATC
Organism: uncultured Candidatus Obscuribacterales bacterium; assembly: GCA_964531315.1. GTDB lineage: Bacteria > Cyanobacteriota > Vampirovibrionia > Obscuribacterales > Obscuribacteraceae > QKMZ01. Next base: position 29,287 of record CAZHEZ010000073.1, on the reverse strand, counting down.
TGTCGCTTGCTTCGCGCAAACTGCCGCCGAGCATCATGAAAAAGCCGCTGATTATCACGAAGCAGCAGCAAAGAGCCACAGAGAAGCTGCCAAAGAACACAAAGCAGGCAATGTGGAGAAGGCTTCACACCATGCACACGTTGCCCATGGTCATGCTGTAAAAGCACAAGAACATGCCAACGAAGCAGCAAAAGAAGCAGCCAAAGTAACCAAGTAAGCCGGACCTCGGATTCAACTGCTGCTGCAACTGTTGCGCAGCAGCAGTTTGAATCTAAGTCTGTCGATTCCAATCATTGTGCCTAGCAGCCGCAGAGTCCTGTGGCTTATTGATTTATAGGTTTGCAGCGCAGCCGTGGTAACATTAGGCTCCTTCTGCGTTTTTGCCGCAAGGCCAATTCTCAGTCTAACGAATTTCGGGAATCCCGGTAAATCGCTTTGTTTCCGCAGGCACCACAGGCAGTGCCATCAAAGGAGTGGATTATGGACTGGAAAGCGCAACTCGAAGGTGGCGAAGGCGTAATCACGAAATTGCAGTCCGGAAACGGTGCTCCAGGAGCGAAGATTATCCGCGATGGCGTCGGCTGGTTTTTGGAATCACCTGAATTCAGCGTGCTCAGCGATCACCTTGAAGTACGCGCGAAAGCAAACTCGATATTGCAATCATTAGTGGCAGCCAACGGCGCCTCCGGTGAAGCAGGAAACATCGCAGTCGGCTCAATCATCCGCATTCACTACGACAATTCAAAGAGTGTTTTCCGAGCCGAAGGCTAAGAATTTTACTTGCGCGTTTTCGAAACCAGGTGTTCGACAATAATTTCGCGCCATTCTTGCTTGGAAATATTGCCGCCGCAAATAACAATTCCGACCGTGTCTTTCGGCTTGATCTGAACTTGCTTGCGCAGAACAGCTGCAATCGTCGCAGCCGAGGCGCCTTCTATAAGCATGCCTTCGTTGTCCAGGAATTCAAAGATCGCAGTTTTGATATCTTCTTCTTCAATAACGGCCCAATCGGCAACCAATTCCTGACACATCGGGAAAGTGATGGAATCAGGCTCGATATTACCGGCGATACCATCGGCAAGGGTGGGCTCCTGCATAACTTTGACAATTCTGCCTTGATTAATGGAAGAAGTCATCGCCGCAGAGTTTGCAGCCACCACGCCCAGTACCTGGGATTTGGGTTTAACAGCTTTGGCTACGACGCCCACACCACTGATTAATCCACCGCCGCCCACAGAACAAATGATGGTGTTCAATTCAGGAACTTGCTCAAACATCTCGAGAGCAACTGTGCCCTGTCCGGCAATCACTTCTCGGTTGTTGTAAGGCGAGATATAAAAACCTTTCTTCTCTTTAGCCATGCGTTGGGCAAAACCCTCGGTCACTTCACAGTCATCGCCGTGTTCGATTACGGCAACGCTGTAGTCTTTCAGACGCTGCCGCTTCAATGCCGATGCATTGACCGGAATACAGATAGTGACGTCACGACCCAGTTCTACAGCCGCTTCGGCAACAGCCAAGCCGTGATTGCCGGCTGATGCGGTAAAGACTTTGCTCAATGCATTGTCTTTATTGCGCGTGAGAGCGCTCAACGCGCCTCTATATTTAAACGAACCAGTGACCTGCAGATTCTCAAGCTTCAGATATACTTCCGCGCCCGTCAATTCCGACAGCCACTCAGATTTACGAAACGGCGTATTAATCGCTTTGCCGGCGATTCTTTTACGAGCAACAAGCACATCATTCAACGAAATTTTGTTATCAACCACGGCGCGCGTTCCTCAAGTATCAGCACGAGTCTAATTGTGTAGAATCCGTCTAAGAAGCATCGGCAAAGACTCTCAGCCGATGTTACAGAGGTAATAAAAAATGGAGCGGGTAGCGGGAATCGAACCCGCGTGTGCAGCTTGGAAGGCTGCCGTTCTACCATTGAACTACACCCGCGTAATATGCGAGATCTTATCACAAAGCTATCCAACAGACCATGGGCTGGTGTTTCCGCCCATTTAACGTCGGCCGCGGACCCTGAAGTCATGTCTGCCTATATTTGTTGGGGAGCCGCAAGCGACTCCCCAACGGGACTCCACTTTTAATAGACGCCTGATCTCTTGCCATGTTTCCCGGTCCTTTATACGCTTTCAGTTATCTGTTTTCAGTCTTCTCCTTTTCCTTCCTATAAAGGAGCATTTGGGTGCAGCGGAAAAGAGCGATCAACTTGCCGTTTTCTCCTGCGCTCACCCTGGCATCCCAAACTTCGGTCGTTTTTCCGCCGTGAATTCGCTCAGCATGGCAAAAAATCGTGCCATTTGTGGCTGTGCCTATGAAGTTGGCCTTAAGTTCAATGGGCGTGAATGACGCCACCCCAGGCTTAAAATTCAGTACGCAGCCATATCCACAAGTTGTATCTGCAAGGGCGATCACTGATGCCGCATGCAGATAGCCATTCGGTGCCAAAAGCTCATCACGGATATCAAGTTTGCTGACCAGTTTTTCATTAGCGCTCTCAACAATTTCTATTCCAATCAGACCTGGCAACCGCCCTTTGCTGCGCGTGTTCAATCCCGAAACGTCCATAGAATGCCCCTTTACGCTACTTCCTTAGAGATATGCCCGATACACAAGAAGTCTTAAGGTTAGATATATCTGATAAATACCGAAAAACCCCTGCATTAACTTGCTGATGGGAAAAAGAGATGTTACCTTAGCGTCAAAGTTTCTTAATGCCGACGGCGCCAAAACGCAGTTACATTGAGTGATTCCGAGCCCGCCTCGGATCAGGTTTTGCGCAGGGAATTTCGAACTAATTACGGACTCATTTCGAACTAATTACCAACCGATTACTAAACGGAAGCCATGGCAACATACATTCAACAACTGGCAGCGAAGACCGACCCCCTGAGATTAGTGGTGGCACCTGGTGGAAAGCTGGCTCCTCGCAAGCTCGTGCCCACGCACATCGAACAGTTGATCTCGTACAAGCCCGGCAGACCGCCCGAGCAGCTCAAGAAAGAGCTCGGCATCGAGAAATTCATCAACCTGGCTTCCAACGAAAATCCGCTGGGACCGCCGCAATCAGCTATCAAGGCTATCCAAGACGCTCTTCCCGACATTTGCCGCTATCCTGAATCGGGCAGCTACAAGTTGAGAGAAGCGCTCGGACTGAAGCTGGGTGTCAACATCGACAACCTGGCAGTGGGCAGCGGCTCGGAAAGCATCATGGCGAACATTGTGCGTGCATTCTTGCACGGCGATGACGAGGTGTTGACATCAGAAGGCACATTCATCGGCTTGCTAGTGCTTGTTAAAGCGCAGGGTGTCAAGCTCCGCACCGTGCCGCTCAAGGATTATCATTTCGACCTGGAAGCAATTGCCGACGCCGTCAACGATCGCACCAAAATCATCTACCTGTGCAATCCAAACAATCCCACAGGCACCATCTTCACACGTCAGGAATTCGACACATTCATCAAGAAGATTCCTGAGCACGTGCTCGTCATCATGGACGAAGCCTATTACGAGTTTGCTTACGACAATCCGGACTATCCTGATTCCATGAGCTATCGCATGGACAATGTTCTGACTTTGAGAACATTTGCCAAAGCCTACGCCATGGCTGGATTGCGCCTCGGCTACGGTCTCGGTCATGAGTATCTGATCGATTTCGTCAACCGCATCCGTCTGCCTTTCGAGCCCAACTCATTGGCTCAAGCGGCCGGACTGGCAGCTTTGCAAGACGAAGATTTCCTGGAAGAAACACTGGCCAACAACCGTCACGCCATGGCCTTCTTGCAAGATGCCTTCGACAAACTCGGACTGCAGCGCATTCCTTCACACGGCAACTTCATTCTTATTGAAATGAATAGCCAGGAAAAGGTCAATCGCATCCATGAAGAGCTGCTCAAGCGCGGTATTGCTATTCGCCCACTGGCTGCATTCGGACTGCCCACCTGCTTCCGTGTCACAACCGGACGCCCAGCCGAAAACCACCTTTTGGTTAAACACCTGAAAACGATTCTTTAGGAACCGTCGCCTAAAAAAGACATCCAAGCAGTAGAGAGATGAGAGATCACAACTGCTGAATCGGTGTTGATTAGGAAACGTCCATGGACGACCAGGCTGCACATTCGGCGCCGAGCGCGCCTCAAGAGAGCTCGAAAAAACCATCCCTGCTAATCACCTGGTTGGCAGTATCGACGCTTATAGTCTCTGCCGCTTACATTCAATCGTCGGGATTAATGCGCCTGGCGGGTTTAACACAACTGCTGTCCGGCTATGACGTGTTCAACCCGAAAATATTCGATGTGCCGCGCCTGCCGCCCTGCACAAATTTTGAAATCATCGGGCAGAAGGGCGGAAAACTCTCGGCTATTGCCGTCCAGGGCAAATATGCCTATGTCGGCGCTGGCGAAAGCCTGCTGGTGGTCAGTATTGAAAACCCCCAGCACGTTGAAACCATCGCCTCGCTATTGCTGCTTGGTCAAATCACCGACATCAAAATTGAAGGATCATACGCTTATATATGCAATGGTCGAGGCGGTTTGCGAATCGTCGACATAGGCAATCCGCTGCAACCCAAAGAGGTTGCTGCTTACGGCCACATAGCTGTTCCAAAGAGAGCCTGCATCCACTCCGGCTGCGCCTATATAGCATCCGGAATGCGCGGATTGGAAGTCCTGGACGTAGAAAATCCGGTGCGCCCAGCCGCTGTCGGATTCCAGGATGCGGCCGACAAATATGAAACGCTCGATGCACAGGACATTTGCATCGATCATGACCGACTCTGCGTGATGGATGAAGATCAAGGCCTGCGCTTGTTCGATATCAAAAACCCGCGCAGCCCCTCCAGACTCGGAGAATGGAAAGCCGGCGGACGCGGATTGCGCAGAGGCGCGGCTGCAGTGGAGGGAAAAACAATTCTGATTGCCGGCGACTCGCCCGATCAAGGCCTGTCGCTGCTCAGTATTGACGGCAGCAAGCCGGAACTAACATCCAGCCTTGATGTGCCTCCCTACTGGTACGGCTCGAGCGCGAAAATTCATGACGGACTTGCTTACATCGGAACCTCATCCGGTCTTCTCATTGTTGACATTCACGACAGGAAAAAACCGCGTCGCCTTGCGGCTTTCGACAAAGTGAAAGGAATCGTGGGAGTGGATATAGAAGGAAAAATCGTGTATGCGACAAATTCCGCAGGCGATCTTTCTATCATTGACGCCGGCAAACCTGATGCACCATTTCTGGTATCAAGCCAACATCTCGGCGGTGATGAACGCTTGATGGCTATTATTGATGGAAGACTTTACAGCACATCCGGTCCTGCCAAGATCGACTCTTTCCAATTGCCGATCAGCGAAAAAACATCGCCCTCAATTCAGACCTTTGATTTCCAGGGACCCCGAGCGATATGCCAGACAGAGTCGGATCTCGTCGTCTTAGACGATCGATTTCCCGCATCAGGCGGTCGAATTTCGTTGGTCACCTTGCTGGAAAAACATCCGGACGGCAGTCTTAAGGAGAAGTGGTCGCAAAAGATAGACAAATCAAATCGGGAAGTTGCCTCCAACAAGAAAAGCATATTTGCAGCAACTGACGACGGCATTCAAATATTCAGCAAAGAGGGGAAAGAAAAATACTTCTACTCAATGAAAACAGGCGCCGATCACCTTTGTGCTTCCGACAATTGTTTGTATGTGACAACTGAAACTGGACCCAAAAACACTGTGCTCATCACATTTGACGTAACTGATCCCAAGCAGCTGAAGAAACTAGGACAAGTTTCAATAGATGAAAGGGCGTATTCACTGGTCACGGATAAACGGCATGTATACATCCTGGAAGGGGGTGTCTGGGGCGATCGGGAACTGAGCATTTTCGACAAAGCCAAAGATGGGCTAGTCAGGGCAGGAACGCTCAAGATCAAGCAGGCAGACCGTCTTGCCGTAGATGGACGTCGCGCTTATGTGCAGGGCTTTCTGGCAGTCAATTCCGTCGATATAACCGACGCGCACAATCCCCAACTGGTCGGTGCCATTGACCTCAGTGCCATTCCTTTAGCCACATCCGACATCAAAGCCAAAGACGGCACCGTCTACATCGCCGGACAGGACGGCGGGATATATGTGCTTAAAGACAAGAGTTTGAACTAGGGACAAAGAGACAAAAAAGGCCTGAAGCGGCGCAACCGCCCAAATTCATAGTTGGACAGAGGCAGACGCATCGTGATAGGTTCTCCTGTGTGCAGATATTGAACCTATAAAGGTTCGAGCGCTCTGGAGAGACTTGTCATGCTAAAACTGATCACCGGTCTGCATCATTTTCAATCGCGTGTATTTCAAACTCATCAGGAGTTGTTTGAGCGCTTAGCGCAGGGGCAAAACCCGGAAGCCCTGTTCATCACCTGCTCTGATTCAAGGATCAATCCAAATTTGATCACGCAGACCGAGCCGGGCGACCTTTTCATTCTTCGCAATGCAGGCAACATAATTCCTCCCTTCGGTGCTGCCAATGGCGGTGAAGGCGCCACCATTGAATTTGCCGTCGGTGCACTGGGAGTTAAGGACATTATTGTTTGCGGGCATTCACTGTGCGGTGCAGTGAAGGGATTGATGCAGCCTGAATTGATCAAAGATCTGCCCAGCGTTGCCGCCTGGCTCTCTCATGCTGAAGCTACTCGCCGCATAGTCAATGAAAATTACCAGCACCTGGACCTCACGGAAGAACAACGGCTGAACATCGCAGTTCAAGAGAATGTGCTCGTCCAAATAGAAAATCTAAAAACACATCCTGCAGTAGCGGCCCGACTGGCACGCGGAGAACTCAATCTGCACGGCTGGACTTACAAAATCGAAACCGGTGATGTTTACAGCTTTGACAGCAAGGTCGGGCAGTTTGCCGCAATTAGCGAGACAGCCGGTGCTTCAACAATAGAAAGAGCACGCTTTCCACTGGATGGAATCCTTTAGCCTCAAATGGCGGCCTGTTCTCAAAGACAGTGCGGTAGCCGCTGCGCTGCACGCGGCACTTCCTTGCTTAATCAAGACGAACTGCCGTCACGCGGTAAAACCAAGATAGTGAGCGCGTTTCAAAAACATTAAACGCAGCTCAACTTGCCAAGTAGAATAGCGAACACTCTCTTAAAGCTGGCTCATTTTATCAAATAGGCTCATATACTTGAGCCCATCAAATCACACATGGAGTTGTACTTAAATGACAACAGCAACAAAACAAATCATCGAATCAAAGTGGAACACCCAAAAGATTCATGAAGAAACCGCTCGTCTTCTCGCTTCGCAATGGATGGCCGCTTATGGCGTTATTTGCAAGCACGGTGAAGAAGCAATCAAAGAATTCGAAACCGTCAAGCGTCAAGAAAAAGTAGCCTACTTCAAGGCTCTCAAAGTAACCACCCCTATCGAATTGGTCAAAGCAATGGCTGAATTCGAAGCCAACGTTTTCGGTTCCAAGATCGAAATCTGGGGCGATGAAAAGCAAGCTCATATGAGCTACAAGACTTGCGGAATGTGGGAAGCACTGAAGAAGTACGGCCACATGAACAAAGAACAAGAAGAAAAGATGGGCGCTCAATTCGAGAACTGCACATCCATGTTCGCAAAAGAATTCGGCTTCAAGGGCGAAACCAAATTCGAAGGCGAAAACTGCGTAACCTTGACCTTCACCAAGGCGTAAGTTCTTCAAATTATTTGGAAGAGCAAAAGCCCCGGGTTCGCCCGGGGCTTTTGGTTTTTGAAGAATACAAATTAGTTATGCAGCGTTGGCGTGCAGGCCTTCGCCGATTTCGCCCATGGCGCGAAACATCAATTTTGCCGCATCGAGAATTTCGGCAGTTTCAGACTCATTCAATTCATTAGCATTCATAGAGTCTTTGAACTCGCTCCACAACTGGTGGAATTTGCCTTCATATGGATCGAAATACAACGTGCCGTCGTGTCCGTCCAGATTGTAAGACTTTTTCAGGTTCGGGCAAATCATGCGCGCGCCGTGTTTGCTGCCCAGAAGTACATAGTGATAGCCAAGCAGAGCAATTGGATGTTTCTTGCTGGTCGCTTTTATCGATTCAACAATCTTGGCGGTAGCAGCAAGTGGCTTGCAGTCAGCGCTTTTTCTTCCCAGAGCGGAAAGATCGGCGTTCAAAAACCCTTCTTGCAACTGCCAGTCGCCCAGGACTTTTTTGACGCGCTCATCCTTGCAGGCAAGTTTCAGTTCATCTTCCAAAGCTTTGTGCAATACGAATAGCTGACCGACATAGTCGCAGAAAGTTTCATACGGCAATTGCCCGGAGAAAAGCAAACGCTGGAAATCATGCCCTTCGGCCGAGTCATGATCAGCCCTGGTCGTGGCTTTGAGATTTTCCATCAAAGTAAGGTCTGTAGTCACTGAGTTTCTCCTCTCAACCAACGTTCAATACAAAAGGCACCACAAACGGTACCACGTTCAAAACTCCACTTCAACGAAGGGCTTTGCCTGCAGCTCTGACCAGTCGATTGCGACCCTGCGCTTTTGCAGCCTGCAGAGCCTGTTCTGCGTCAGTAATCAGAACCTTGAGGTCCATGCCGTCGCCTAATGCGGCAACACCGCTTGAGGCTGTAACAAAAAAGGAATCCCCACCACCGACGTGCTCGGCGGCTGCCAGTTCCCTTAAAAAGGTCTGACCCAACTCCGCTACTTCAGGAACAGAGAGGTTTTCCACCATCACGCCAAAAGAATCGCCGCCAATGCGACCGATTAATTCTGAATGGCGGAAGGTCTTCTTGAGCAGGTTGGAGACGGTGAGAATGACTTTGTCGCCGGCAGGAAATCCGTAGCGTTCGTTGACATGACGCAGCCCATCGATGTCGATAAGCATGAGCACCAGCGAAAAACGTCTCTGGAATGGTTCTACCAGGGCGCCGGCCCGCTCGATGAAGGCGCTGTGAGTGAGGCATTGAGTGAGACCTTCGCGCTTCAGCATTTTTTGGAAAACACGATAACGCTCCAGTCGTCCTGCCACAGTCGCCACCAGAAGCGGCGGCGCAATCGGCTTGATCAGATGGTCGTCTCCGCCGGAGCGGGCGCTTTCAATATGCGCTTCCAGTTGGTTTTGCGTGGTCAAAAAGAGAATCGGCAGGGCGACAAAACGCTCCATCTGCCTGACGTATTTAGCTATTTCAAAACCTGTGATGTCGCCCATCATTACATCCAGAAGCAAAAGGTCCGGACAGAAGGCCAGGAGTGCTTCTTCGAAAGCTTTGGGATCGTTCAAAGTAAGAACGTTGTAGCCGGCAAATTCGAGAGTGGCGCGAATGAATTCGGCTTGATCCGGATCGTCTTCCACAGAAAGTATGCGGAAGCGCTCAGGTTTGTCTCTGTCCAGCAAATAGCGCAGCTTGTCGACGATGGCCTGGAAATCGAGGGGATGCTCGAAGAAGGCGTCCACACCGGCTCTAATCGCGCCGACCTTATCCAGGAAGCCCTGTTCTCTGGAAAGCATGACCACAGGCGGTTTGTTGCCGCCCGGCAAATTGCGCAAATTGGCTACCAGCTCATAACCGTTGCCATCGGTGAGGGGAATATCGACCAGCAAGCCGTCCGGAAAGGTCAGCTGCAAAGCCTCAAGAGCCTCCTCAGTAGTAGTGAAGACGCGAAACTCAAATTCATTGCCGGCCAACAAGGGCTCCAGCGCTTCTGCGTGCTCGGCATCCGAAGACACTACAAAAATGCGCAGGCGGCCTTTCTGTCCGGCTGTGGTCGAAACATTGATTGTCGGCGCCACTGCAGGCAATGGGCCGGTGTCGTCCTGGGCTCGGGCATCGCCTCGACCGACTTCGATAGTGCCGCGCATGCTTTCCACGGCTTCTTTCAACTTGTCTATGGCGTCGGGTGCTGCAGAGCCGCCCTGTCTGACCAGAGCAAAGACGATGGTTTCGCCAAATTGAGCATACATGCACAAATCATCCAGTTCATAGATGCCGCCGCCTCCAGCCAATTGGTGAAAATGTCCAGCCAATTGTTTGATTATGGCTGCATCAGCCGGTCGGTAGGTGAGGGTAGACAGAAGCCCTTCCATCTCGGTCAAGCGGTCCCGCGTTTTCGCGATGAATTCCGCTTTCTTTTGGGTCATCCTGGGAAGCCAACTGTCCATCTAAATAACTCTTGAAAGGGGTAACGGTTTGTCGTTTTCGGACTTTACTTAGTGCCTGCCAGTTCCAAAACCTTTTGAATCTGGTTGCTCAATTGCTCGAGTCTGAAGGGCTTGGGAAGAAATTCCGAGGCGCCGGCTTTCATGCAAGCTTCTTTCTCCGAGGGATCGCGACGGCCTGTCAACATTAAGACCGGCGCCCTGCCGCCCTGCTCTCGATAAGCCCGGCAGACATCGATGCCAACCATTCCGGGCAATTGCCAATCGAGAATGATGACGTCGAATTGCTTCTCCATCATGCGCGCCAGGCCTTCTTCGCCGGTCAGCGCAGCTTCGGCGTCATGTTGGTTGAATACCAACCACTCGACCATCGTCGAGGAAAGGTCTTCGTCGTCTTCGACCACCAGAATAGAAGCCACAGAGTGGGCACCTCTTGCGCCTAAAGGGAGTTGAACATTCAATACCACGTTAAATACAAAGCCAACCATATATGGCAACTGGGTTTGCTTAACTTGAGAAGCTATTTGCTACTTGATAAATTCGTCGATTCCATTCTCTTCTTCGCCGCCCAGAAGCAGCTCCATCTCGCTTTTAACCTTCTTGAATCCTTTTGGCAACTCAAAGGTTGAAAGAGGGAATTTGGTTTTCTTTATCGATTTTGTGTCCATATCGATTTTAGCCGGGCGATCGTCGAATTTAGTGACCATCCGCAAAGGCATGCCAATACTGGTGGGAATGCCAATGGTGGTGGAGACGAATTCCTGCAGGGGAGTGCTTAAGGGAAGCTCCTTTGTCACCCACAGTTCCATGGTTTTATGCCTGTTTTTAGTGCGCCAGGTAAATTTGCGGGTATTCAGCCCGGCAATTTTCTCGCCTGGGAATGGACCTTCTATCTCTTTTTTTCCGGATGCGTAGCGCTTTGCCCAGTCGTTGTGCGGCAATATTACAAATTTCTTGGTGGTCTCATTGAAGAAGACTGCGTCAAATTTCGGTGAGGCGAGAATTGCCGACATCAATTTGCTGGTCAAAACCAGATTTCTTTCCGTCACTTTGATAATGGTGCGGCCGCGCTCTTCGCTTTGCTGGTCCAGCATCCAGCCTGTTTCACTGGACTGAGCGCAAAGCCCTTGAGGGGCAATCAAAAGCAGGCACGTGCAGCAAAATACAACCGCACTGGCAGCTGGTAAAAGCTCTCCGGCTCTGCCTTTCGTTCGTTTTTTTATAGGGAAGATCAAAACTATTGTGCCGGTAAGATTTACCGGATTATCATCCCACAAAACAAGCGCCACGGTTTGGATGTCCCTTTACTGAGGTATGTGGACGTAGGGGAGAAGCTGCCAAGCTTCAGCTTGGCTCTGGAAACAATGTCTGAAAAGAAGGACAAGAAAGAGCAAGCAAAATCCAAGGCCGATCAGATTCCAGCCGGAGCTGAATCAGCCTTTCTCACGCCTGATGCAGAGGGCGGAGATGCAGCCAAGAAGCCAGCAAAATCGGCACCGGACACAGAACTAGAAAAGCCTCGAAATGATGATGAGGCGACTGCCGCAAACGCTCCCGCGGACGCAACCGTAGCCAGCCATCGCATGGACGCCCTGGTCGGAACTGTTCTGGCCAAACGCTATGAACTGAAATCATTTATCGGACAAGGCGGTATGAGTGTTGTCTACAAAGCCGTCGACAAACAGCTGGGCAAAACTGTAGCAGTAAAACTTTTGCTACCGCATTTGGTGAATGACCCAATCACATTCCAACGCTTCCAGCAAGAAGCACGTGCCGCCAGCAGTCTTTCTCACGCCAATATTGTCACCATTTATGACTTCGGCGCCGGCGAAGAAAATGAGCCTTATATCGTCATGGATTATCTGGATGGCACTCCACTCAACGAAGCCATCAAAATGTTGCGCGGACTGGCTCTGGAGCGCTCTGTGGCGATTTTCGTGCAGATTGCCGATGCGCTGCAGTGCGCCCATACGAACAATGTTTTGCATCGCGATTTAAAGCCGAGCAACGTGCTTTTGATCCACCAGGGACCTTCGCTGGATATCGTCAAGCTTGTCGATTTCGGAATTGCCAAACTGATCCCCCAGGATGGCGGAGAATCATTGCATTTGACGAAAACCGGTGAGGTCTTCGGCAGCCCATTTTATATGAGTCCTGAGCAGTGTCGCGGTGAAAAGGTCGATGCACGCTCGGATATTTATTCGATGGGATGCCTGATGTATGAAGTGATCGCGGGCAAGCCGCCCATTGTCGGCGCCAATTTGATGGAGACGCTCTACAGACAGTTGAGCGAAGTGCCACCATCATTTTCGGTTGCCTGCCCGGAATCGAAAGTGCCGGAAAGACTGGAGGCGATTGTATTTAAAGCACTGCACAAAGACCCGGCCATGCGTCAACAAAGCATGGACGAGTTGGCGGCAGAATTGCATGAATTTCTCAATCAAATGGAAGCTGGTTGGATCACCAATGCCAAACTGAAGCTGGAATTATTACGCCTGAAGATGGCACCATTTGTGGGCAGAGAAAGAAAGCTGCTCTGGGTGGCGCTCGCGGCCGTAGTGGTAGCGGCTCTTATAGCCGCTCAGTATTTGAGCATTTACTTTAAAGACACTCGCGAACCTCCGCCGGGAGCAGCAGCAGCCTGGTCGGTCGTAGAACAACCACCCGTGGAAAAACCGAACTATGCCCTCAGTGTCTCTTTCATCCTGCGCGATCTGAAAACCTACGAGGCAGAAGGACAGACCTCACCGCGTTACATAGAAGGCGAGAGAATTCTGGCACGCATCTATGAGATCAATGGTCACTATCGAGAAGCAGTCGACCTGCGCAAGCACATTTTTGAGACGCTAAAAGCTAATGACGGCAAAAGGTCCGACGATACGGTGGAAGCGCAGCGAGATTATGGCAAGGTGCTTGGCAAAAGCGGCGATTGGAGCACTTGCGCCGATGTATTAGCCGACCTCTATAACAAACTTTCAATCGATAGCGACATCAAGAATAGACATCCCAAAGAAAAGATTGTCGACTACAAACACGCGTTCTTCAATGACATTTGTGAGTTGCTCGCCAACGCTCTCTATGCCAGCGGACGCTATGGTGAAGCAGCGACCTACTATCAGACTTTGCTGGCAGAATTCCGGAAGTATCCGGAGACAAATAAGGCCCAGACCATACGCCGGGCTGAAGTTTTGTGCCGACTGGCCGATTGCTTCCGGCTGCGCAGCCAGTATGGAGAATCGGAAAGAGCTTATGATGAAGCGCTGAAACTTTGGACCGAAACCGGCCAAGATGCGGGCAGTTTGATTGCCACTACCCGACTCTTAGGCTTCGTGCATTTCCAGCAAGGGCACTACAAACAAGCACGAGAACTTTATGAAGCGGCCCTGCCCAAGATGGAATCCAAATTGGGTGAGTCGGATCCGGACGTCATTGCAGCACTGAGGGAATATTCGCAATTGATGTGGAAAAAGGGCAATTACTTCACGTCCGTGATGACCGATTTGCGCGTCAAAGAATTGCAGGCAAAACGCCAGCGAACTAGTTAGAGTAATTGATTTTCAAAAGCGAAAATCAACTATCTCTTCATCTCTTCTTTCAGTTGCTCGATCAGATCTTGCACTTTCAAAGCACGCGCCAAAGGGGCTCCCTGACCAGCCCATTGCGCCCCGAAGCTGCCGTCCCCGGCTTTCTTGGCTGCTGCGTTCAAGGCTTTGCCGGCATCGTAAGCAATCGGATAATCCGGCAACTCTCCGTATTGACCAGCGAGCCTGGTAAAGGAATTTTCCAGACAGCGGGCCGGACGTCCGGAAATCCCTCGGGTCATCACTGTGGAATATGCCGCTTGAGACTGCATCGCCTCTCTGTAAAACTGGTCGGCCAGCGACTCGGCGCAAAGCACAAAAGCCGTGCCCAGCTGCGCTGCTTGCGCGCCCAATTCAAGACTGGCCACTACGCCTGCACCGTCCATGATACCACCGGCGGCGATAACCGGTATCTTCAACTTGCTTGCTATCAATCGAGTCAGACAAGCCGTACTGAGACAGAGATCAGCTCTGGCCGGGTCAAAAGTTCCTCGATGCCCGCCCGCTTCATAGCCTTGCGCAACCACGGCATCAATTCCTTGTGATGCAATCAGCGTCGCTTCTTCCAAGCTTGTGGCCGTAGCAAGAAGCACGATGCCTTGCGCCTTAAGTCTTAGAATGAAAGTCTCAGGCGGCAGCCCGAAATGAAAACTGACGACTTTTGGTTTCAAATCCAAAAGCAGTTCCAGACATGGTTGATCCTCAATGAAGCTCTTATAGATTTCAGTCAGAGCGGATGGCGGTTTGGACGCAAACCGGGAAAAGTAAGGCTCCAGGTGGCTTAACCATGTTAATTCTTTCTGCCGGTCGGCGACTGCCGGCTGATGACAAAAGACATTCACGTTGAATGGGCGATCTGTCAGGTCTTTCGTTTGGGCAATCATTTTGCAGGCGGCATCTAAGTCGCTGGCGCCGATGGCAATCGATCCAAGTGCACCACAATTGGACACAGCCGCAGCCATGGACGGCGTGGAGACACCCGCCATTGGCGCCTGGATTATCGGCAAATCAATGCCGAGCCTTTCTAACAGCATGAAGAAGCCCTTTGGTGATTATCGAATCAGCCTGGTCAAAAGTGCAGACGCTCTCAGTTCTAGAGATTGCCTCTTTCAGCTTGATCTCGTTCAATCGATTCGAAAAGAGCCTTGAAATTGCCTTTGCCAAAACCTTTGGCGCCTTTTCTTTGAATCACTTCAAAGAAAAGAGTCGGTCTGTCTTGAACAGGCTTGGTGAAGATCTGCAAAAGATATCCTTCCGATTCGCGATCGACAAGAATGTGTAGTTTCGCCAATTCTTCTATGTCTTCATCAATCTGGCCGACGCGCTCAGGAAGGGCGTCATAATAGGTGCGTGGCACTTTGAGAAACTCGATGCCGCGCTTTTGCAATTCGGCAACGGTCTTAATGATGTCGCGCGTGGCGATGGCAATGTGTTGAACACCAGGGGCCAAATAATAGTCCAGGTATTCCTGAATTTGCGAACGCCTGGCACCTTCGGCCGGCTCGTTGATAGGCAGTTTCACAGATCCGGCTTTGTTGGCCATCACTTTGGAAACAAGTGCGGAATACTGTGTGCTGATGTCTTTTTTGTCGAAGTACTGATAGACGTAGAAGCCGAATACCTTTTGATAGAATTCGACCCAGTACTCCATGCGACCGACTTCGACATTGCCGACAACATGGTCGACTGCAGCCAAGCCGACCTTATGGTCGTTTTGATTGTCGAGGTATTTTCTGTCTACAGGTTTGAAGCCAGGCGCAAAACCTTTGTAGTCTTTGCGCTCGACAAAGGTATGCAATGTTTCTCCGTATGTATAAACGGAAGCGGAAACATACTTTCCATTTTCGTCTTCAACAACTTCCGGTTCTCTAGCGCTCTTAGCACCACGGGCGATGGCAGTATCATAAGCTTTTTTGCAATCACGCACTCTCAGGCCGATCGTTTTTACACCGTCGCCATGGAGATGAACATGCTCGGCCACTGTGTGATCGTTTTTCAAAGCTCCGGTGAGGACAAGGTAAACATGGTCCTGTTTGAGAACATAGGAAACTTGATCGCGTCTGCCGGTTTCCAACCCACTGTATCCAACCAGGTCAAAACCAAAACCACGCTCATAGTAGTATGCCGCTTGCAGCGCATTGCCTACGTAAAACTCGATGAAATCAAAACCGTCGATGGCAATCTCTTCCACTGACGGAGCTTCCAGCAGGTCCTTTTCCTTAAGCATTACCAACTCCTCGAAAGCAATTAGCCACTAATTGTGGCACGGTGGATTCCAGTGCGCTTATTTGCGTCCCAAGAGCCGTTTGGCACCCGCGTTGGTCGGGTCTTCTTCCAGGACCTCTGAAAGATTCCTTGTGGCTTCTTTGACTTTGTCAGGCTCCTGAGTCTTCAAAAGCGCCTCACACAATATAACCGTTTCCTCCAAAAGTTGGTGTCCTTCTTTGGAATGATTGTCTTGCGCAATGAGACAACGAGCCAGTCCCAGCTTCGCATCGGGGAAATCGGTGAAAGTCTTTAAAAGTTTTCGATAAAGCAATTCGGCGTCTTTGTACTTCTTGGCCTTGCGCAAAGCTCCGGCCAGCTTGAATTGTCGAATTGAACTGAACTGAGAGTTGTCGAGAGACTCACGATAGTACTTGATTGCCTCTTCGCCTTTACCCAGGAGTTCAAGCACTTGTCCTTTCATAAACTTGATGGTGGAGTATTTCGGATAGCGCTTTTCCAGATCATCAAGCTGGCTCATGGCCCCTTTTTCGTCACCTTTGAGAGCTTTGCGCCAGGCTTGCAGGCATTCTTTGGAAATCACACCTTCGGCTTCCATATCCACGTCTATCTTGGTGCCGGCCGCACTGGCCTCGGGAGAGGCAAGTTCTGGCGAAAACTCGCCGTTTTTGACCTTGATCTGAGCCAGCTTGGTCGAGTCGGTGTGCACCGAGGACGAACAGCTGCAAAGAAACAAAGCGGTTTGAGACACCACTAGAATTTTTGTCGAGAATTTCATGAAAATTGCCTAGGGAAGCAAAGGCGCGTGCCCGACACCGGGCATAACCTTCGGTTCCTTTATTTTAGAGGCATGGAGGTTGCGTCTCAAGCTCGCCTCAGGAAGAGGCAACGGAACTACTTCGGTATCTTCCTCTTCGCCGCGCGCTTTTTCAGTCACCTGCATTTCCTTGGCTCTGCCCAAGAGCAGGCGGATGCGTGCATTCACTTTGGCGACATGCTGGTCGGGAACAGCATTTTGATAGAGCAAATCAACAAGTGTGCGGGCGGCATGATAGTACTCTTTGCGCTGCTCGAGCAGTTCGGACAAGGCCACGCACAAAAGCAAATCCCTGGGCTTTTGCTCTTTCAGTCTGTTCAAGCGCTCGATGGCCGCCTCGACAGTCGCCGCATCGGGACTGGAAAAGGCCATCTGGTGATAGGCGACATAGTAGGAGGGATTCAATACAGTCGTCTCTGAATATTCTTTGACGGCATCTTTGAGCAGGCCTGAGCGCTTGTAGAGCTCGGCCAGAGCAAAATGTGTTTTGAAATCTTTGGGAGCAGCCGCCAGGTTTTCCTTGGCCAGTTTGAATTCAGCCTCAGTTGCGGGAGTTTTGGCCGGATCGAGCGCCTCTGCGCAGGTATTTGCTGAAAGCAGCAAAAGCGCAGCCAGACAGCCCGTGCCAATAGCTGATTTAAATTTGAAATTGAGAGCGATGCTTCGCTTTTCAAACATGCGCAATGCCAACCGGATTCCCGAATGAAGGGTCTAGCCCAGTCGGGTTATAGTCGCCTGCACCGGGTGAATTTGTCAACAGTACTAGTCTTTACCTTTGCGAATACTCAGCATGAAGTGCCCTTCCGGCAATTCATCTTTGGCTTCAACCTTGTGCCCGTCCTGTTCTACGCTTGCTGAGACGCTTTCCACCGGTTCGCCGCCGTCCAGCACAACCCTGACCAGATCACCTTCTTGCAACTTGTCAAGAAACAGTCTGGTTTTGACAAAATTCATCGGGCAGGCCACTCCGCGCAAGTCGAGATTGAATTCAGCCATTTGCAAAAACTCCGCTTTGCCCCACCAGGAAGGGTTTTCCAAAATCGATGCCCGGTTTGTTCGAAAACCAGTAATAACAAAACTCTAAACACTAAGTCTCTGAAAAACACTGGTCGGGAAAGCACCCGGGCCTGTCCGGACAGTCCGCCGCACTCTCATAAAGCCGCCACTGCTTGAGAAAACATTCTCTATTGAGCGCATACCCTTTCAGTGTAAGAAGAACTTCAACTGCTTTTTTGTCGCTCTCGGCGCCCAGGCACTCCAGGCAAAACATCTCGTCAATATTGCCCACCGCCAGGTTCATGACCTGCTTGCGCAAACACAGCGGCCGTTTGCATTGCGAGCAAAATGCCGGCATTTGCTCCAGCCCTGATTCAGTTGTGTTTTCTTTATCCAAATTGCTTCACTCAAGGCGGTTGAATCGCCGGAAACGGGTACTGTAGCAGGTTCTAAAACTTCAGGTCGGGAGATAGGGGAGACCTACGCAAAGCCTTGCGTATTCTCCTCCTTACTTAAGCTTAATTCCTAATCTACTGTAGAAGTCCTCTTCAGGTTTTTCCCGGCATCATGGCAGCGCCCACTCCACAAGATCTACACTCAGATCTACACTCAGATCTACAAATAGATCAGCAGTTTCAGCCGGCATCACCTCTGCCCAAGGAAACTGCCGTCAGCCGCATGCTCCTCGAGACTGCCGGACTGTACAGCTTCAAGCCTCAGGCTCAGGCACAAGCTCAACCTGCTGAAGCGAGAGACAAAGCAGTAGCCACCAAGCAAGGTATTTCCGATTTTGCCGGAAGCCTGACGGCAGGCGTTTCCGGTGTCGTCGCCTTCAGCCTTGTCAGCGCCGCCACCCATGGCGCAGGAAAAGCTCTGACTGTGCCTCTGGCCATGCTGGCCGGCGGTGCCACGAAATATACAGTTAAGTCGGCGGCCGAACATCTTTTGCTTAACGAAAAAGACCGCAACACATCCACAGCCGATCTGGCCTGGGGTGCAGTGGATGGATTGGCAGGCGTGGTCGGCAGCGCCGTCGATCAAAAGGTCTCCCAAAAATATATGGCCGCTCTCGGACGCCGGGCTCTGGGCAGCAGTATCTCTACCGAAACTGCACTGGAAGGCGCCCAGGTGATGGTGAAAAATTCCGGGCTGGAGGCCATCAAACACAATGTCGTGCGCGGCATGGCCGGCGGCGCGGCCGGCACCTTTGTCTGGAGCGCGCCAAGAAGAATCCTGGACAATGCCGGCCAATTCGGCAAAGATCCAGGCGATGCAATTTTGAGCACAGCCACTCAGATGGGTCAGGATGTAGCTTTCGGAACCCTCTTCGGTGGCGCCTTGACGGGCACGGGCACAGCCATTTTCCGGGGCAATCAGATAGCCGGAGAACTGGCCTCCAGAGTAAAAAGCGATGCCAATGTCATGCGCATCGACGGTCGCTTTGTCGGCGACTTTCACAGCAATCTCGATCAATTGCCTTATATGAAAACGGCTCTGGAAGGACTCAATGCTAAGTCAGCCGCCAAAGGAGTGCCGACCAGTTTTGATATCACCGGCGATGCACTTTCCGGACACGTAAATTTCGCTTTCACTAAAGGCGGTCAGGTCGAATACGAATCATTGATCGACATGCAAGCCCGCAAGATCATTTTGGGCAATCACGAGCATGACGCTCCCGGTGGGCTTTTCGACGTGCCGCGCTGGGGTCGAGTGATGCGCCCGATTCTGGAAAAAAATCCCAATGTTTCTGTGATCAATTCCAATCTGGATGTCAGTGCATACCCAGAGTATGCCGGTTTGACAAAACCGTATGTAATAGAAGAGATCATGGCACCCTGGGGAAAAACCAAGGTGGCCACCATCGGTTTGACCACTGACGAAGGCGCAGTCGGCGCCATCAAATACCACGATGCAGAACAAACCGCTATTCAGGCAATCAAAGATTTGAACAGTCAGGGCATCAATCACATCGTTCTTGATACTCATATAGGACTGGGCGAAGATATAAAATTAGCAAAAGCGCTCATACGCGAAAACCTCAAGGTATCGCGCATTCAAGGCGGACACAGCCACAGCATCACGCCGATGCCGATGTGGGTGGGACCGGACAAGGGCATAATTGGCAGAACTGTCGATCGCATGCTAGGCAAACCGGTGGGCGGTGATTTCGAAATTCCCATTATGCATGCCGGCTCCGGTGGCAGATGGTTGGGCAATTTCCAATCGGCCGTCAATGCCGATGGCTCCGCCAATCGATTTTTTACGCGCGGCAATCTGGTTCCCATTACCACCGACATAGTGCCCGATCAAGGTCTGGTGCAGGCGATCAAAGATGCAGTCCCGGACCGCAACCTTTTGACCCAGGAAACCTACGGAGCAACCGCTGTCAGAAATTACACGGCGCGCGGATTGCGCGTCAAAGAAACCGCGCTCGGCAACCTGGTCTCCGATGCCATCCGCAGCGGACTGAAAAAGGACCTGGGCGATGATGTTGTCGTCATGACACATTCTGGCGGCATTCGCGATCAGATTGTGGCCGGAAAGGAATTGACCAGACTGGACCTGGCCAATTTGATTATGAACGCCGGCAAGCGCGAAGGCGAAATCAAAGAGCTGGTCAATGTTCGCATGACCGGAGATCAGATCAGGCAGGGGCTCGAATATGGCATTCGCGATTTGCATGCACCGGAAAAACCATCGATAACACAACGGGTCGGTCAATTATTTTTCCCGAAAACCAGCGATGTGGCCCAGGATCTTTCCGGCAATTTCGTCCAGGTGAGCGGTCTCAAGTATTCAATCGACCTGAGCGGACAGGGCTGGGCAGTCGACTCTCCCGGCACTCGCGTCAACAACTTGCGCATTCAAACGCCGGATGGAAAGTATGTTCCTGTAGACATGCAAAAGACCTACAACGTCGTCACCCGCCAGCATCCCATTCACAAATGGACGAAAGCAGGAATGTTCGGACCCGGTCGCAGTCTCGATGATGTGGCCCAACAATTGCAGATGAAGCCGGTTCCCGTCTCGCAAGTTGATTTGCTTGCTCAATACATAGCCGGAAAAAATATCGATCCAAGGTCCTTCTCCAATGTCGAAGGCAGAATCACAAACAATACTCAAACAGTGCGCAAACTGCCCGTCAAAGTCGGTGTTTCGGTAGTGGCCCAACCGGCAGTAAGAGCCGCTGAAGACACTATCGACAGAAAGTAGCAAATAGACAGACAGCAAAAATTCGCTTCGACAATCAGCTAAAATGCTAATTCGGAAGAAACATAAATCGAAGCGTTGCCTGAATGCACTTGCCAATCAAAGCTAATAAAGGAAGACAAGCCGGCAAGGCTGCATTGACCGCTCTGGTGACGGCCTTTGCTTTTCACGTTGCCGACGCCGCATATGCCCAGGAGAATTCCAATCTGCCGCCGGTTTCACCAACACCGCCGGCTCTTTCTCCAGCCCCGGCACTGCCTCAGCAAATCACGCCGGGGCCCGAACCTCGTTCGCCTGCGCCATTCAATTTTCAACAGTTCAATACGCCTCCAAACGCGACTCAGCCACTGCCGCTTGCGCCGCCTTCTGCAAATGACGATCGATCTGATCCTTACATAAAGGGCAAGAACCTGATCAGGCAAGCAACTCAGCTGATTTCCGCCGGGCAGCTCGATGCGGCTGTCGGCCTTTTGCAAAAGTCAATGGACTATCGTCGCGTCGATCCCACTCCGCAGTTTCTGCTGGGCCTCATATATGACCAGACAGGCAATACTCAAGCCGCCTTAAGCAATTACACACTCTCTGTAAAAAAGGCGACGGCGCTGGGCATGGATTCCTCGCAATTGCGAATCAATCTGGGCAATACGCTTGTGAAGCTCAATTATCTTAAAGAGGCCGAATTTGATTACAGACGGGCCATCGAGATTGACGATAAAAATGACGTCGCACACTTGAATCTCGGGCGCCTGCTTCTTTTCAAGGGAGACAACGCCGGTGCGTTCCAGGAGCTCAAACGCGCCCATGAATTGATGGCAACGGACCCCAATTTACCCCTCTATGAGGCACTTGCCCTCAAAGGCATGGGCAATGCAGAGGAGTCGCGCCTGCAATTGCAGGAGTTTCTGGAAAGAGCAAAAGGCATCAATTCCGATCCCAGAGTTATCAACATGGCGGAAAAGCTTTTAGCCGGAATGAAGTAACACCTCTTTCATAAGCCGCATAAATGGCGTGATTCGGGCTCTTTGAGATTTGTTTTACTCTACAGATTGGCGATAGGTATTTCTATACAGTTATCCTAATCGCAATTAGACAAAGCACATTTGTTTGCATGGTAACCAAAAGAGCCGACGTCAGAGTTGAAAAAGACGAGCTGGGCGAAGTATTTCTGCCCGCTAAAGCCTACTATGGCGCCCAGACTTTCAGATTGAAAGAAGTTTTGCCCGCCAGCGGACTGAAAGCGCATCCCCGCTTGATTGACGCGCTTCTGCTCGTCAAAAAAGCATGTGCAGCGGCAAACCTTGATTGTAAGCGGCTGGAGCCCCAGGTAGCCAGGGCAATCATGCAGGCTGCCGACGAGGCTTATGGCGGTCAGTGGCGCGACCAGTTCGTCATGGAAATTCTCTCTTCAGGAGCAGGCACCGCCCTTAATATCAATGTCAATGAAGTGCTGGCCAATCGCGCTGAGGAAATCTTGGGCGGCGCCTTGGGCAGCTATGATCTCATTCACCCGGTCAAGCATGTCGATCTGGGTCAATCGCCGAACGATGTTTTCCCAACCGCCATGCGCCTGGCCGTTTTGCTGGCCGCCAAAGAATTCGAGCCAGTGCTGCTCGATCTGGAGCGCCTGCTCAGGCGCAAATCTCTGGAATTCGAGCGGGTGATCAAAATGGGCCGCTCGCATTTGCAAGACGCCCTGCCGATTACGCTTGGTCAGGAATTCAACGCTTTCGGCTCCTCCATTGAGCGCTGCTTAAAACGCTTGAAGGAGGCCAGCATCGGGCTTACTGAGCTGAATATCGGCGCCACACACGTAGGCACGGGATTGGGTGCCGACAGCAAATATATTCACACCGCGGTCGAGCGCCTCTCGCAATACGCAGGTATGCGGCTGCGCCAATCAGACGACTTTTTCCGCATCTCTCAGTCCATGTCCGATTTTGTCGAATTCTCCTCAGCCCTCAAAGAGCTGGCCATAGAGCTGACCAAGATTGGCAATGACTTGCGCTTGCTTTCATCGGGGCCAAAGACAGGACTGTCTGAAATTACAGCACCGGAATTGATTGTCGAGCGTTCTCTTATTCGTCCCAACACTCTGCCCAACCGCAGAATTCCCACTCTGGTCGAATGCATCAATATGGCTTCCAGCCAGGTTTTCGGCAACGATATCGTGGTTGGATTAGCGGCATCATCGGGTCAATTTGAATCAAACGTGATGACACCTTTGATCATTCACAATATTTTGCAGTCTCTGGATCTTTTGCGCAGCACTATTGAACCGTTCAACAACAAGTATCTGCGCGCCATCACCGCCAATCACAGTGCTTGCAGTCTGCAGCTGGAAGAAGCGGGCGTCGTTTTGGCAGTAGTGAGCAAACGACTGGGAGACAAACGCGGGCAAGAACTAGCGCGAGAAGCGGAACAGGCAGATTTGACCTTAAAAGAACTGGTCATTCAGCGGGCTCTGATTCCTAAAGAAGAGCTCGATCGCATGCTTTCATACAAAGAATTGACCAGCATGAATGCAGCATTTTCAGCCGGCGACGAGGGCGACACCACAGGTGGTGCCAACCTTTAATTAAGGCAGCGCATTATTACATGCTTCTATATGAGCAAGGCGCACTGACGTTTACTTCATATGAAGAAATATGAAACTGTCTGAGCGTTTTTCTTCAGGTATTGTCAGCCGGTTATTCGGTACCATATGTAGCTTCGAACCACCCTTTAGGAAACACTTTCGAGGTAGATCCGAGTTTATGCTGACTGGATATCGATTCGAGATGATCGTCGGCTGCATGAGGTCTGGAAAGTCCAGCGAGCTCATACGCAGAATCGAACGCGCTCGTCTGGCTTATCTGCCGACGATTATCGTGCGCCCTGCTACCGATACGCGATCGAAACCCAATCAAATTGAATCGCGAAATGGTCTGGCTTCCAGAGCAATAGTTGTAGACTCAGCCAAAGACATTTTGAAATATTCGTCTCATGCAGTCGTGATTGGCATGGATGAGTGCCAGTTTTTCTCTGAAGACGTTCCTGAAGTAGTACTGGCGCTTTTGCGTCAGAAAAAGAAAATTATCGCCTCCGGACTGGATCTCGACTACAGAGGCAAGCCGTTCGGTCCGATTCCTGAACTTTTGGCGATTGCCGACCGTGTGGATAAACTCCTGGCAGTTTGCCGCAAGTGCGGCTCGGACTTTGCCTGCCGCACCCAGCGCATGGTCAATTCCAACGAGCAAATACTGGTCGGCGACGCCCAATATGAAGCCCGCTGCCTTTCTTGTTTTGAGCCGCCCAGTGAATATCAGCTCAAACTGGACCTGGTCAACGAGTTTCACCCGGAAGTTCCACACTTAATAGACTGCGATCCGGAAAGCGGAAACGGAATCGGCGAAGTTTTGCCGCTATTAAACATAAACAGTCTTTAATCTTCTTATAAAATCCAGGCAAAAAGTTACCGCCGCATCGCCATGGGCATATCTCAGGCAGCCTTATGTACTGAGAGGAGCTATTTATGTGTACTTGGCGTTCCGCTCTGATCGAGTTTTTCACCTTCAAATGGCTGAAAAGACAAAGCCAGCCCGCTGAAGGAACCTTAGAAAAACCAGAGCATTTAAAAACCATCTGGAAGGATACTTTTAACCGTTTGGAGGCTTACACCCCGGAAATGCCGGAAGAGCCTCTGCATGAGCATCAGCCCGAGGTCATGCAAATGGCTGAGGAAGCTCGTGCCAGAAAAACAGGCGAAACCAACGTACCGACGCACCAGTTGCCGGCTTCAAAAACCTGCAACGACCTGCAAGTCTGGTTCGGCGAATCGGTTGCCACCTGGGATCCGGCGGTGAATGCGCAAAACGTGGACAGCATCGAACAACAAAATAAAGTTCGCCGCGCCACGCGCTGGACTAAAGAAACGCACCCCAGATAAGTAAAAATTCGAGCCGTTGTAAAGAGGCGGCGAAATTCTTTGGAAACTGCTGATAACCAAGCAGGGCTGGGCTCTGCGTATGACAAAAGCAGGTGCCGGCACAACCGATATGCAATGAATAGATGGTAAGATTGCTTATGGTCTGCTCTTGATGACCGGAGTTATCAGAACTCCGGGTGCGGGGGTCTTTTATGGTGTTTAGGAATCCTCTTTTGTGCGGTTTGCTGGTGATTACGGCAACTTCGGCAAATTTGCTATGCGCTCTAGATGCCGACGCAAAAGGCAAGAAAAAAGGCAGCACACATAGCTATTTTGTGCCCCCGCCGCCTGCTTACACTCCCTCACTGACGCCGGCAGTGTATGTAAACGGCAAACCAGAAGTGGCTCAGAAGACCACCAAAAAGGCTCCTGAGAAGAAGTATGTTTATACGCGTGAAGGTTATGAAGAGCCGAAAGCGACTCGACCCAATCCCTATGTGACTTACTGGGGAAGCTAGAGCTTCGCTTCACCGTCAAAGTTTGAAAGCCGCCTCAAGGGCGGCTTTTTGTCATCTTGCTGAGAGCGCTTTTAAACGCGTTCCAAAACCATGGCAATGCCCATGCCACCGCCGATGCAGAGGCTGACAACACCATACTTGGCTTTTCTGCGTTTCAATTCCAGCGCCATAGAAAGAATCAAACGAGCGCCAGTAGCACCAAACGGATGTCCAAGCGCAATGGCTCCACCATTGACGTTGACGCGGCTGCGATCCAGTTTCAATTCTTTTTCGCAAGCGAGATATTGCCCGGCGAAGGCTTCATTTATCTCGAATAGATCGATGTCTTCCATCTTCAGCCCTGCCTTTTCGAGAGCCATCGGAATGGCAGGCACAGGACCAATTCCCATTACTTCCGGCGGCACTCCCACCACAGCCCAGGACAAAACCTTGACCATCGGCTCCAACCCGTGTTTTTCAGCAATCTTCTCGCGCGTAACTACAAGTGCTGCCGCACCATCTACGATGCCACAGGCATTGCCTGCAGTTACGGAGCCGTTTTTCCTGAAAGCCGGCTTCAGCTTGGCCAGCCCTTCCATAGTGGTATCCGGACGCATGTGCTCATCAGTGTCTATCACTTTGGTCTTGCCTTTTCCGATAGACACTTCCACAGGCACAATTTCTTCGGCAAAAACGCCTGCATCTTGCGCTTTTTTGGCCCGCTGTTGCGATTCCACAGCAAAGGCATCCTGTTCTTCGCGCGTGATTTTATGACGTTCGACAAGATTTTCAGCAGTTTCGCCCATCGATGCATTCGGCAAAGTGTCGCGAATGTCAAGCCCGTCAAACAGCTCTCCGGCGCCCATGCGGCCACCCCAGCGCATGCCCCAGCTCAAATAGGGCGTCATGGACAGGGAGTCGGAACCGCCGGCCAAAACGACCTCAGCCTGGTTGGCATCAATGAGCATCTCGGCTGTGGCCACGGCCTTAACGCCTGACCCGCAGAGAAGATTGAGAATCAAGCCCGGACTTTCTTGCTTCATACCGGAACGCAGGCCGACGTGACGGGCCAGGTAGATGGCATCCTTGCTTGTCTGCAAGACATTGCCCATGACCACCTCGTCAAGCTTACCCGGGTCGATTTTTGCCCTTTCAATGGCCCCTTTGGAGGCATGGACGGCAAGATCGGTAGCCGTCTGCGTCGCCAAGCCCCCGCCGTACGCTCCAAAAGCCGTTCTGGCACCCGCTATTACGACCAGAGGTCCTTTTCTGTTGGAACCGTTCTTATCTGCCATTACTCACGCCCGCCTTATCGAATCGGGTTGCCAAACCCGCAAAAACCAAAACAAGTACCAAGAGAGCCACTGAATTTGTGCAGTGACCTTACCCTCGCCATACTCGCAAAAACTAAAACAAGTATCAAGACCATATCCAATAGTCATATTGTCAGGCTAGAATTGACTTTTCTCGCATTGGAAGCGCGACTTTACGGTTTTTTTTAGCGATTCGAATTCTAACAAATCAAATATGGAGGGCTGAACCTTGTCCAAGGTTGGTGTACCGAAAGAGATAAAGAACAACGAGTACCGCGTTGCCCTGACACTGGCAGGGACCAGCGCCATGGTTGCAGCCGGACACACTGTTTATGTAGAAAAGAGTGCTGGTGTCGGAAGTGGTATCACCGACAAAGAGTATGAAGCAGCCGGCGCCAAGATTCTTCCTGATGCTAAAGCAGTTTTCGGCGAAGCGGACATGATCATGAAGGTCAAAGAACCGCAAGCCTCAGAAGTTGCCATGCTGAGAAAAGGACAATTACTTTTCACTTACTTGCACCTGGCTGCTGAGCCCAAGCTGGCTCATGACCTGGCCAAAACCGGTGCTACCTGCATCGCCTACGAAACAGTTCAATTGGCAAACGGCTCTCTGCCCCTGCTTACACCGATGAGCGAAATCGCTGGACGCCTCTCGACACAAATTGGCGCCAACTATCTCGAGCGTCCGATGGGTGGTCGCGGCATACTTCTGGGCGGCGTGCCCGGGGTTGAACCGGGCCGAGTTATCATCATCGGTGGTGGCGTAGTCGGAACCAACGCCGCCAAGATCGCGCTGGGATTAGGCGCTAAAGTCACTCTCTTTGACCTTTCGCTAGATCGTCTGCGTTATCTCGACGACATCTTCAACGGTCAAGTAAGAACGGTATTCTCTGTCGGACATTACCTGGAAGAAGCATTGCCTTCTGCCGATCTCGTCATCGGTGCCGTGCTTCTGCCCGGCAAGACGGCCCCTCGTGTGATCACCAAAGAGATGGTGAAAAACATGAAGGAAGGTTCCGTGATCGTAGACGTATCGGTTGACCAGGGTGGTTGCATCGAGACCATTCACGCAACCACTCACTCGGATCCGATCTACACCGTCGACGGTGTTGTTCACTATGGAGTCGCCAATATTCCCGGCGCAGTACCGTGGACTTCCACCCGAGCCCTCACCAATGCCACAATGTCTTACGCATTGAAACTGGCCAAGCTTGGCTACAAAGCCTGTCTTGACGATCCAGCCCTGGAAAAAGGCGTCAATATCCACGCCGGCGAAATCGTCCACCCGGGCGTCAAAGAAGCCTGCGAACAGCATATGGCCGCCGCCAAGTAAGGAAATCGCCCAATCACTGAAAGCGTCCTGTTTTGCACAGGACGCTTTTTCTTATCGAAAACATGTGCAAAGAAAGACCCTCTCGGCATTGTCCGCGGGTTTTAATACTGAATTGCCATCTCAAAATCGGCAGGCCCACCACGACGGACAATACCAAAAGTGAAATTCAGAATTGCATCCTGGAATGTAAACGGCATACGGGCAATCGCCAAAAAAGGCTTTTTCGAATGGAAGGAAAAGACGAAATACGACATCGTTTGCTTGCAAGAAACGAAGATCTCAGCCGATCAATTGACTAAAGAATTGATGGAGCGCAAAGGCTATACGTCATATTTCAGCCATGCTGAAAAGAAGGGATACAGCGGGGTGGCAATTTACACCCGCGAGAAACCAAAGGAAGTTTCTCACGGTTTTGGCATTGCCAAATTCGACAGTGAGGGGCGCACGATTATTGCCGATTATGGCGACTTTCTTCTCGCCAATATTTATTTCCCCAATGGCAAAGCCAGCCCGGAAAGGCTCAAATACAAGATGGAGTTTTACGAAGCGTTTCTCAATTATGCAAAGAAATTGCAAAAGGACGGCCAACGCTTGATTGTCTGCGGAGATTTCAATACCGCTCACAAAGAAATAGATCTGGCGCGCCCGAAAGACAATCACACCGTCTCCGGTTTCCTGCCTGAAGAAAGGGACTGGATGGACCGCTTCCAAAAAGCAGGGCATTTAGACACATTTCGTATATACAATCAAAATACCGACAACTACACCTGGTGGCACATGATGACGAATGCTCGGGCCCGCAATGTGGGCTGGCGAATCGATTATTTCTTCATCCACAAGGCCCTGGAAAATCTCACGCTCGATGCCACAATCGAAGCTGCAGTCATGGGTTCCGACCATTGTCCTGTGACCTTGACCCTCCAAGTTTGAGATGGTTATAAAGCCTTGTTCGTTTGGACTACGCTAAGATCACTTTACTGTTTCTCTAACTTTGGGCAAAAACAGGTAATACGAATTGAGTCAGGTAACAATGGCGAAGGCACGATCAGTCCAGTCCGGCAAAATCTGGCAGAACAGAAGAACACGCGAAGTTCTCTGGACGTTGTTGAAACTGCAAAAGGTGGAAAACGGCGTGTTGGTGATCTCCAGTCCGAAGCAAAAGATGGAAGGAGAGATTGGCGTCTTCCACGGAATATTTTTGACCGGTGCCACAATCAACGGTTCTAACGAGAAAGGCTATCCGGCCTTGAAACGCTTATTGGAAGTAGAAGAAGG
>CAZHEZ010000072.1:0-32193 GCA_964531315.1 uncultured Candidatus Obscuribacterales bacterium | reverse complement strand
CTGGCAAGACTGGCGACAAATACCCCAAGGCATAGGCCCAGGCGCAAATGGTTGATTACATTATCAGTTTCGCTCATCGGCTGAGCCACTCGCGCATAACCTAACAATTGATTTCCCAGAAATGCAGACTTGGTGAAAATCATTGCGTGCGGAAATTGCTGTTCTTCGAAAGCTGCTCCTGTGTTTAGAGGCAGAGTGATTTTGCAATTACCCTTCTCTTTGACCAGATGGCCTCTGCGATCGAACCACTGCAATCCCATTTCGGTGAGCGATTGCGTTGCCGAGTCAGGCAACACGCTTTCGATCAAATCAGGTGCGGCTGAATCCGGTTGCTCCTTCTCGTCTTCATCGAAGTCGATGGAAGAGATAACGCCGTCGGCCATGTGCGTCAGATCGTTGCGCAGTTCGCCGTGAATTCCCTCCAATACGGCGCAGTAAATGATTGCAGAAAAAATGATCAAGACTAAAGCAAAGACGCCAACGTTATAGAGAGCCAGGCGTAATTCTGTTTTGTTGAACATTTTTTGCTCAGAATTTATTGGCAATTAGCGAGTTTGTATCCAAACCCGAAAACGGTTTCCACCAGTTCTCTCTGGCACCCCGCTTGCTGCAAATTTTTTCGCAATCCTTTGATATGAGCTTTAATTACCGATTCGGTTGGAGCATCTTCAAAATGCCATAGACGTTCAATCAATTCGGTGCGGCCGAAGGTTTTTCCAGGATGCTTTAAAAAGGTAATTAATAAGCGGTATTCGGTGGGCGTAATTTTGACGATTTTGCCGTCATATTCGACCTGGCAGGAGCGAGTATCGACCGTCAATTTTTCCCAGGTCAAAATCGATGCACCGGCATTGACGTTTCTCCTCAAAAGCGCCCGCACTCGGGCGCCCAATTCGTCAATGTCAAAAGGTTTGACTATATAATCGTCGGCACCGGAATCAAGACCTTTGATCTTGTCCGATTTCTCGCCCAGAGCCGTAAGCATCAAAATGGCCCCTGAGTATCCGTTGCCCCGAAGTTTTTGACAAAGTCGTACACCGTCGATTTTGGGCAACATCAAATCGAGAAGAATCAGATCGTATTGCTCTGCCGAACAAAGGTCCCATGCCTCCTGACCATCTGAGGCTTCGTCGACAATGTATTGCTGCTGCTCGAGATCCTCTTTGAGAGGGGCTCTGATTCTCACATCGTCTTCGACGACTAGAATTCTCATTGTTGTTGATCGAACCGTTTTATAAGGAAGCGAATGGCCAGTCGACAGTAATTGATTCAGGTGATGACGTCAAGGTTGAAGTGAAAAAATTCCAGTCGCCAACTGGCTTTGCATCCATGTAGAAAGCGGCATTGGCTGCTTGAATTGATTATTTTGTGATGCCAAGCGCAAGCGGAAGTATGGACAAATTCAGGAAAACAAGCGCCGATAGGAAGATTAGATCGTCTTCACTTTGTTCTTACAATTAAGTTCACGCTCTGGCAGCCTGGATTTGTCGCGGTTACACTGAATCATGGTCTCAAAGACGACCGCGGCTCGCGGCGCTCAGACAGCCTGACCTGAAAACATAATCGGAAAATCTGAAAGAAATCCATCTCATCCAGTGACTGCGCTTTATTACATTGGAATCACGCTGCTTCTCCTGCTTATCTGGCCGGTCTTGATTTTCAGCAGCAAGGCGCGCTTCGGTGTCGCTCAAAAGCTGGGATTGATTCCCCGGGCAATACGAGCCCGTTTGAAAGCCCTTAGTGAAAGGCCAATCTGGTTTCACTCTGTTTCTGTCGGAGAATTCAACGCCGCACTGCCTCTGGTCAAGGCTATTCATGAGAAATATCCACAGAGGCCGATTGTTGTTTCCACAACTACAGGAACTGGGCAGAAGCTGGCTATGGAGCGTGTAAGTGAAATAGCTGAAGTAATTTATTTTCCATACGATACATTTTTTTCGGTTAAATCATGGTTGGATGCCATTAATCCGGCCCTGTTTGTGATTGTGGAAACAGAAATGTGGCCAGGTTTGATCAGCCAGTGCAAGGCAAGAAATATTCCAGTTGTGATCGTAAACGGCAGAATTTCTCCCCGCTCGTTCAAGTCATACAGCCGCAGCAAGCCCTTCTTTGGCCGCTACGTCAAAATGATTACGCGCATAGGCGCCCAGACGGAAAACGAAGCGGAGAGATATCGGGCATTGTCGGACGGCACCGTGCCTCTTGAAACGATGGGTAATCTCAAATGTGACGGGCTGGTAGCTAAATCGCCCGAAGAGATTGCCGAATTGAGAAAAAGCCTCAATTTAGACGAAGACGATCTTGTCTTTATCGCCGGTTCTACCCATGAGAAAGAAGAGACGGCAGTTTTGAGCGCCTATACGAAACTGTTGAAAAAAATGCCGGACAGAAACATTCGTCTGGTCATTGCACCGCGTCACCCGCAGCGCTTCGACAGAGTGGCAGAGCTGATTAAAAACGCTGGTTTTACCACTATTCGTCACTCACATTCTGAGCGTTTCAAGAACGATTTCGATGTTTATCTAATCGACAGTATCGGCCATCTTGCCACTTTCTACGGCATAGCCGATGTTGCTTTTGTAGGTGGGACACTGGCGCCGGTCGGCGGTCATAATGTATTAGAGCCTTATACATATAAAGTGCCGGTCATCGCCGGTCCGCGCCTGGAAAAGACGCGTGATTTTGCTCGCTTGCTGCAAGACCGGGATGCCTTGTTTGTTGTTAAAAACGACAATGAAATGACTGAGCAGCTAGAGCGATTATTGGCAGACGATCAATTGAGGCTAGAGATCGGAAACCGCGGCAATAAGCTGCTTCTAGATAGTCAGGGCGCCGTAAAAAAGGGACTTTCAATCCTGGAAGAGAGCCTTGGATTGAGTAACAAATCGACTCCAGTCATTCAGTCTGAAAAAAATTCCGGGACAGAAAAAGCCCCAGAATCCGCGAACCAAAGAGGTGTAACCGCATGAGCTGGGGCAACCCTCAAACCTCCCAGGAAAAACTTCTTTACGGGCTGATGAGCCCGCTTTCAGCCGGTTATTTAATCGGCTCCTATTTCCGGCTGGCTGCCTATTCCAAAGGATATGTAAAACGGGTGCGCCTGCCCATTCCGGTCGTCAGTATCGGTAATATCACTTGCGGTGGCACAGGTAAAACACCGATGGCCATAGATGTGACCAAGAGATTGATCGCAGCCGGATACAAAGTAGCTGTTTTGAGCAGGGGTTATGCCCGCAAGTCAAAAGAAAGGGTGACCGTTGTTTCCAACGGTGCGGGAGAATTCGCTCTTTGTGAAGAGGCTGGTGATGAACCACTTTTGATTGCCCTGTCCGTTCCTAATGCAATCGTGATCGTAGGCAGCAGCAGGGTGGAAACAGCGGCGATTGCCATTGAAAAATTCAACGCAGATGCAATTGTTTTAGATGATGGTTTTCAGCACATTCGTCTTGAGCGAGATCTCGACGTGGTTTTGATTGACTACAATGATGATCCGGAAAATGATGCGCTCCTGCCGGCCGGACGATTGCGGGAACCTCTGGCCGCTCTTAATCGCGCCAAGGTGGTTGTAATCACAAAGGTGCCTTTAAACCCAGATGAAGAACACATGCAGAAACTGCGTGCCTTTATAAGCAAGTATGCCGGACGTGCCGAAATTGCCGCCGCCCGTTTTGTGCCGAAACGCCTGCGCACTAGCACAGGAGAAGCGTCTCTGGATCAATTGAAGGGACAGCGCGTGATTGCCTTTTGCGGGCTGGCCAGACCGGAAGGTTTTGCCTCTACGCTCAATCAGCTCGGGTGCACGGTCGTCCAGATGAAAGCCTTTTCCGATCATCACTGGTACACTCCCGATGAATTGAAAATGTTGGAGCAATTGATGCGAAATTCCAACGCACAGATGGTGGTTACCACGGAAAAAGATATGGTCAAAATTGCTCCGCATGATCGACTCAATCAGCATCTTGTTGCTGTCGAGATTGGCGTGGAGTGGCTCGGTCCTGTGCCATCCCATATTTCGGAGATGATGAAAGGAAAGCTCGAGAGTGAGCTTAAGGTGAGCCAGGAAAGCACAGATGAGGACGGCGAGAAATCGCGGCAGCGCAAGAAAAAAAGCAAAAACAAGTAAGTTGAAAAGCCGAAAGCAAAAATGTCTGCTTCTCAAAATCATAATCTACTGAAAAATGCAAAACGAATTCTTGTCATTCGTTATCGTTTCATCGGCGATACGATACTGACTGTGCCCTTTCTTCGCAACCTGAAAGCGGCTTGCCCTGAGGCTGTTATTGATGTACTGGTCGGACCTCAAAGCGGCAGCGTGCTTGAGAATTGTCCTTATGTGAATGAACTGATCGTTTTTGATACGACTCGCTTTCACAAATATGACAGCGGTAAGGGCAAGGCAAAAAATTTCTGGCATTATGCCTGGATGCTGCGCAAAAGAAAGTATGACTGTGTGTTCGTCCTCAAAAGATCTTTGTCTTCAGCTTTTCTCTCACTGTGTACCGGTGCAAAAACTCGCATCGGTTACGCTACCGAGGGGCGCAATTTTCTTCTGACTCATCCCGTTAAATGGCGAAAGGACATTCACGAAGTTGAATCGCTTTTTGATGTTTTGCAAGCGGCAGGTATAGAGATCGGCGACAAAAAGTTGGCAGCTTGGGTTTCTTCAGAAGAGAGCGCACGCGTAAAGGAAATTTTGCCTGAGCTGAAAGAGAGCGGTATGAAGATACTCATTCATGCTGCCGCTGCCCATCCCGACAAAATGTATCCGCCCGAAAGCTGGCTGAAAGTCTTGAGAGCCCTTAAAGAAAAATGGGACGCTACATTTTACTTTTCCGGAGCTGAAAGAGATGTGCAATTGAATGACGAACTCATAAAAGGCTCAGGTGTTAAAGGAGTGAATGCGGCCGGACGCCTGTCCTTGCGGGAGAGTATGGCCCTTTATGCGGAAATGCAACTGGCTATTTGTGTCGACTCGGGCCCGGCCCATTTGTGCGCTGCCCAGGGGACGCCGACAATCGCCATATTCGGACCCACCGATCCAAATCGCTGGCGTCCTTACGGACCTGAGCATCAAGCGATTTTCGACAGCTCGATCCAGTGTCAGGCTTGCTCAGAAAGAAAGTCACTGACAAAACACGATTGTATGATCAAACTGGATCCGCAAAAAATCATTGATGAAGCCGCTTCTATGTTTATTTCAGTTTCGCACTGAGCCTGAGCCAGATCGCCTCAAGCTTATCGCCGGCCTTCCACTGAGCATCTGCTTCTTTGACCAGGCATGCTTTGGTAATCGGATTGCCGGCGCCAAATTCGCTTAAGAGATTCGGGTAGACCTGGGCAAAATCTTCAGCCGCCACTTTCCAATCTCCCAGTTTTTCATGGACCAGTCCGTGACAGAACCTTGCCACTACGAAGTCTCTTTGCGGGCGATCGCTGACAAAAGTAGCATCGGCCAGCTCGCCATACATTCTGGCCGCGTCGCTGAGCATTGCCGTACGTTGAGATCTGGTTTCCACAATGCTGGACGTGGTTTGACTGCCGCAATAGCCAACCGCCAGTTGCCGATTCAAATCTGCGGCCACCGTCATCGCCAGGGCTCTTTCCAGTTTGGCATCCTTTTGTACCAATTGAACGGCAAGATTGGCCACAGCCAGCCCCTTTTCTAATTGTTTGTCGTTAGCTGCGATCAAACTGGCTGAGCGGGCCGCCCGTGTATAAACAGGCGTTAGATTGGCCGGGGATAATTCAGACCATTGATCAAGCAGCGGTATAGCACGCTCATAAGCATTGAGCGCACCTTTGTACTCGCCTTTGAAAAATTGCAAATCGGCTGTTCTTACAAAGCAGCGAATTGTTTCGGTCATAGACAAAAAATGGTCGCCGGGAAAAATGTGTTCGGCTGCTTGTTTGTAATAACCTTTTGCGTAGTCGATAGCACCGGCGGCAAAGCAGCGATCGCCGAATTCCAGATAGTCGCGCTGCAACTGCTGGCGACTCTTGCCGTGAAACATCATCAACTGATTCATCTGGTTCAGTTGTTCGATGGCGTCTGCCTTTTTTCCTTTCACGTCTGATTCCTGAATGTCAGGTTTGAAATTGACCTGCCAGAGTTTTTCCGGTGCTTCGAAAGCCGGTGTCTCAAGTGGAGCCATTAACCAGGCTCCCAGGCTCACAATTGCCACAAGCAGAGCGGTCATGGAAATAACCATGAGAGCAACGGTGCCCGGTCCGGATTTGCTGAAAAGCAGTTTTAGATCAAGTAAAAGCAAGGAGTGCGCGGCTTGAGCCACCACTTTCCAATCGGTTGTCGCTCCGCCGCGCAGAGCAATCAAATCCTTTCTCAAGTCCGACATTGTCGAATAGCGTTTTTCAGGATCTTTGGCCAGACACTTAAAGACGATTGCTTCCAGTCGATCGAGACCGCCCAGCTTGGGCCGAACTTGCTGGAAGCGCAGCGGCATCTCGGAAACCTGGCGCCTGATCGTGTCGTAAATCGTGGCTCCCCGAATCGGCGGCGAGCCTGTCAGACATTCGTACATCACACAGCCAAGTGAATAAATATCCGATGAGTGTTCGACCGGTGTTCCCTGGCATTGCTCCGGGCTCATATAGAGCGGGCTGCCGAAAATCTCTCCTGTTTGCGTGAGGGCAGAGTCTTTAGCGGCATCCTGTCTGATTACTTTGGCAACACCGAAGTCGAGGATTTTAGCGCGCTCTTCGCCGTGCACATTTTTTGTCAGCATGATATTGCTGGGCTTCAAGTCTCTGTGCACAATGCCCAGATTATGCGCGCATTCCAGTGCCTCTGTGATTTGTATGAAAATCTCGATGGCACGCAGGCGCTCCAGATATTCTTCCTTTCGCAAGACCTCTGCCAATGAATGACCTTCGATAAAGTCCATGGCTATGTAAGGCCGACCGTCTTCGGTCACACCGCAATCATGAACGGCAATGATATTGGCGTGCTGCAGTTTTGATATCGACTCCGCTTCCTGGTGAAATCTGCGCAAGGACTGCTCATCGCCCATCAGTTTGGGATGAATAACTTTTACCGCTCGCACCGCATTCATAATTAAGTGGTCGGCTTTGTAGACAGTACTCATGCCGCCTTCGCCCAAGGGCTCAATGATGCGATAGCGAGAGTCAAGAATGCTGCCGGTCAGATCGAGTTTCGGTTTGAATGCCGGCGCCACGTCATTTCCATCTAAGGAGACCGTCTTATCTTCGATTTTTGCAGTCGTGTCGCTAATCTGAACTTTGCTGAGTTCCAATTCACCACCGGCAATCGCATCGGGATTGCCTGAGAGTGGATCTGATTTGACCTTTTTCTTCATTGAGCAAGCAAGCTTCGTGGAATTCCTCACCTAACGATATCTACCCTGAATGTAAGATGTTTTGAGAGTTGGATAAACTTATTGATTTGATGACCCGTAAGAAGCCGGGCCGGGAATATCACCTACATGGCGAAATTACTGGTTCAGTTTTTTATCAGCACCTGTGCCGCTGCTCTGCTCTTTCTGGTGGGTGATGCCGCCTTGGCGCGCCCAAAATCGGCAGCCAAACCGGCAACCAAACCGGAATCCGAATCGCAAACAGTCGAGGGGATAAGACTGAAAATGCGCAGCGACTTCTATGGCGATCTCGATACTACGGTAAGCAAGATCGGCATGAAATTTTACTCTCCGCGCACAGGCGTGAATGTTGTAGCGTTGCCGCCGGACGGACGCATGTATGCTTACAATGCCGACGCGAAAAAAATCTACAAAGTAGATATGAGACGATTCGGTCTCTCTTCCAGGTCACCAACCGTGACCAGGGGCAGCGCAGCCGGTGCCTATTTTGCCACAGGCAAAAGAGCGGTTGTAGGCGGCCTCAATGCCGTCCAGTTTGCCAATTTCACAGCTAAGGATCTGCCCAGCCTGAACAGCATGCGCTCACGGGCGCTCTTGCAAGGTGGAAGTGCAGAAGGGGTTGTTGTTCCCTGCGAGATTTGGGCTGCTGCAGACATAGTTTTGCCGCGTACGTTCATGTTCATCCTCTCCAAGATCACTCAGATTACTGAAAAGGAATTGGCTCAATTGTACGGAAAAAGCACTGCCAAAATGGTCAGAGCTCCCGTGCCTTTGCGTGTCTACCGCATTCGAGAAGGCGGCAGTAAGGTTTTGGCGGTTGACACGCTGGCTTCGATTAAGCAAAAGGTTTCAGCAAAGGATTTCATGCCTCCTGCCGGTCTAAAGTCAGTGCCGAATGAAATGGCTCTGCTCATGGGCGAGGATGATTCATTTGGATTTGGGGGCGCAGGCGATCAAGGGAAAACTGCCTCCACTCAAAAAACGGCAGGCCAGCGAACCATGTCGGATCTGTCCAGAGAACTCGGCATTACGCCTATGGCCAAGCCACAACCGCTATCCAAAGAGACTGCCCACGATGCGGCAGAAAAACTGGGCATCAGTCCAATGGCCAAGCCTAAGAAATAGTTCCAGGCGCAGGCAGCCGCTCAATCGTTAGGCTTACTTTTCATGTCTATCTGAGTATTGTCTGTTTCTTCTTTTGGAAGGGAGGCATTGCCCGGCTTATCTGTTTTAAACAGAAAAGACGATTCCAGAATTACAGGCAGCCCCCGTAAAACACAAAAGGCCGCGGTTATATAGACCAGAATGTCTGCCACCATTGGCAGTGCAGTTTTGGAAAACATTTCAGTGCGGGCGGCGATCAAAAAGCAAAAGGCCAGGGCTTTGGCAACGGCGTAAGTAAAGCGGCTGAAGTTTGAAGCCACCAGGAATTTGCCCAGACCGGACTGCATCATGGTCTTGGCGCCGAAGGCAGTAAAGCCTTGCTCACTGGCATGAGATCTGATTGCATCCACAAAAGTGCCGCGCACGGCAAATAATAAGGGCACCCAGAGCGGGACCCATTGAAAGGCCGCAAAGGCTATCCAGTAAGACATTTCGACAACACGGTCACCGGCTATGTCGAGAATGCCGCCGAATTTTGATGCCTGGTTCAATTTGCGCGCCAGGTATCCATCCAGCGCATCTGCATAAATAACGAAGGCTGTCAGCCAGAAAGCCGCCCATCTAACGCCTTCGCCGGGCAGGCTTAAGAGATAGATGGCAATGAGCGCCAATCCCACTCTCGAGACGGTGACTATATTGGCGACATTGACCATCAGTCTCTTCTTTTGCGCAGAGCCTAGACGTCGAGGCTGGCCAGGTATGAGTTTTTCTCGATGAATTCGCGTCTTGGTCCGACCGACTCACCCATGAGCAGATCGAATACATGATCGGCTTCCGAGGCGTCGTCTATGGTTACCTGCTTGAGCGTGCGGGTTTCCGGATTCATCGTGGTGTCCCACAATTGTTCCGGCATCATTTCACCCAGACCTTTGAAGCGCTGAATGACTGCTTTTTCGCCCATCTCAGCAATAATTGCTTCCAGTTTATGCTCGTTGTAGCAATACTCGACTCTTTTACCTTTTTCCACTTTGAACAAGGGCGGCATGGCGATATACACATAACCTTTCTCGACGAGAGGCCGTGCATAGCGAAAGAAAAACGTCAGCAATAAAGTGCGGATGTGGCTGCCGTCGACATCAGCGTCGGTCATGATCACTACTTTGTGATAGCGAATTTTTGTAAGATCAAGATTCTCCGCATTCGGACGCAGCAGACCAGTGCTCTTGCCGCCGGTTTCTTCATCTTCTTCTTTGACTGAAAGTCCCAGCGCCTGAATCATCGCCTGCACTTCAGCGTTTTCGTAGATGCGTGAAGGTTGCACTCTTTCCACATTGAGGATTTTTCCTCGCAGAGGCAGAATGGCCTGATATTCGCGGTTGCGTCCCATCTTGGCACTGCCGCCCGCGGAGTCACCTTCGACAAGGTAGATTTCGCATCTGGTCGGATCTCTGTCGGAGCAATCAGCCAACTTTCCAGGCAAGGAAGAATTTTCCAAAGCCGACTGGCGGCGCACCAGTTGCCTGGCTTTCTGGGCTTGTTCGCGAGCCTGTCTGGCCAGGACTGCCTTTTGGATGATGTTTTTAGCTTCTTTCGGATTCAGTTCCAGCCAGTCTTTCAGCTTTTCGGTTGTGACTGCCTGCACTATCCCCTGCACTTCGCGGTTGCCCAGGCGTTCTTTGGTCTGCCCTTCGAATTGCGGCTCGGATACTTTCACACTGACGATTGCGGTCAAACCTTCCCGCGCGTCTTCGCCAGTGAAGTTTGCTTCCGATTCTTTAATAAGGTTGTTCTGCCTGGCAAAGTCATTGATTACGCGCGTCAGTGCATTGCGGAAGCCGGTCAGGTGGGTGCCGCCGTCATGGGTGTTGATGTTGTTGACGAAGGTATATATTGACTCGGAATACATATCTGTCCATTGCAATGAACATTCAACGACCACATCGTCTTTTTCCAGTTCGAAGTACAAAGGTGGCTTGTGCAGAGCGGTCCTGGTGTCGTTCAAATATTCCACATAACTGGCGATGCCGCCTGCATAGTGGAAAGTCAACGATCTGGGTTTGCCGTCTTCTTCTTCGCGCTTGTCTGACAAAACAATGCAAAGTCCCTTGTTGAGAAAGGCCATTTCTCTCAGGCGGGCAATTAAGACGTCGAACTGGATGACGATGAATTCGGTCTCGTTGTCTTCATTGATATCGTGGAAGATTTCGTTATCCGGCCAGAAGGTCACTTTCGTACCGCGATAGTCGGATTTGCCGACGACCGTGAGCGTGCCTTCCGCGTCGCCGCGTTTGTAAACTTGTTTGTGGATCTTGCCTTCGCGGTGAACTTCAACTTCCAGTTTTTCCGAGAGCGCGTTCACGACCGAGGCGCCAACGCCGTGCAAGCCGCCTGATACTTTGTATCCGCCGCCGCCGAACTTGCCGCCCGCGTGCAAGACTGTAAAAACCGTTTCTACGGCGCTCTTGCCGGTCTTTTCGACAATGTCTGTGGGGATGCCGCGACCGTTGTCGAGTACTGTTACCGAATTGTCTTCATTTACCGTTACTTCGATGCGCGTGCAGAAGCCTGCCAGGGCTTCGTCCACGGCGTTATCTACGATTTCCCAGACCAGATGGTGGAGACCTTTGGGTCCGGTCGAGCCGATGTACATACCGGGCCTGCGGCGAACGGCTTCCAAGCCCTCCAGGACGTCAATGGTAGCGGCGGAATAGTCCGAGTCCTTGCCTTCAACCCTTTCTTTCGGTTGCTTCTCGGCCTCATGAGCCTTTTCCGGCTCCTTATCGGATTGATCCTCAGACACCGCTATCGAACCCTCTTTTTTCGCCATTTAAGTCCACCAAATCAGAATGCCAATTCAGTGATCATCGCCCAGGAAGGCTGGATTGAAACCCTGTCAGTGTTTTGGGTTTGTATCCACTGAGACGTCCGGCCCGCATTCCGATTTGATTTCGTTTTGATATCTAATCGGGATCCGGAAGGAACCAGCACTCTTAATTGAATGCCGCACAGAGAGAGGCTTTGATCTCTCATCCCTCGATGATCGCCAGCTCAAATTTTAGCATGTTTAGAGGCATAAATGAAACGATGAAAACCGCACAACCATTAGAGAAATAGCTATCTAGCTTCCCCCCAACCATTGGGATAGAATACTTTGCGTCCGGCAACATTAAGAGTTGCCCGCTCAGCAATACAAGGACTCCAGTCTTGAAAGTTTTCACCGAAGCCAAACCGGGCCTGATTCAAAGTTCAGCCATTGCCCTTGGTTTCTTTGACGGAGTTCATCCTGGACACCAGGTTGTCATCGGTAAGGCGGTCGAAGAAGCACGATCTCTGGGTGTGACTGCCGGCGTCGTCACGTTTGCCGATCACCCCCGCGCCCTCACCCGTGGCGTTCACCCGTTGCTTTTGACCGATATCGATCAACGCCTCAGTCTTTTTGCCGAACTGGGCGTCGAAGCTACTCTCGTGCTCACCTTTTCGGAAGCCCTTTGCCGGCTTTCGCCGCGCGAATATGTGGAAAACATCTTAGTGGGCGCCATGGGCGCTCGTTCAATATCAGTTGGGCATAATCACCACTTCGGCCGAGACCGTGA
Organism: uncultured Candidatus Obscuribacterales bacterium; assembly: GCA_964531315.1. GTDB lineage: Bacteria > Cyanobacteriota > Vampirovibrionia > Obscuribacterales > Obscuribacteraceae > QKMZ01. Next base: position 20,144 of record CAZHEZ010000072.1, on the reverse strand, counting down.
AGGCAATCCCGACCTGCTCAGCACTTTTGGCGAAACGATGGGCTTTTCCGTGCATGTGGCGCCGATGGTTTTTGTAAAGGGCGTGGAAGTTTCCAGTTCGGCCATCCGGGAATCCATTATCGACGGGGATATGACCAGGGCCAAGAGCCTTCTTTCTCGCACCTATCGCGTAGGCGGCACGGTGGTGAAAGGCGATGGGCGCGGCAGGCAAATTGGTTTTCCCACAGCCAACGTGAAATTGCGCGAGTATCAACTGATTCCTCGTACCGGCGTATATGCGGGACGGGTGCGCCTGAGCACCAACGAGCTCTTCGATGCAGTCATCAATGTCGGTTACAGGCCGACTTTCAAGAGTCCAGAAGGCACCAATGAAGACCCGCTTGTCGAGGCGCATTTGTTTGATTTTGACAGAGATATTTATGGCGATAAGTGCACGGTTGAATTTATTGAGTATTTGAGAACAGAGAAGAAATTCGACGGAATCGACGCGCTCAAAGAGCAGATTCGCGCTGATGCTGAGAAAAGTCGCGACCTGCTTGAAATTGCCAAAACCGCAAAGGATGAAGAAATAAATCCAGGCGACAAGAGCAGATTGCCGGCATAGGGAATTGAAACCAGGAGCCAAAGCGGCTCCAGTATCGGTTTTCAAATAGTAAGAGTTGAAAAAAAACAAACTCGTGCGCATAACCAATATTCGTCTTGAAAATTTCCGCAACTATCAAACTGCTTCAATGGAGCCGCATCCGTTCGGCAACATAATCCTTGGAGAAAACGCACAAGGAAAGAGCAATCTGCTTGAAGCAATCGAATATGCAGCTAGCGGAAAAGCTTATCGCGCTGCCAAAGACTTTGAATTGGTGCGGCACGGTGCCGACCACATGCGTTTGGATATCAGCTTTGAAGCGGAGTCAATTGCTGAATCAATTGCCGTTTCTCTCAAGTCAAAGACCGGCATCCTTTCTGCCAGCGCTCAGACTGCCTCTCTTCAGCGCGAAATCAAAGTCAATGGCGTCAGGCAATCTTCGGCTGCGGCCCTGAAGCGAAGATTGATTGTCGTCAGTTTCAAAAGCCAGGATTTGAACATTGTCAGAGGCGGTCCGGTCTTTAGGCGGGATTGGATCGACATACTTTTGTGCAATTTGCGGGCCGCCACCGCTTCCCGACTGGCTCAGTATCAAAAGATTGTCGCTCAACGCAACCGGCTGCTCAGGATGATTTCCGATAGCGGCAGATTGAATTCCAGCGACAGAGAACAATTGAAAACCTGGGATATTCAAATTGCCAAAGCCGGTGCCGAGATTATTAAAGAACGCCTCAACTTAATGAGCGAGCTGATTCCAATTGCTGAAAAGCATCATGAGCGATTGTCCGGCAAAAGAGAAAAACTTTCCTCTGCCTACATTTTTAAATGCAAAAGCGGGCGCGAAGGGTCTCATAACACAGGGCCCGATGAGGAAGAGGATGATGAACTCAGGGAAAAAATTAAGTCGTTCAATGTTGATGATCTGAAAAATGCAGAGACAAAAGAGATCGCCAAAATCATTTATCTGATGCTGAAAGACATTCGCGGCGAAGAAATAGCCCGTAAGCAAACGCTAATTGGACCTCACCGGGACGACATTTCATTTAGCCTGGACGAAAAAAGTGCCATGAATTTCGCCAGCCAGGGCCAGCAAAGGTCTCTGGTCCTTTCCTTGAAATTGGCCGAATTGGAAGCTGTGCGCGCGTCGCTCAACGAGCAGCCGGTTCTGCTTCTCGATGATGTATTGGCAGAGCTCGATTTGCTGCGTCAGGAAGTACTTATGGAAATGGTCGGCGTCGGCATGCAGACCTTTGTCACGACCACGCATCTGTCCAGTTTTAAGCCTGAATGGCTGGCGGATTGCCAGTTTTTTCATGTGGAGAATGGCTGTTTATCAGCCGTCAGAGAGCCCATCCCCCGCTAGAGCGATTTTTTCCAGATCAAGCCAAATTATGATGAAAACGGTGAAAGTCGCCGTTATGGTAGTGGAACAATGGGTACATTAATAATGCTTAACCATGGCGCCTCCCCGCCAATGGACCTGGCCAAAGCCAGGAAAAGCAACACGGGCAATGTGTGGCGCTGCTAATCTGGTTTTAGACGAACTGATTGAACTGATTGAATCGACAAAGGAAACTATAAAAGCGTGTTTGCCGGAAATACAGAACGTGGGCTAGATCAACGCATCTGCGTTGAGTGCAACAGGCAATTTACCGGCTTGTATACAGCCTGCCCTCATGATGGCGCCCTGCTCAGACCGATAATCCAGGACCCGCTCATCGGAACGGTTCTGGCCGGCAATTATGAAATTCTTGATGTCCTCGGTCAGGGCGGCATGGGTGTTGTTTATCGCGGCAAACACTCCTTAATGGAGAGAATCGTCGCCATCAAAATGCTGCTTTCGCAGTTGATTTCCGATACCAACAGCGTCAAACGCTTCCAGCAGGAGTCGAAAGCGGCTGCCAGACTGAAGCATCCCCACATTATCGATGTATACGATTTCGGCATATCGCCGGCAGGGCAGCCTTACATCGTCATGGAATTTCTGGAGGGCACACCCCTTTCCGACCTGATTAAGAAAGAAGGTCAAATTGGTGTGGAGCGCTCCATCAAGCTCATTTCACAGGCCTGTGACGCCCTCGATCACGCGCACAAACAGGGCGTTGTCCACCGCGACCTCAAACCGAGCAATATTGTTCTTACTCAATACGATGAGGAAAAGGACTACGTGAAGGTCGTGGACTTCGGCGTCGCCAAGCTGATTGAGGTCGGCAACAACAACGAAGGGCAGAGACTGACTCAAGCCGGCGAAGTCTGCGGCAGCCCTGTTTATATGAGTCCAGAGCAGTGCATGGGGCAAGATCTCGACGCTCGCTCCGACATTTATTCGATGGGCATTGTTCTTTATGAAACGTTGACCGGAAAGCTGCCCATTCTCGGCAAGACCATGGTCGATACGATGTCCAAGCATATTTCCGAGCCGCCTGTACCTTTCAATGAAGCCAGACCGGACCTTTATATTCCTGAGCGTCTGGAATGGGTCGTCAATAAAGCTATGGCCAAAGACCCTGGCCAGAGACACCAGACCATGGAAGAGTTCAAACTCGACCTCGATCTGGCCATTCCGCGACCGGGCAAGAGTACTGTTTTACGCACGCAAGAGCAGAAGTCTCCGATGGAGAGCCTGCTCGGCTTCGTGAAAGAGGTGCCGATCTGGACCTGGGCAGCGGCTGTGGCACTGATGTTCGCCGCCGGCACCATTATTGTCCATGCCGTAACCGACAAGCCGGCAGCCAATCCACCTTCCGCGCAGGCTCCCGCTCATCAGCCCGCGCCCACCGGGACCGAACCGAAGACGGCCCCGACCCAGGCGGCCAGTCCTTCCACTTCCTCTGGCACACAGGCGCCGGCCACAAGCATTAAAACCGGCACGATGCCGGCTGCAACCGAAACTCCGGCTGTGGTTAAAACACCAAAACAGCCGCCTTCTGCCAAACCAATAAAAACTGCTGCCTCGCGCGAGCCGGCTGGTGAAGTTGAAAAACCCCATCGTCGTGCCTACAGCACCACTACTGCAGGAGGCGACGAACCGGAAAAAACTGTGCGCCGCACTCACGATCCGACTGAAGTTTATAGACGTGTGGAAAGAAAAACCCCGCGCCGCGCTTACAGTTCTTCTGCAAGCTCGCATCCAGCCGCCTCGTCTGGCGGCGATCCGTTTGCCGCTTTGATGAAGTCGCGCAGCAGTCACGGCGAATAGTTGTAGCCGCATAGCCGGCGCGTTGCACGCGCCTTTTTGCCGCCTGCAAGGCGGCGGCTACGAATTGCCGCACACCCGCGGCAGCGTTCTTTTATTTGAACTTCGAGACTGCCTGCGTGAGTTTTTTTACTCTCACGGCATCGACTGCGTTTTCCCAGTGCCCGTCAAATTTTGCCGAAGAGCCGACAATCATTCCGTCCACCAGGGGCGCATACTTGGCAATGTTCTCAGGAGTGATTCCAGAACCGATTAAAACCGGCAATCCGGCTCCCTGTCTGAGTGACTCCACATCTGAAAGGGCAGGCTCCTTGCCGGTTGCCGCTCCGCTGACGATGACGCCGTCCGCCTTGAAAAAGGCTGCCGCCTCCGCCGTCTCCAGGAGACTGACATCACCGGTGATGGCGTGGGCGGAATGCTTTTTCTTGATGTCCGCGAAGATTTTAATATGTCCGGCTTTCAAGTTGGCGCGCCGTCTCAAGAGCTTGGCCGCACATGAGTCATGCATGCCTTCGTCGCCCACATGAGCAAATACGAAGCCTTCTACACGAATGAAATCCAGATTGCAGGCGACAGCCACGCCCAGCGCTTCCAGGTTGGCTCCAGCCAGCAGCTGAACGCCTACGGGCAGCTTCGTTTGTAATTTGATGGCATTGGCGATCACGGTCATCGCTGCCGTCGTTTCGGGGTCGACATAACCAGTCAGATAAGGCGCATCGTGCATGTTTTCCACCATGATGGCGTCGACGCCGCCTTCCTTATATGTGACCGCGTCTGTGACTGCGTAAGCCAAAATATGTTCCATACTGCCTGCGTATCCAGCCGAACCGGGCAAAGGGTGGACATGCACCACGCCAATCAGTGAGCATTTTTTGCCAAACATGTTTTTTCCTTTTGATTCCGTTTTGCTTGAGATCAATTGAACAAATCCTTGATCAAGACCGCTCTTACAGGCGAAGCCTCCAGCTCAGTCAGTTTTAAAGGCGCCGCACAAAGAAAGTAAAGCCCCTGCTGGGCGCCAGTCAGATCGAGGTTTTCCAGCCAGCTGAATCCCGCTTTGATCATGGCGTGATGCACTTCCAGGTCCTTCGAATCTATATGATCGACCGACGGTGTATCCAGCCCGGCCATGCTGACGCCGCGCGCGGCCAGTGCTTCGATCAAAGAAACTGTGAAGTGCGCATACTGCCCTTCCCAAACATCGGGGCGCAGTTTCTTTTGGGTTCTAAACACCACCCGCGGTGGCAGTTCCTTAAAGCCGGCCGCCGCCTTTTCAAAATGCTCTCTGGTAATGCCTTCTGTCATTGGAGAGAGATCGAGCACGGCGCAGGGACCTATATAAGGAAGCAGCGGCAGGCCCGATGCCATACCCCCTGTATCGTCCATATGCCCCTGTATGTGGCTGGGGGCGTCTGCGTGCGTGCCCACATGCGGACTCATCGTAAAGGACGTCAAGTTGACCGTGGCGCCTTCCTCAAGCCGCAAAGTGACCTGGCGACTGAATGGCGTGTCTCCTGGAAAGCACGCGGTGGTGGAGGAAACCGGTTGCGAGATGTCAATTATCGTGTAGTTCATACTGCCTGGCTTATCTGAACATGCGCCGCCGCCTATTATACAGAGCTCTTGCTCTGGTACTATTTAGTGCTTCACAGCATTACGGAGAGATGTCCATGACGGCGACGCAGTCTAAAGGACGCAAGCAGATCAATCCGGAGAATCGTGCACCCAAGGCACTTGGTTCTTATTCGCACGCGGTTCAAGTCGGTGAACTTGTGTTCGTGGCCGGACAAGGCTGTCGCGATCCGAAAACTGGTGTAGAAGCAGGCATTACTTTAGATGCAGAAGGCAAAGTTGTTGCCTATGACATCGAAGTGCAGACCGCGGGCGTTCTAAAAAATCTTGCCACTGTGCTGGATGCAGCGGGTCTCTCACTTTGCGACGTAATCGATGCCACAGTTTTTCTCAAGTCGATGGACGACTTTGAAAAGTACAATAAGATTTGGGCGCAGCACTTCACTTCTGAGTGCCCACCGGCACGCACTACGGTGGCAGTGGCGGACTTGCCCGGGCGCAATTTCATCGAGATCAAAGCGATCGCGATGGCGCGTCAAGCAAACGAGCAGAGTTAATGAGCAAGAGAGAACAAAGGAGTTGAGCGTGACTACACAAGTGAAACGCAAGGTCAGACACCTGCATCATTTCATTGGTGGCGATTATGTCGCATCCAAATCAGGAGAGAGCTTCGACTCCGTCAATCCCGCTACAGGCGAGGTGCACGCTACGGTCGCCCTGGGCGGCAAGGTGGAAATCGATCAAGCAGTAGCGGCTGCCAAAGATGCTTTTGAAAACGGTCCATGGCCCAGAATGTCCATGAAAGAACGCTGCGAAATTCTTAGGCGCATAGGCGACTTGATCCTGTCGCGCAAAGAAGAATTGGCCCAAGCAGAAACTCTCGACACAGGCAAACCGATTACTGAAAGCCTGACCGGCGACATTCCGCGCTCGGCGCAAAACTTCCATTTTTTCTCAGATTATGCCCAGTCCCTGGGCGATGAGGTTTTCACATCCGCTCCAGGAGAAAAACACATCGTCAGCCGCGAGCCGCTCGGAGTCGTAGGACTGATCACGCCCTGGAATCTTCCCCTCTATCTGGCCACATGGAAAATAGCACCATGCCTGGCCATGGGCAATACTTGCGTCTTGAAGCCGGCGGAATGGACTCCTTATACTGCTTTTCTTTTAGCCGACATTGTCTCTCTGGCCGGATTGCCCAAGGGTGTTTTAAACATCGTGCACGGCTTGGGAGCAGACAGTGCCGGCGAGGCCCTGACCCGCCACCCGGATGTACGCGCCATTTCTTTTACAGGTGAAACCGGCACGGGGCGCGCCATCATGGCTGCCGCCGCCGCTACTCTCAAGAAAGTTTCTTTCGAATTGGGAGGCAAAGGCGCCACTGTAATTTTTGCCGACGCCGATCTTGACGATGCTGTGGAAACAGCCGTGAGAGCGGCCTATCGCAATCAAGGACAGATTTGTCTGGCCGGCTCGCGCCTCTTTGTGGAAGAAGGCGTCAAGAAACAAGTAGTGGATAAATTGCTGCAAAGAGTGAAATCAATCCGGGTTGGCGACCCGACCAAGGACATCACGCAAATGGGTGCACTTATAAGCAAAGAGCATCTGAATAAAGTGGAAGGTTACCTGGAAATCGGCAGCAAAGAAGGCAAGCTGATGGTGGGCGGCCAGCGCATGAAAGAGCTTGGCGAGGGCTATTTCCTCTCGCCCTCTGTATTTTGCGATCTGCCTGCCGATTCGAAATTGATCAAAGAAGAAATCTTCGGACCGGTATTGCCAGTGGTGCAGTTTTCCAAAGAAGAAGAAGTTCTCAAAATGGTCAACGACTCACCATATGGTCTTTCCGCCTCGGTATTCAGCAAGGATGTCGACCGCTGCTACCGTGTCTCCAACGGCATTCGCACGGGACTGGTCTGGGTCAATTGCTGGTTTGCCCGCGACCTGCGCACGCCTTTTGGCGGCATGAAGTCTTCCGGTGTCGGTCGCGAAGGCGGCCGTTACAGCCTGGAATTCTTCTCTGAAGCAAAAACAATTTCTTATAAGTACAAGATCTAGAGGCGGGTCTACTACCATAATTTAGGCAATTGAGACTGGTCAGAGAAGAAAGAGGCGTTCATGGATTTTGGAATTAAAGGCAAGCGCGCCCTGGTGTGCGCGGCCTCGCGTGGATTGGGTTTTGCCATTGCCAAAGCGCTGGCTGAAGAGGGCGTAGACCTGATTGTCAGCGCTCGTGATGAGCAGAAGTTGAAGCAGGCTGCTCAAGTTCTGGCCAAATTGTCGAAAGGAAAAGTCGAGTATATCGCCGGTGATTTGAGCGATCAAAATGACCGCCAGAAATTGATTGAGTTCGTTCAATCAAAGTTTGGCAATCTGGATATTCTCATCCACAATGTCGGCGGTCCCAAGGCTCAAGCCGCTCAGGTGACCAGTGCGGGCGATTGGCAGGAAGCGTTCGACAAGCTGTTTTTGCCGATTGTCGAGCTTAATCAGACCTTTCTTCCGGCCATGAAAGACAAGAAGTGGGGCCGCATTATTACCGTCACTTCGCTTTCTGTAATTGAACCGATAGCCAATCTGGCCTTGTCAAATGGCATTCGCTCCGCAGTCACCGCCATGTTGAAAACTCTTGCGGATGAAGTGGCGGCAGACGGGGTGACGGTCAATTGCCTGGCGCCCGGATTGATTCAAACTGCTCGCACTGATGAGCTCATGGAGTCCAGGCGTAAAATGTCGGGGCAGTCAATGGAAGAATACATGACAGAATACGTTGCTTCGATTCCGGCAAAAAGGCTCGGAGATGCCGATGAATTCGGGTCCGTAGCTGCATTTCTGGCATCAAAACAGGCGCAGTATGTGACCGGGCAGACTATTTGCGTGGATGGTGGTAAACGGCGCTCAGTTCATTAAAGCGAGACCCGGGGTGTGCGCTGTAGTATGATTGCCAGTTTGTAAGACTACGTTTTTAACTTGGGGCAAGTAGAGGTAACGAACGTGAAATTTCTGGTGCTCGGTGCAGGCCGCATGGGTTACGCGGCAGTTTACGATCTGATCAGAAGTCCGAAGGTCGAAAAGGTCGTCGTCGCCGACCGAGACGCCAAGTGCGTGAAAAACGCAGTCGAGCGCCTCAATGATCCTAAGATAGTTCCGGTCGAGCTCGATATCACCAAGGAAAGTGACGTTGTGGCGCTCATGAAGAGCGTTGACGTCGCAATCAGCTGTGTGCCTTACGAATACAACTACGATCTGGCTAAGGCGGCTCTGGAAGCAAAGACTCACTTTGTAGACCTGGGTGGCAATGAAAGCATTGTCGAAAAGGAGTTTTTGCTCAATGACCTGGCCAAAGAGCGCAAGATTACGATTATGCCCGATCTGGGTTTGGCACCAGGTTTGGTATCAATGCTGGCCGTCGCTGCTGCCGACAGCCTCGATGAACTCTATGAGATTCGCATTCGCGTAGGCGGACTGCCGGTGGATAGTGAGAATTTCCTCGGCTACAGCCATGTTTTTGCACTGGAAGGCTTAATTAATGAATACGCCGAAGATGTGACGTTGATTCGTGACGGGCGGCTCATGCAAGTGCCCCCCTTGTCAGAAGTGGAAAAGCTGGACTTCCCCAAACCATTTGGCGAGATGGAAGCGTTTACGACTTCAGGCGGCATCTCCACTTTGCCCAAGACTTACGAAGGCAAGGTTCAGCACCTCGACTATAAAAGTATTAGATATAAAGGTCATTGCGAGCAAATGGCGCTTTTGCAAGAACTCGGCTTGATGGGCCAGGACCAGGTCAAACTGAAAGGCGGCAAGGTTGTGCCTCGCGATCTCTTGATGCATTTGCTCGATAAAAAACTGGCCAAAGACGAGCCGGATGTCGTTCTTTTGCGCGTGACCGTGACTGGAGTCAAGGATAAAGAACCCAGACAATTGGTTTGGGAAGGCATCGAATTTTCCGACCAGGCCGAGCGCCTTTCGGCGATGATGCGCATGACGGCTTTCCCTGCTTCTATTATCGCCCAGATGATTGCCCGCGGCGATATTAAGGAGCGTGGCGTATTGCGCCAGGAAACAAGCGTTCCTGTAAAACTATTTCTGGCTGAAATGGAATCCCGCGGTCTGCATTTGACCATGGCCGACAGGGCTCCAGTGCCCACCGAATAGGGGCGCTCAAAAGCCCTCGGGAAAAGACTGGCAACGTCCAACTGCCGGCGTTCTTACTTTTGTCGTCCGGGCCAGATTAAATGTCCTGGTTTAATGTCCAGAGGTATCCCCCGGCTGGCTAGATACCAGAGTTGGACGGAGCAACCTTTCATCCTGTGCCGCCCAACCCCGGAGGAAGCTGAATGACCTTACTAGAGTCTGCTCGGACTGTGGGCACCCCCGCAGTTGAGCAATTCGATGACCAGCGTGGCAGCGATGGCCGTTTTTTGCATGCCAATGTCGCCGATGCCTGGGCACCCGGCACGGAAACTGCCAATATCGACAAAAACCAGATCACGCCTGAAACGGCTTTTCTGCCTTTTACAAGATTTGCCGCCGAAAACCATATCGAACTCAATCCGCATCAAACTCTCGGTTTGAGCAAAGCCTGGGGATACACTCGCAATGACTCGGTATTGAATCCGGGCGGCGGACGCTGCAACGCCTCCTCGACTTCGATGTCCTGCGGCGGTGAAAATGGCATTGGTCAATACAAAGGCGCAAACGCCGATGCCCCCAAGCTTTATGCCGACCAGGGTCAGACCAATAACGGGCAGTACGGCAGACAGTATTTCGCGCCGGTAAACGACGTTGCTGCGGTTTCACCGGACAATTACAGATATCTGAATCAAGTGCAAGTTGCCGATATCGGCGGCGACAATTCGTCTAATCTGAGACAAGTCAATTACCAACCTGGCAAAGCCGATGTGGCATCGATTCTTGCGAACAATGATGCGACAGTAATCAAGGAAAGGTTTGAAAACAAGCTCGAGCAGCCGGTTTCCTGGAAGACAAATTCTCTCGATGCCTTTACTGAAGCTGTAGAATCAGAAAAACCTATGGTGGTTGTATTTGGCGACAACAGCTCGGCGCTCTTCAACAAGCAAATGCAAGAGCTGAAAGAAGACAAAAACCACATGATGAGCAAACTTTCCAGCCGGGCGGTGTTTGTAGTCGGAAAGCCGAACGAAGATGAATACGCTCGCCGCATGGCCACTCACTTGAAACTAACCGATTACCCGACTGTCTCGGTGATTGCACCACGTACCGATCAACTGACTGAGACTTATCGGATGGAAGGCTACTTTAATGTCTCCGATATCTTCAACGATCTAAACAAGGCACTGCCTCCAGCCAAACAAAAGCAAAATGTAGTGCCACAAACTTTCGCCTAATCGACCTTTTCTCTCGCGTCTCAACAAGCAATCTCTAAAGCGATTACCAATCGCCGAAAGAAGACACGCGCCCCCGCAGCCGTAGCCGGCGCGTTGCACGCGCCTTCTTAGCGATTGGCAATTGTCAATTATTGAAATCCCGGGCGCTTTGGTCCACCATAGGCTCTCATGCATGCCAGGCTAAGAGGCTGCAGGTTTGCGCCGACCTTGCTTTGGGAATTGGCCGGAGCACCGCGCGTTCTATTGATGGTTACGGTTTGGGAGAAGATTTATGCCAGTCGACAGCAAAACAGAGCTCGCACAATATGTTTCTGATTCGCGTAAGAGCTACGAAGCCGATTTGAAAACATTGGTCGATCTTGCCGGTGTCTCGATGGATCCCGAGCGGAAGCCGGAAATCTTGCGCACTGCTGAGAGTGCTGCAGCTTTGATCAAACGCATGGGCGGCCAAGCAGAAATTGTGCAAACGAAAGGCAATCCCGTCATTATCGGCTCGTTCATAACCGATAAAGCCGCACCCACCCTTCTTGTTTATAACCACATGGATGTGCAACCGGCAGACGCTTCGGAATGGAAGTCAGCTCCTTTTTCGATGTCGGTGGACGGCGATACTTATCGCGGCAGGGGCACCACCGATGACAAAGGACCTGGTCTGTCAGTGCTTTATGCAGCGAAATATGCGCACCAAAATAAAATTCCCATCAACGTCAAATTCGTCTGGGAACTGGAAGAAGAAATCGGCAGTCCTTCCTTTGAAGAGTTTTTGAAACAGAACAAAGATAAGCTTGCCTGCGATTCGATCGTTATTTCCGACACCATTTGGGTTTCGCGCGAACGCCCGGCCATTCCCTATGGACTGCGCGGATTGCAAGGCGTTTTGTTGAAACTGAAGACGGCCACCAAGGACGTTCATTCTGGTCTGACTGGCGGACTGGCAAGAAATCCGATCGGAGAATTATGCCAGCTTATCGATCAGTGCTATGACGCTAAAACTGGCAAAGTGAATATTCCCGGCTTCTATGATGGTGCCCGCGAGCCCAGCGATGAAGAAGCTAGCCAATTCGTCAAATCCGGCTTTACGATTGAAGGTTTCAAAAAGGCACACGAATTGCATTTGCTGCGCACCGATGATGCCAAAGAAGGCTCGCTGAGAATCTGGGCAAAGCCGACTTTTGAAGTGCATGGCATCACCGGCGGCTATCAAGGCCCAGGCGTAAAAACTATTGTTCCGCATCAAGCTGAAGCGAAGGTGAGTATGCGCCTGGTGCCGGATCAAGATCCGGAAAAGGTTTTCCAGGCCTTGTCCAAATTCGTCAAAGAGAAAGCACCGGATGTCGTTATCGAAAGAGAAGGCAGTTTGAAGCCATTCCTCGGCGAGTTCAAAGGACCGTTTGCCGACGCAGCGGTAGCAGCTATGAAAGAGGCTTTCGGAGTGGAACCGGCTTTCACCCGTGAAGGTGGTTCAATCGGTGCCGTAGTGAGCATGAAAGAAGTGCTCGCAAAGCCGATTGTCTTTCTTGGTCTCTCACTGCCCGAGCATGGCTACCATGCCATCAATGAGAACTTCGACTGGCAGCAAGCCTCAGGCGGCATCAAAATGTTTGTCGCTTATATGGAACGGCTGGCCAAGATCAAATAGCCTTGCTTGTTAAGTTAGCGAACTATCTACTCTTCGGCGATGCAAGAATGACAGAGGCAAGGTGAATGATGGATAACTTGCCGCTTCTGTTAATGATTAGTGCTTTCAGCTTGGGTCTTCGTCACGGTATTGATTGGGATCATATTGCCGCGATTTCCGACATTGTCGGGTCGGTCACACGTGACACGAAATCCTCCAAAATTGAATCTCTGGCAATGGCTGCATGCTATGCAATCGGGCATGGACTGATTGTCCTAATCCTGGGCATCGCGGCTATTCAGTTTCATTCTCTTTTGCCAAGGTCAATTGATGGAGTGATGGGACGCCTTGTTGGCATATCGCTCCTGGTTCTGGGTGCTTGGCTGTCGTACTCTGTAGTCATTTCCATTACTTCAAACACCGAGTGGAAACCAGTCAGTCGGTGGATGCTCATATTGTCTGTACTAACTCGCCTTAAGCAAAATATTGCCAGCAACTGGTTTGGAAAGAAACTGGCGGACTCTTCAAGTGCCAGCGTTAACGGTTATTTGGCCGCTTCTATTATCGGGATTTTGCACGGCATTGGGGCGGAAACCGGAACGCAAGTTCTTCTTATCGTAGCTGCTGCAGGTGCAGGGCATTTTGCCGGTCTAGAGATGCTTTTTGCCTTTGTTGCCGGGCTGGTGGTTTCAAATACAACAGTGGCCATTGCAGGGATCTGGGGCTTTTCTTCCGCTTTGTCGAAGAAGCCTGTCTTTGTTACGGCTGGAATTCTAACAGCCATCCTCAGCCTTAGCGTCGGCACAATGTTTCTTTTAGGAAAGGAAGAGCGACTGCCTGACCTTCAGCATCTATTATCGAAGACAAAACCGACGAACATGGCTAACGTGTAGGTACTGCTTGCGGCGGATTGACGCGGGGTTGAGCCAGACTGTTGTGCCGTTCACCCAACGTTCACCTTATTACTTTACCTTGATAAGAGTAGACCCATAGGGGGCTTGATGAGCGAGAAACTGCAGAACACCAGCACAGTTTTGGTTATAGGCGCTACCGGTTATGTCGGCAGCCGGCTCGTGCCGATGCTGCTGGCAAAAGGGATGCAGGTTCGCGCTGCCGGACGCTCACTGGAAAAACTTAAGACCCGTGCCTGGGCAAACAATTCCAATGTAGAACTGCGTCAGCTGGACCTCATGGATCTGGAATCGACCCGGCTGGCATTAGACGGTTGCGACGTCGTCTATTATTTGATGCATTCCATGAATCCGCAGAATAAAGATTTCGCCGCAGCCGACAAACTTGCTGCCGACAACATGGTCAGGGCCGGAGGGGAGAAAGGGCTAAAACAGCTCATCTATCTTGGCGGCTTGGGCGAAGACGCCGCTACTCTCTCAAAACATTTGCGGTCGCGCGCTGAAGTGGCGGAGATCTTGAGACAGGCGAAATTTCCAGTCACCATACTGAGAGCGGCAATGATTATTGGCTCGGGCAGCGCATCTTTCGAAATACTCAGGTACCTCACCGACCGCTTGCCGTTTATGGTCACTCCGCGCTGGGTGAGCACTCCCTCTCAGCCGATTGCTATCCGCAATGTTCTGAACTACCTGCTGGGCGCATTGCGCCTGCCTGAGGCCTACAATCAAACTTTTGATATCGGCGGACCGGAGGTACTCACTTATCGTCAACTGATGCAAACTTACGCTCGTGAAGCCGGTTTGCCTGTTCCGATCATCGTCCCTGTGCCTGTCTTCACTCCCCGTTTGAGTTCTTACTGGATAAATTTCGTCACTCCGGTTCCTGCCTATATCGCGCGCCCTCTGGCGGAAGGATTGAAGAATCCCGCTGTATGCACAGAATCGAAAATCACAAAAATCATTCCGCAGGATCTTTTGTCCTGCGCTGCGGCTATCAAAATTGCTATCGACAGAACTCAACATCACAAAGTAGACAGTCATTGGACCGACGCCGGACGCATGCCGCCTGTCGAATGGTTTAGCTCCAGCGATCCTGAATGGGCTGGTGGATCGGTATTTTCTGACGTGCGCAGCGTAATCATTGATGGCACTGCCGCCGATGCCTGGAATGCGATCGCCAGAATCGGTGGCACGACCGGATGGTATTACGCAAACTGGTTATGGCGTTTGCGCGGCCTTGTCGATTTTTTGTGGGGCGGTATCGGGCTGCGCCGAGGCAGGCGGCATCCGGATGAATTGCGGACCGGAGATGCTGTGGATTTCTGGCGAGTGAAAGCGGCCGAGTGTGAAAAACGTTTGCTGCTGATAGCGGAGATGAAATTGCCCGGTCAGGCTGCCCTCGAGTTTCAAATCAGGCAAAAGAGCGTTAACAAAACTGAGATACTTCAGATCGCTCGTTTTCTGCCTTCCGGGCTCTGGGGCTTTGCATACTGGTTTGCTGTCTCTCCTTTTCATGAGTTCATCTTCACAGGCATGCTCAACGGAGTTGCAAAAGCATCTCGATGCAAAATCATCGAAAAGACCTGCAAATCAAGTTTGTCTGAGCAAATATTGAAACCTAAAACAGTGCATTAGAAGGGAGATCATCATGCGAATCAAACCGATCATGCTGTTGGCTGCCGCCGGCGTGGCAGGTTTGGGACTGGCTATCGGAAGCGATGCGCTTGGGAAATATGAGGAGCCGGCATATTCAGTCGATCGAAAAGAGGGAGACTTTGAGATTCGCAGCTATCCAAGTGTGATTGCGGCAGAGGTGATAGTACCGGGCAGAGGTGAATATTCAGCCAATAATGCCTTTAAAATTTTGGCAGGATACATATTTGGCAAAAATGTATCAAAGACAAAAATTGCCATGACAGTTCCTGTGACCGAGAAAGTGAACGCGGAAAAGATCGCCATGACAGTTCCTGTGACGACAACTGTCGACAAAAAAAACATGACCATGCGTTTTTACATGCCGTCAAAATACACTTTAGACACCTTGCCTGAGCCGATCGACAAGCGAATAAAATTGTATTACCAATCGCCTTTGCGATTCGCCGTCATTCGATTCTCCGGATTTACCAGCCAGGAGAATTGTCGCAAGCATGAAGAGCAACTTAATCTTTGGCTCAAGAAGCAGAACCTGACACCGTCGGGAGAGGCGCTGCGGGCTTTCTACAATCCCCCATGGACTCTGCCTTTCATGCGACGCAATGAGATATGGATTCCTCTATAATCCGGCGCGAGCAAGCACTCTTCCTTTCAGCGATGCCAGCCCGCCATCTATCTTAATGTCCTCACCGGTCACCCAGCTGCTATGTTCGCTCAGCAGCCATTCCACTGCCGGAGCCACGTCATCGGGCGTGCCGATGCGACCGAGGGGATGCATTTGCGTTGATGCCTCTAGCTGTGTCTGATTGCCGGTGATTAACTTCGTCAAATTCGTGTTCATCAGACCTGGTGAAACGCAATTGACCCGTATGTTATGACGCGCATAAGTGGCTGCCGCAGAACGAGACAGCGAGGCGATTCCCCCTTTTGCGGCTGCAATGGCTTCATGGTTGGGCATGCCGATGCAAGCAGCCGCCGACGAGACAAGAACTATGGAACCTCCCTTCGCCATCATCGCTTTGGTTCCATACTTAACGCATAAGAAGGCGGAAGTCAGGTTTGTTTGAATGACCTTCATAAACTCTTCTTCGGCGGTTGTGTGAGCCGGTTTAAGAAGCAGTGATCCAACCGCGTTAAGAACTCCATCCAACCTTCCGAACTCAATCATCACTTCTTCAAAACAGGCGGCCATGCTGGCGAAATTCGTTGCATCACAAGTTATGCCTATGCTTCCTAAATCCTCCGCCAGATCGTTTATAGCCTGTTTGTTTCTGCCTGCGCAGATGACTTTGTAATCACTGCGGGCAAGCAATCGGCAGACTGCACTTCCCAGTCCACCATTGGCGCCCACGACCAATATAACTTTCGTCGCATTGTTCATTTTTTCAAACTCGTTTTCTATCTGATGAGTTCAGATTAGACCAGTACAGTGAACGTTGTTTGAACACTGCCGTCTTCATCGGTATTTCCCGTGTTTTTAAAAACCAATTCCATTTCTATACTACATTTGTCTCAGGTTGAGCCGAGCGCCTAGCGCGTACGCCCTTCTTGCGGCGGATTCACGCCTGACTGAGCCATCGCTTTGGGAACAAGCACCGCAACGGTTGCACCGAATTCAACGAAAAGAAGCAGCACTATGCTCAGGTAAAGCACGGACTTCTTCGAAAACAGAAGCGCATTTCCAAATAACTTTGAAAGCAATATCGTTTCAAAATATGTGAATAGATAGGTGGAGACAAATAAGACTGCGGAACCGAAAGTTACAACCATGTATGCGCCATCGGCGCCATGACCGCCCATAGCTGATCCGAGTGCTCCCCAGAAAGTAGCGATGATCGTAACTCCAATAATGGGCGGAGCAATGATGGCCAGACCGAGAACGTGCAAAGTTGCAAAAAGTAGAGAGGCCGGAAGCACTCTATCGTTGGCCGTGACTCCGGGCAATCTCGGTAACAAAAGAAAAAAGAAAAGCAGACTGGCGACAAAACAAGCAAGCGCCACATACGGGAAATTATTGATGATTGGGAATGCGTTCATGTTGCGCCCGGGAGATTGGAATTGGCTATGCCAAGCCTAACCCAAACACAATAGCAACTTGTTAGGCAACAAAACAGTTTGCGATCTGTCGAGATTTTGGCTTTCTATGCATTGCAGATTAGATTCCGCCTCCGCCGAGCCCTCCGAAATTGTTGATCACGAAAGTACCAATCAGATGAACAAATATTGGAATCGAAAGCAGAAGCAATAGGGATTGAGGCGTCAATTTCCTTTGCTTTAGCTTGTACCACCAGATGGTCGCGCATGCAAAGGCTAGTGCCAAAACCACAGCGCAGCGAACCATGTCGCGTGCTGTGTCGTAGCCAAGATCAGCAAGTTGCCCCCTGACTCCGGGACCACCAAAGATGAAACACCACATCAAACCGAAGAACGGCGGAACGTAGAGAGAGCTGGCTATAACGCCAATAACCTTCTTGCGCAACAAGACAGTCACGCACGACAATCCGACGATTGCAGGAACGAGGAGAGTGGCGTCGAGTAATACCTGGTTGCAAATGAAAAGGAGCAGGGGAGGCGTCACAATTAGAGCAATGGCTCTGGCGATCGTCAATTGTGACTTTCGTCTAAATAGTTCATCAATAAAGGTGGCAATTCCGACCCAAGCAAAAAGACCGAACATTTTGTACGAAAAAAGAGTAAGCAGTTCTGGTTTCTCGTTCCACCAAGCCGTTGAACTCTCGATAGATGCTGCCAGACTTACAGGTATGGCTATCACCAGGGCAACTGTTTCAGCCGCGATATGGCTGGAATTTTTCGCTATGCTTATCCAGAGCCACAAGCAAAGAGCAACTATTGGACCAGCGAGCAGCACGTAGTGCTTAGTTGATTGATCAAAGCAGTACGATACAGGGTGCCCATCGCCCAATAGAAAAGGTGCAAAAATGACGACCAACATTAGTGTCAGGAAGTAAAACGAATGCGATAGTTCAACATTTTCCTTTGTGGTTTCAGTCTGTGATCTGACCATCAATGCTAGCCAAGTACACCAAGCTGCCAGCAGTGACAGACCCGTTGTCCACAGACCTCGCTCGTCTAGGGGGATGAAAGTATAGAGGTCCTTGAGATGAGAGGCTGGGATAACCTCTTTTGAACAACTGTATCTGGGATCTATTGGTGCTGTAACTAAATGCTGTGCGATCGCTCTTTTCTGAGTGAGTAACCAAATTGCAATTAGCGATGAAACCGCAGCTGCCATGCGAGCATACTTGCGAAGCGGGCGCAGCCACAATGGGCAATTGTCTGTGATGATCCGCCCGTCATCGGTGCGGACAAACATGAAGCATCCTTTGCCTCCCTTTTCGACAAGCAATGCTTCGGCCTCGTCAGTGGGCATGACTGACAGGTTGTATACAGTCTTTTTGCAAGACTGGCAAAAATTCTCTTTCTCAGCCGGGTCCAGCCCGTCCAATTTGATGGGACACGGGCGTGCCAGCTGGAGATTTTCCAGTTGGGTGTATTCGTTTTTCATGTGTATGAACCCAAATATTGCGCACGTTTTTTGTGCGCGTCGGTCAAGTTTATAAAAGGCGTAACTCAGTATTGCAATTAAGCCGCATACTTGCAGGGTTTAAGTGTGGGATACACGTATAGTAGGCAAGCGATGATTTCGATGTGCCAAGTGTCTTCGCCGGATGAAGTGCTCTGAAGTTTGCCTTTCGTCTTACCGAAGCCCGCAATTTTTCTCTACTTTGTTTAGCCTTTCCTCGTGATTCTTCAAAATAGAGTCAATATTGTCGGACAAACAACCAAAGGCTTCGATAAGGTCCGATTTAAGACTCTCAAATAAGCCTTCCAGTCGGTTGAATCTGCTTTCGAGATTATCGAATCTAGCTGATGTTTCTTGTCGATGGGAACTGAGGTTGCCCTCAAGACTGTCGAATCTTTCCGCTGTTTCTTGTCGATGGGAGCTGAGGTTGTCCTCAAGATTATCGAATCTTTCCGCTGTTTGCTTTTGATGTGTATCCAGCTTCAGACTGAGAATATCCATCCGATCATATACATTGAATCTCAGGTCGCAACACAGGTCAGAGTTCAGTCGATCGATTCGATTGTCTAATTTGTTCATTTGGTCGCTTATTTCTGAGAGAGCGGAGTTTATCTTGGATTCCAAGGATTTCAGCGATAGTTTCATTTTGCCTGTACCCCACGCAACCTGCCTGGATATACATGCGTAATTTAATTCCAAAAAGTTCAGTTTTTCGACACATCAATATAGATGCGTCGTACTTATCGTTTGGATATCGCAATTTTTTAGGAATCGAGTTGCTGTAATTCTCGCTTTTTATCTTGCCAGTTGCCTTAAACAGCACTATTCATAGTTGTTTGCCTGGTACTCTCTGAGATAGTTTGGGATTGCCCCAACTACATCTGTGATTCGACCAGCGCCACTGCCTGGCAGGCAATTGCCAGGCCTTCTCCGATCGGCCCGAGGCGCTCCATCGTTTTGCTTTTGATGCTTACCTGATCCATTGATATGCGCATCGCCTTGGAAAGAATTGTCCGCATTGCATCGTAGTGCGGTGAGAGTTTCGGTGCTTCGCAAATGATGGTGGCATCGACGTTTAATACATACAGCATTTTGCCATCCAGCAAATCGACGACGTGTTTCAAGAAATCGATGCTGTTTGCATTGGCATGCTTGGGATCGCCGGGAGGGAAATGCACGCCGATATCTCCCAGGCAGGCGGCGCCGAGAAGCGCGTCGACAATTGCATGTGTAAGCGCGTCGCCGTCAGAATGACCTTCCAATCCCTTCTCGAAGGGAATGGCGACGCCGCCCAGAACCAGAGCTTGCCCGTCTACTAAACGGTGAATGTCGAAGCCGGTTCCCACTCGCATGTCTTCTGCCATCGGCGTCTATCCTTTTGTGCTGCGATTTTAGTCTGCAATCTCGATGATGACGTGATCGGTTTCCACCGTGTCGCCAGCTTTGGAAGCGACTACGGAAATCTTGCCGGCCTTCGGTGCCACAAGTTCCGATTCCATTTTCATGGCTTCGAAGATCACTAGTTTTTGTCCTTGTGCAACAGTGGCGCCGACTTCTACAAAGAGTTCTTTGACAATGCCGTGCATGGGCGCTTTCACTTTGCCGGACGAGGTGCCTTTTCCTGCTTTATTTGCATTCGGACGTTCCATCGAGCGGGAAGAGGTTTTCGCCTGAGTGGTGGTGGCGCCCACTCTAGCC
>CAZHEZ010000071.1:0-32256 GCA_964531315.1 uncultured Candidatus Obscuribacterales bacterium | reverse complement strand
TGAGGCGTTCAACCAGTTGCGGGAAGTGGAAGCATGCTCAGAAACGCAACATCTGCATAGAGGCTACGGATCATTCCTCGCCCAACAGTCGAATGTTTACAGCGAGTACATCCGCATTTTAGGCGAGCCGAGTGCGGTCGATCCTAGGACGGGGCGCCCTCTTGTATCCGGAATGACCGACAAACGCAGGTATTTGTACAACCTGGAAAAAACCAATCATATGCTCGACATGCGCACACGCGAAACCTATAAGATTGGCAGGAATCCATACGAACCCAAAGAAAGACCACCGGAGTAAATTTGTAATTTGTAGCCGGCGCATTGCACGCGCCTCAAATTTTTCATCTCCGTTGCATATTTGTTTAATGCGCCATGAAAATTGCCGGGTGCAACCCGGCGGCTACGAATTCATGTGCAACGCGTTGGCTACAGCGGAATATCTGTTTTCATCTGGTAGAGTCGATTGATCGTATTGATATCGCGCTGCGACAAGCGCGATGTCTCGTCAGTCTCCGAATACATCAGATCAGCTCGAATCGGACTATGTCCCAGAAGACCAAGTGCATGCCCGAGCTCATGGGTAACCACATTCTTTAATAGGACAAGACGAATGTCTTTGTCTCGCGAAAAAACGAGGTCGAGATTGACCTCGATCACCTGCGGTTCGACGGAATACTGGGCGCCGATTCTCGGAATAAAAATAGGCACGGGGATTCCGGACAAAGGAATCACTCCTACAGGAGTAGGATGTCTGGCTTGCCACTTTGTTATTGTCTGCGCGCCCAGCATACAGTCTTTGGACGAACCTGTGTCTCCAAGGCGTTTCCAAACCACCTTCACCCTGGCCTGATCGGGATCGTCGACTCTGAGAAAAGCAATCATTCCATTGGTGCGGTTTTCCCATTCATCAAAACCTTTGATGCACGCTTCGGTAAAACCAGGCTCCGGAAAGGGAGTGATATAGACCTTTACAGGCATATTTTTGAAACGCAGGACGCGGTTTTTTGTTGCCGTCAAAACTTCGTTGCAATAGTCAGACGTAATCGGAGCAGAACCAAAGGGGGCGATGCGAATAAATTGAGGCGGCAAGACATTGGTCAAGGGCAGTAAATTGATCTGATTGGTTGAAGTTACAGTCGCGTCGGAACTTGATGCAGGTGCGGCGTTAGCAGGTTGCATTTTTGCCTGGCCGGTAGGTTGGTCGGTATCAGACCAGGCCTCAGTGCCCGAGCAAAAGAAAGCAGTCATGAAAAACAAGACGGCACAGGTCTTCGAGCGCCATACTAATGGCGGTGCAACGGCGCTGGAGACATTGAAACCATCAAGCAATCGGCTGGGCAATGGCAGCGTCTTTGCCGGCTGTTTTCTTTCCCGCAGCTGCGATCGGCAATGATTCCTCGATGATGGAAAGTGCTTTATCAATTTCCGCCTTGCTCACGTTTAACGGAGGGATAAATCTGATTATGTGATTCTTTATACCGCAATCCAGCAAAAGAAGCTTTCGTTTGAAGCATTCATCTACCAATCTCTCGATAAGCTGGCCGTCCGGGGCGCCGGCATGATCGGCAACTTCCATGCCAATCATTAACCCCAGCCCACGCACTTCCTTGATAAACGAATATTTTGCCTTGATGTCGTTCAATTTCGACATAAAATAGTCGCCCATTTTGCGCGCATTCTCTAGGAGATTTTCCTTTTCAATCACCTCGATAGACGCAAGAGCGGCAGCGCAGGCCACCGGGTTGCCACCATATGTGCTACCGTGACGCCCCATCGTCCAGCGGTCCATCAATTCCTTTCTCGAGATGACGCCGGCCATAGGGAAGCCACTAGCGATGCCTTTTGCCACGATCATCAAATCGGGCACGACACCAAAGTGCTCGCCGGCAAACCACTTGCCTGTGCGTCCAAAACCTGACTGCACTTCATCAAAAATCAGCATGATGCCATGCTGATCGCAAAGTTTTCTCAGTCGCTGCATAAACCCGTTTTCGATTTTATATCCGGTCGCCGGAACTATATAGCCGCCCTCGCCCATGATCGGCTCGATCAAAATAGCGCCTACGGTGTCTGGTTTTACTTGATGCGAAAACATGGTTTCCAGAATGTCGAAACATTCAAGATTGCACTGGCCGGCAGTCTGCCCCACCGGGCAGCGCAAACAGTATGGGTAGGGCGCATGCAAGATACCGGACGGCAACGGCTCGTAGCCCTGCCGGTAATGTGACTTGGCGGTGGTTAGAGCCGTAGCCAAAAGAGTACGTCCGTGAAAGGCACCGGTGAAAGCAATTATGTTGGGGCGGCCCGTCACATAACGCGCCATCTTGATGGCAGCATCCACTGCCTCTCCGCCGCTGTTATTGAGAAACACACAGTCGAGTTGCCCGGGTGCGATCTGAGAAATCTTCTCAGCCAGCTTGATATTCATGGTGTGCCGGGTGACGGCCGAGCAATGAATCAGTTTCTCTACTTGCTCCTGGGCCGCCTTCACGACCTCCGGATGGCAGTGTCCGACATTGTTGACGGCTATGCCCATGGTGAAGTCCAGATATTGATTCCCTTCCACGTCATAGAGATAGGCGCCGGAAGCGCGCTCGGCCACAATATCGAAGCAGCGGTGGTAGGTCGGTGCCAGATAGCGGGCATCGCGTTCCAGCCATTCTGCAGTAGACAAATTTGCCATGATTAGCCCCCGGAGCTGTTTTATATAACGATTAGCCATGCATATAGAGCCGACATTCGGTCTGAACATTATAAACCAAGGATATATCAGGCTTTTCGATGCTTGAATAGATGAAATTTTGAGAGGAATCGGCTGCGACTCCATTCTCTTATGCTAATTTAATGATATGTCCAAACCCCGGTAGCCGCAGTTTCTGCAAGGGAAATTGACCAGGAAAACTGAGGCGCAAGTATCTGAAGACTATCCGATGGACGAAAAACTCAAGCAATTAGCCGAAAGCCGCTACACTCAAAAAGAGTTTCTTGGCATACTTTTCGAGCTTGCCGTCGAGGATCAGTGGTTCGATCTGCAGCACATGATTCAGCACGACATGGCCAAAGCAATTCTTGCCGACTATTCCTTTGAGCTTGGCGAAGGCTATCTCAACACCGACATTTTCTTTCGCCACTGGGAGGAAGTGATCGAAGTCGGATGGAGCGCTTTCTGCCAACATACCGGATTGCCGAGAGAAAAAGTGCAACTGCGGCTCGAGCAACTGAGAGACGGCAGATAACCGACCAGCAGCAACTAAAAGCAGCCAGGGCTGGCGACGAATTGCCAAGCGCCAAAAACAGAGGCTGCGCTTAGTGATTTGAGTTTTTACAGATTTGCCGGCAATGGCTTATTGGGGATTCTGCAGGGCCGGTTCTACGATGTCGGTATAGCGTACGATGCAGGCTATACCGCCAGGAGTTCTTCCTTCGCGCGACGCCTGCTCGAAGACTTCCGATGCCAGAGCCCAGAGCCCGGGATTGTCGGCGGTAAATTCCAA
Organism: uncultured Candidatus Obscuribacterales bacterium; assembly: GCA_964531315.1. Lineage (GTDB taxonomy): Bacteria > Cyanobacteriota > Vampirovibrionia > Obscuribacterales > Obscuribacteraceae > QKMZ01. The sequence goes on along the minus strand of CAZHEZ010000071.1, from coordinate 28,762 downwards.
GTCGACTCTCTCGCCGGGCGAGACCGTGACGGTGTCCCGGTAGACTCTGGGCTCCAACAAATCGCTGCCGTCTCTGGCCAGGACTTCAAAACGATGTCCACTCAAATGCAACGGCACAGCAGAATGTCCGCTGTTGATTATGCGCAGCCGGACTTTCTGTCCCCGGCGCACATCAATCGGTGGCGCCAATGGTGCACTTTTGCCGTTCATCAAATAGAAGTTGGCCGCATCAGGTCTCTTATCACCCGTGGCGACAGCGCCATATAAGCGCATTGCCGAATTGGTCAGCAATTCACTGGCCGCGTCGGCTCTGGCAGAAGGTTTTGCCTCACCTTTTGTTTCACTGCCTGGTTTGGCAGGTGCAGTCTGTTTTCCTTCCCTGCTGCGGAACTCGGTTTTGATGTCACCGATAATCAAAACCACATCCTTGTCCGGAGTATCCGCTCGCTGCCCTTGGTTTACTTTGGGATCGATGACCAGTGCGCCGAATAATCCTTTTGCTTTTTGATCGCCGTGGATTATCTGCGGGTGATACCAGAAAGTGCCCGGCTGGTTGGCAATAAATTGGTAGGCATATGTGGCACCGGCTTTGACTATTCCTGAGTCAGGGCGGGGCAGCCCGTCCACTGATCCGGGCAGAATCATGCCATGGAAATGCAGGCTGGTCGGATACTTCAATTGATTATGCAAGACCAGGCGAACGCGGTCGCCCTGCACAAACCTGAGTTCGGGACCGGGCAGTTTTCCATTGTAGGTAAGAGCGGCGATTTGCACATCGGATGCGACTTTTACCGTAGATTCTTTGGCAAACAGATGGACCTCTTTGAAGGTCTGGTTTTTCATCTGATTATTCAGTTCGGTGACCTGACGCATGGCATCATTTATGGTGGCTTTGATGTCTCCCACTTCGCCGCGCATATCTTCGAGCTCTTGTCTTTCTTTGGCCTGTTCTGCAGCCATGCCTTCCTGGGCGGTACAGGGCTCGACGCAAGCCAGAGAAAATGCCAGAGCACAAAGAACAGAACTAAATGTATAAGCCAGATTTCTTTGCAAATTCACTTTTATGGTCTCTTACGGAAATTCTTCGTCCGGCTGCGTCAGATTCTCACCACTGCCACCGGACACGGTGCGTGCATGATGGCCCGCTGTGAGACGCTGCCCAGGAAAAAATGTTCGACGGCATTGTGTCCCCGGGCGCCGATGACCAGCAAACCAGCCTTTCGCGCTTTAGCCGCCTGCAATAGTTCGTTGGTTGGATCGCCGTGCCTCATCATCAATTCAATATTCTCTTGCTTGACGCCGAGATCGCTTGCTGCTTTCTCAGCATCGGCAAGTATGGTTTCGGCAGCCAAATTGGCATTTGATTCAATGGCTGCGATAAATTCCACCGGTGATACAAATGTAAGAGCTGTCGGTACAAACGACACACTGCATAGCACTATTTGGACGGCGCGCTCGGCCAGCTTGAATGTTTTGATCGCCTCGGCCATGGCCGCCTTGGAATTTTCAGAACCATCCAGCCCGAAGACAACCGTTTCAACCGGACAGGTCTCTTGCGCATTGCGCAAAACAAGGACCATGCCCGGGCAGCGTTTGGCGACACGAAGCGTGGTCGAGCCCAGGAAGAACAGTTCTACCTTCGAATGCGAACCGGGAGCCAATGCGGTGAAAGTATAATTCTCGTCTTTAGCAACCTTTTCAATCATTGATGCAGCTGGACCCGACACCTGTTCTTGCGAAACTTCGGCGCCCTTATCTTTAAGCGTTACGGCAAGGGTCTCCAGAACCTTCTTAGCCTTGTCCTCGAATTTGTGAGAGACATCTTCCGGAAAGTCCGCCACTGTGGACAGCAAGCGCTCGTAGGAGGGCAATACCTCTTGCACAGAAAGTAAATGCGCTTTCAAGCCGGTCAGAGGCATGATTTGCTCGAGTCTGTCGGCCAGGTCCTTGGTCGGGTGAGTGACATCAACCGGCAAAAGTACCCGACCGTTAGTAAGAGAGGACATTCGATTTAATCTCCAGATTGCCAGGCGAAACAGCCGCTATTCTAGCGCGGTTGGCAAATCGTTATCCCGGACCGCTGATTTAGATTGCCAGAAGGCAACGTCTGAAAACGCAAATTTATACTGACAACCGAGCTCCAGGGCGCTTGCATCGGCCTTGCCTGTTCTAAAGATGATTCAACTTAACTGAAAGCAATGGCGCCGTGCGGCAAAAGGAGCGACGTCGTAAAATAGGTGCGTTTCCCACAAAGGCCTGCAAAGGCGAAAAGGCGAGGTTTTCGCATTGATTGATCGTTACACTCGCAAAGAGATGGGCGCTCTCTGGTCGGAGCAGTCTAAGTTTCAGACCTGGCTTGAAGTCGAGATTGCAGTTTGCGAAGCACAGGTGAAGCTGGGCGTGATTCCGGAGGCAGCTCTCAAGGACATCAAGGCGAAAGCAAAATTCGATGTCGAGAGAATCAAAGAGATTGAGGAAGAGGTAAAGCACGACGTCATCGCCTTCCTTACAAATGTCAATGAAAACGTCGGAGAAAATTCTCGCTTTATCCACCTGGGCTTGACCAGCTCTGATGTAATCGATACTGCCCTGGCCATCAATATGAAGCGCGCCGGCCTGCTCATCAAACACGAGCTTAATCAGTTGCATGACGCGCTCTTAGAGCAAGTTCGCAAACACAGGGGCACCGTGCAAATCGGGCGATCGCATGGCATCCATGCCGAGCCGCTTACTTTTGGCTTCAAAATCGGCGTCTGGCTGGAAGAAGTAAGGCGCCATCAAAAACGACTGGACGATGCAATTGAAGGCATCTCGGTGGGTATGATCAGCGGCCCGGTCGGTACATTTTCAAACATTTCGCCGGAAGTTGAAAAACTAACCTGCGCAATCCTGGATTTGACCCCGGCCAAAATTTCCACGCAAATTATCCAGCGAGACAGACATGCTCACTACCTTTTCACTCTGGCATTAATAGGCTCTTCTTTAGAAAAATTTGCCACTGAAATCAGGCATCTGCAGCGCACCGACGTGCTCGAGGTTGAAGAACCTTTCTCGCAAGGGCAGAAAGGATCTTCGGCGATGCCGCACAAACGCAATCCGGTCGGTTCGGAAAACATCACCGGCCTGGCCCGCATTTTGCGCGGCAATGCCATGGCCGCTCTGGAAAACATTGCCCTCTGGCACGAGCGCGACATCAGCCATTCATCGGTTGAACGAGTGATCATTCCCGATTCGACAATATTGCTGGATTATATGCTGGCACGCTTTACAAAAATAATGAGCGGGCTGGTCGTATATGAGAAAAACATGGCTCGCAACCTCGATGTATTCGGCGGGGTGATTTTCTCACAAGCGGTCATGCTCAAATTGATCGAGAAAGGGCTGAGCAGAGAAGATGCTTATAAGCTCGTGCAGAGCAATGCCATGAAGGCATGGAATTCCGACGACGGCAGCTTCAAAGACAATCTTGCCAACGATCCTTCAGTGACGAAACATTTGCACAAAGAGGAAATTGCCGCCTGTTTCGATCCTAAACAGTACCTGAAAAACATAGATGTCGTTTTTGCACGGCTGGGTGTTTGAAACGTGAATTCCACTGTGAGACTGCCGAGATGAGATTGCCGACATGAGAATAGACCCGACAAAAAAACTGGCAGGAGTGCTGATCCCGGTATTCGCCATGAGGCACAAGAATGACCTGGGAGTGGGAGACACCACCGCGGTAAAAGAGGCGATCGATTTCTGCGCCCGCCACAATATCGGCATGCTGCAGACGCTGCCTATAAATGAAACCGGCGGAGATCACAGTCCGTATTCAGCGATCAGTTCTGTCGCACTCGATCCGACGCTCATGACGGTGGCACCACAGGCGCTACCATGGTTGAGCGAACCGGATTTTCATTCGGTAGTGACAGAGGCAGTGCGCCAGAGGCTCGATCAGGGTGCGGTCAAATACGACGAGGTAAAAGCGCTCAAACATGCGCTCTTGAGAATAGCTTTCGATGCATTCAAACGGGACGAAAAGAATGCGGCGGATGTAAAACGCTTTGCTGAATTTCGCAAAGCCAACGAACGCTGGCTGATACCATATGCGCTTTTCAGAACGCTCGTCGACAAACATGCGGGCAGCAGCGTCTGGACGGACTGGCAAGAAGAGTTCAGAGATCCCAAACAGGCGATTGCCTGGATCGCAAAAAGCCCTGAAAAGGCAGAATTCGAGCGACTGATCAGCTATTACGAATTCGTTCAGTGGCAGGCCTTCGAGCAATGGCATTCAGTAAGAAGCTATGCCGACGAGCACAACGTCCGCCTGATGGGCGATATTCCATTTGGTGTCGGTCGATACAGCGCCGATGTCTGGGCGCAAAGAGATCTCTTCGATCTGGACTGGTCAGGCGGGGCACCACCGGAGGCCTACTTTCAGGGCGATCCGTTTACCCAGAAGTGGGGCCAGAACTGGGGTATTCCACTCTACGCCTGGAAGAAGCACAAAGCCGACAACTACCAGTGGTGGCGCCAGCGGGTCGGCAAATGCACGACGATTTTTCACGACTTCCGCATCGATCATGTGCTGGGATTTTTCCGCATCTATTCATTTCCATGGATTCCCGAGCGCAATTGGGAGTTTACCGAACTGACAGAAAAGGAAGCAAAAGAGAAAACAGGCAACCGTTTACCTCAGTTCCTGCCGCGTTCGGACGACAAACCTGAAGATGCAAAACTGAACGAGAAAGAAGGTAAAGCGCTTCTGGAAGTGATCATGGAAGCATCAGGCAACGCCTGGATCGTTGCAGAAGATCTCGGTTGTGTACCTAAATATGTCCGCCCACTTCTGAAATCTCTGGGCATGGCCGGATTTGCCATTCCGATTTTCGAGCGTGACGAAACCGATCGCTCCTTCAAACCAAGCGAAGGCATGGAGCCTCTCAGTCTGGGCACCTACGGCACTCACGATCATGAACCGCTCAAGGCCTATTACGATCGATTAGTGGAATGGTGGCACGGACCGGATGGTGACGAAGGGTGGAAAGAAGTGCAACGCTTGATGCGTTTTCTTTCTCTGGACGAGGAAAATCCGCCCCTGGAATTCACGCCCGAGCTGCACAAAACGTTTTTAAAAACCCTGATGGAAAGCCCCTGTTGGTTGGCTCTTTTGATGATCACCGACTTGCTGGGCACCAGTCAAAGATTCAATGAGCCCGGTCTGGGCGGCGACGCCAATTGGAGCCAGAGATTGGATGCCAGTTTGGATGACCTGGAAAAGATTCCTCAATTTGAAGCCAACATTGCCGCCTTCCAAAATTTGATTTCAAAAACCGACCGCCAACCCCTGAAACCGGCGGCCGCCAGGGCATCCAAATAAGCGACTATGAAACAAGCAATCAAGCTAATTGATGCACAGGAATTGAAAGAGCTTTTGGCCGGTCAAAAGAATGTCGTCCTTCTGGACACCAGAGAAGAGCTCGAGTATTCACAAGGTCATATCGAAGGCGCCATCTCCAATCAGTGGTTTGAATGGTGTTCGAAAGCGCCGTCAACAGCCAAGTCTACGTTGTTTGAACCGGGCTATTGGGGCAATCTCGATGTCGATTCGATCGAAAGAATTGAAAACACACTTGGCCAGCTCGGTGTCACCAATGGCGGTACCGTTGTCGTCTACTCGTCCGGCATAGCCTCCAAAGGACGTGAGGGCCGAGTGGCCTGGATGCTGCTTTTCTTCGGACTGGAAAAGGTGTTTATCCTAGACGGTGGCTACAATTGCTGGCTAAATTCCGGAGGGGCGGTTTCAAAAGAAGCGAGTCTTGCCAACCAAAAATCTTCTTTCGAAAAAATAAAATTCAAGGTCAATCTGCAAAAAGAAAGAAGAATCGAACTCTCGTCAGTGAAAAAATTACTGGATGAAAGCCACGGCACCGAGCCACTACTCGTCGACACGCGATCGCCTTTGGAATATGAAGGCAGGCTCTATGACTATCAGCCTCGCATGGGCCATATCCCCAGATCGGTAAACATCTGGTACGACCGCCTTTTTGCCGAGGACGGGCGTTTCATCGGCAAAAAAGAGTTTTTGAACCTCTTAGAATCCGAGGGCGCAGCCGGCAATATTAGGGCTTCGTATTGCGAAGTCGGTGTCCGGGCAGCGGCCTTCTCCTTGATTTATGAACTGGCAACAGGCGACGTGCTGCCGGTTTATGACGGCTCTTTGATGGAGTGGTCCCACAATCCGGACCTGACGGTAATATCCAGTTGCCAGGCACAAAGCGAATAAAGACTAAACTTAAGAAACGCAAAGTTTCTCGGGCGCGCTGAAGCGCACCGGGACAACGATTGGGTGACAGGCGCCCGGCCGAGATACCAAGTGCCTGGACAGTTGATATAGTCTTATTGACTATGCATCCAGCATTCTTAATTCGAGCAGGCATTGATTGGGTCAGGCACCGTCCTGATCTGAAAGATTCGAACCCCTATTCGCGCTGCGAAGAGACGCTCAAAGCCGTCCAGACTCTCTGGCAGCAGCAAGTCGGGCGCACTGAGCCTTTGCTCCTCGAGCAGGCTGTCGTGACAGCCTATTGGGCCGAGTTTTTCCATGCCGAAGACACGACACCTGATGAAAGAGAGTGGCGTGACGGGCTCAACAAGCGCTCCGGTCAATATGATTCTTTCGATGATTGGCAAGACTGGTTCAAGAAAAGCTACGCCAAGGTCTATCGCGACAACGCTATCTGGCTGAGCGTATTAATGACGTCGTATGCATATACGCATCAATTCGATGTCATATACGGCGAAGAGAGCTGGGAATTCATACCTTCGCTTTCTTACATGCCGACTACTGAAATGTGGCGCCTGGAGCCGCATATGGTCACGCTGCAAGAAGTATTGCGGGAGTTTTGGCACGAAGAGTTGCGCGCCTACGAGGAAGCAGGCTTCACAATTGAAGAGCAAACTTCGATGCATTTGGGCAGAGTCGAGTGCCTGGGCTTCGATACCAAGATCTATACACTGAATTGGCCGCCCCGCGCCTCCCGACTGCCTACATATCTGCAAGTAGGAGACCTGATAGCCGACATTATCGTGCCCACCGGCGACGACTGGTACAGACACCCGGACAATATTATCTTCGCCCATGAATGCCTGGATGTAACTGCTTTGATCAATCGCGCCCAGTATATGTTCGGCAGCCGCAGGCGGCTCTTAGAACTTTCCATCGACAATGACACGGACCAGGCCAAAGTGCAGGCCTCGGCGGAAGGCTGGATGGTGCCGGCTGCCGATGAAGAAGAGCAAGCTCAAGAGTGGACAGCGACAGGCGGAACCGAGCCTTCCAACTGGGCGACGCCGGCAGGCGGCTAGACTGACGGGCTCATTCAATTGCGCTTAATACGCGACCAGGGGCGGGGATAACCCTCGGGCGTCTGAGAATGTTTCTTCAAGATCAATACCACACGCTCCGTTTCATCATTTCCGGGCTCGATGTTGACCATCTCTTCGACGCCCGCACCCATCTGTTTGAGACGTTTTTCCGCCTCCGCCATCTCTTGATCGAGCTGGCTTTTGGTCTTCTGGACAAGGGCATATCCGCCTACTTTCACAAGCGGGACAAGCAGTTCAGCCACAAGGGCGGTTGTGCCCACTGCTCGCGCGGTAGCCAGGTCGAAGACGCCGCGATAGTCGGCAAGAGTGCCTAATTCCTCAGCCCGTCCATTTATAACTTTGAGGGGATGGTCCAATTTGAGCAGATCGCTGGCAGACTCAAGAAATCTGCACTTCTTGGCTGTTGCCTCCACTAACGAAACCGTCAGCTCGCTCAAAGCAATGGCCAGAATGATGCCTGGAAAACCACCGCCAGCACCGACATCCACCAGGGTGACCGGTCTTTTCTCGGGCATCAAACGCTTGATTATCGGCAAAAGCGTCAGGGAATCGAGCACGTGACGTTCGATGAGCGTGCCGGCCTCGGTTCTGGCTACCAGATTGGTGTGCTCGTTGTAAGCAATTAATGCCTTGAGAAAGCTTTTGAGCTTCTCGAATTTATCGGCATCAAGGGCGGAAAGAACGTCCCGGTTTAGCTCCAGGGCTTCATGCAGGCTATCTTTAATCACGGTGTTTTCCTGAAAGACCGATAACTTCGACTGTTAATTGTATTCGCAATCCCCTCATAAATCGGCTGCCCTCAAGTTGAGGGCTAATGGCTAGATGCCAAGGCACCCGGAAGAGCATAAGAAAATACATTAAGTGTTTAATACAACATCTGAAAGGCATAATGAGTTTGTCGGCCCAATACGGATTGACCCCTCGCCCGGAGAACAAACCGGCGAGATAACTACAGGTCCTGCGGGTCCGGTGGCTTTCAGGACCAGGTCGACAGGCAGCCCGGGGAAAACAAGTGAGGGTGCAGATAGAATCCGAATGACAGACAAAGAGTCACCTCTTGCTGACATTTATACGCTCCTGGGCGTCTCGCAGATGTCGCCTATGGAAGGCGTCCGCACGCAATTTTATAAGTTGACCAGACTAATTCATCGTGAGCTGGCCGTCTCAACCGATATCGATAGACGCAATAAGTTGCTCTACGATTTGAAATTCATCTGCATCGCCTATGACATTCTTTCCGATCCGGTTACCAGGACTGATTACGATCTAAGAACAATGGGTCTCAGAGGCGTGTCCATGCCCCAGACCCCGGATGAAAAAAAGCCAGGGGAACTGGGCCAGAGGCTGCACCTCAAGATCGGCGAATTGCTCAATGTAGCTGGACTTCTAGAAGCATCCGAGCTGGAAATCGCTTGCGACATGCACAAGGCCATGCCGGAAATGCAATTCGGCAGTTTTCTTGTCAAACAAGGATTTATTGAGGAATACCAGCTAGAGGCCGTCCTCTTTGCACAAAAGCTCTTGCGCAAAGGATTGATCACGGTAGTCCAGTATCAAGCGGCTATGGAAGAGCTTGAATCGAGCGGTGTGGGCGTTTCAGAAACAGTTGTCGAACGTGGATATGTGACGCAATCCGATCTCGATCACCTGGAGGAAGTTGAAGCCGAAGCGGAAGCGGAATTGAATCGCCCCACTGAAGCCCCTGTATATACGCAGCCGCCACTGCAGCCAAAAGCCGACGAACAAGTGACCAGTCATTCTAATTTGCTGGCCCAAATGCTTCCTCCCGGCTCACCGGATGTGGTATCAGCGCGTTCCAGCGGCAATGGCGAAAAGCCAGCGCCGTCGATGTTGCATAAACTCCTTTCCGGAGCCCAGGATGGCGATGTAACGGCTCCGCCCGCCACGATGAAAGACTTGCTCAAAGCCGGTGCGCAGGCAGCTCAGGCTGCTCAGGCAGAGGTGAAAGAACCCAAGGAAGGCAAAGAGCATAAAGAGTCCAAAGAAGTTAAAGAGCATAAAGAGCATAAAGAACAGAAAGAACAGAAAGAACATAAAGAGCCGAAAGAGGGTGGTCGCAAGAAAAAGAACACTCACGAAGAGGTGCCCGTCGATCCAAATCTGGGCTTAGGTTTGGACGTCGCCTCCGACACTTACGAAGGCGTCGGCTATAAAGACGATTTGCTCAAACCTGTCGATGCCGGCCCGGCCCTCTGGACAGTCACTCAGGAAGCGGCCATGCCTTCTGAAGACAATTTCATTGCCGAGGGCGACGGTGCCATCAGTGCCGACGATGGCGACAACACCGTTAACTACGGTGAAATTATGGCTCCGTCTGAAGCAGACAGCGCACCCAGCGACGAACTCGGATTGGTCGATGCGGAAACCAGCGGAACGGAATTCCAGGGCTTCGTTGACGAAGATGAAAATGCAGACGATGAAGATCAAGACGACGAAGAGGATGAAGACGAAGGCAATATCACCCTCATAGATGCTGACGGCGCTCAGCTGGTGGAAGCGGCTTTTCCTCAGGCGGAGGCAAATCAGGACGCCCAATTGGGCGGGGCTCGAGAAAAAACTGACGCCACTCATGAGCGCATTCCCGCCTATGCATGGTCTGAACGCTCCTTGACGGAAAATGATATTTCCAATTCAGCTCAGTCACCGCAAGCAGAAACGGCACAAGAGCCGGTCGAGAGCGAAGCAAAACGCGCCAGTAATGCAAAGAAGGAACAATCCACAACCCGCGACAAAATTCCTGCCTTCAGGCCGCCCTTGCACAGTACTTTCCAACTCGATGCCGATGCGGCTCAGCAGCCAGACGAAACGGCACAGGAAGAGGAAGGCGGTGAAGCGGCGGAGCGCCAATTGGTGATATCAAATGCGGTGCCGAGCAATTATCAGCTGGACTGGAGTGTACCCGAAGATGAAGAGCAGGCGAGGCAGCAGTCACAACCTCCGCAGGCGCCGACCGCCAGCCAGGAAAGCGAGCCGATTGTCGACATCAGCAGACATCTCGATCTCGAAGCAATTGAGCCGCCGCAAAAATCCGATAGTGATGACGAACTGAACTCATTTCTGGGTGAAGAGTACAGAGAAGATTTAAACGAGCAAAATGAATCCGGAAAACCGCTCTGGGATGTCGAAGATGATGAATTCATCGTGCCTTCCCAGCAGAAGCGCCAGCAACAGCTGCAATTGCAACAGCAACAGCAGCAGGCCCAACTTGATGACAGCGAAGCAGGAGGTTCTAAAGAAAGGCGTGTTTCAGGCGGCTGGCAGCGCCTGAAAAATCCCTTCGAATTGAATCTCGACACACAACAATCGTCCAGCTCAGCATCGGGGCAAGTGACTGGCGAGGAAGCTGTCGTTGAAGTGCCGGAAGAAGAAGCACTGGAAACTTCAAGAAGTGCCACCGCCGACATAGACCGCAAATCGTTGGCCGCGTATGCCCAATCCGCAGAACCTGAGGACGCATCCCATAGCTCAAGCGACTCTGCAGATTCCTTTGTAGAGGCCCATGATGCTATTGAGGAAGAGCCCCACCAGGCCGCCCCTCAAGCGACCAGCCGCCCGCACATCGTAATCGCCCTGGAAGATGCCGATGAGGTAGAGGAAGCCCCTGCCGCTCACCAAACTACAGCAGAAGAGCAACCTATAGAAATACCTATAGAAGCGGAAGAATTGGAAGAAGCACAAGAAGAGGAAAGCGCAGCTGAAGCACCATCAACTGATCAGATTCAGATTTCTGCTGAGGAAAATGAGACTGACCATGAGGTCGCCCAGCCTGTGGCAGAAGACCCCGCCCAGGAAGTGCAGATAGAAGTATTTGCCCCCGCCCCATCCAATGCAGAGGAAGAAAGCAAAGACGAGGATGTGCAACCGGCTTCATCTGAAAGTGAAGAGACTGCAGCACCGGCAGAACAGCCGCAAGAAAACAGCGCTCAAGACGAAGAAAGCGGAGACGCAGAAAGCGACGATGATGAAGACGGCACCGCCAGTGATGATAAGGCAGCGGCTTCTGCTCAAGAAACACCTCTGGCCCGCAGACGCAGAATGCTGGGCAGACGCCATCACAGGGGCAAACCGTAGCGATGTAGCGATCGGATCGCGCCTTCTAACTCGAGAGTACGGAGCCTTCTCTCTGCTGGTGAGAGCGGAACAAGCGCAGCACAATTGACAATTGCTCTGCAATCAGTCTGACGACCTTTTGGTCGCCGGGCTTATAAGATTGGTTAGGATAGGGAATGACAATCAGCAATCCCAGGCGCAGTCCTGTCATGTCAATCGGCTGCGTAAGCGCGTTTTCAATCAAGCCACCGCCTTTGATTCCTTCTTCGCGCAGGGGAGGCAATCCCAACTGCAGCGACAATTTAGAAACATAGGACTTAACGGTGCTTTCTTGAGTCTCATCGTTCAAATCCAATTGCAGACTGGAAAAAGCGCCCTGATTGACGACAACTGCGCAGGATTGATAGTTCAAAATCGAAGACAACAGTGCGAACAATTTTTCGGTAATCAAATCAAGATCGAGAAGATCTTCTCCAATTCTGCGCACTTCATCGATTATAGTCGCTTCAAAGAGAAGCCGCTCCAAAAGCTGGTTGAGCCTGCCGTTGATTTCCTCGGGTGCCGGTGCGCGAGAAGAATCGGGAAGGATTCTCAATCTCGGTTGCACTTTCGACTCCGCCAGGATCTCTCTTATGGCCAGAATCAGATTCTGGAATCCAGGCTCTTTGGGAATGTATCTGTCGGCGCCGGATTTCAGCCCCCAAAAACGGTCGATGGAGCCGTCCAACTTAGTCAAGAGAATCACCGGCGTATCGGACAATTCAGAATCGTTTTTGACCAGCCGGCAGAGCTGATATCCATTGATGCCTGTCATGACCACATCAGAGATGATTAAGTCGGGCAGTTCATTGTAAGCGCGTACCAGTCCCTCAGCGCCGTTTCGCGCCTCAAGAATCGTGTAGCCTTCCGCCTCAAGATTTCTTCTTATTGTAAGAAGTTGCGTCGGGCTGTCTTCAATTAGCAGCAGTCGATAGCTCATTGGCTTACCGCACCCAGTTCTTAAGCCTAGCGCTTATTTTACCCCGATCTGTCAATACGATCATCTTGACACCCCATTACTTTCTTTACTTTGCTTCGCCAGGCGGTCAGTTTTTTCCGCCCCACTTCTTCAATAATTCGGACAACTCTTGCTTTTGCGGGCCGTCCGCCTGGATGCCCCGGCTGAAGACCTCCTTTGCTTTCTCCCTCTGTCCCTTGAGGGCAAGAGCCTGGCCGACCCAAAAACATTGAGCTGGAGTCAGGGAATCGATGGCAGAAGGCGTTTTATCCAGCTCCGTATCTGTAGCAAAACGTCCGGTCATATAAGCGACAACATCGCAGGCGGCAGCCGTAGCCGGCGACTGGCAAAGCGTCCATGCTTCATAGGCAGCAGCCAGAGCAGCATCATCCAATCCCTCACCCGGGTGCTTTTGCGAAAAACCAGCCATGGAAAGGGCAACTCGATCGATATACTCCGCTCTCTTTTGCGCGTCACCTGCATCGCTCTGCAGACAGCTGAGCAAGTTGGATCGGCTTGAATGCAGAAGCTCGAGATTTTTCTCGATGCGATCGTCTTTACCGAGAAGCTGATAAGGCAAAGAGTATTCGCTTACCAGATTGTCGTCCGTATTGAATAAAATTCTTTCAGTGCCCAGCTTTTTCCAGAGCAGCTCATCCAGTGATTGAGGCGTCAGCACAAGCATGGAAAGAAGGTCGGCGCTGGACATAATATGACAGTAATGCAGTTTTGCAGCCAGGGCTGTCTCTGCCATTGCCAGCTTGATGCGTTCCAGATCTAGTTTTGCATCCTCTCCAATTGCTCTCATCTGCTGGCCGTATTGTTTTTGATCGAAAGATTTTGAGGGGAAACAAACGATCAGGATTTCGCCGGCGCCGTGCGGGTGAAAAACATACGTGGAAGGAAATACGCTTTGCATGGTGTTCAACAGCACAAGCAAGGTCTTTTCGTCGATTGCATAAAGTTGCAACCACTGGCAAAAAACACCTTTATCACTCAGCCGCGCCGACACAAGCTTGAAAAACTCTTTTGTATAGAGGTCGCCGGCACCATTCACCCAGGGCTCGGCCGGTTGAGAGACGATCAAATCATAGGTTTGCGGAGAAAAGGCAAGTTGGCTTCGGGCATCGCAAACCAGCTTGGCAATATCGGCGCGCTCCGCCTTTTTTTCTGCAAGGAGAAATAATCGGCTGGCCTCGAAGACTGCCTTTTCGATCTCTGCCACAGTCAAAGCAGACACATTTTTCTGTTCTGCCAGCGCACCATATGTGGCACCACTGCCACAGCCAATTACAAGAGTGTTGTTCTTATCTTGTCTGGATAAAACATAGGGCAGACAGGCCAAAAGAATCTGAGTAGGATAATCACTAGTCGGCGCGCTGAGAGCCAGATTTCGAGGGATGGCCGCCTCCACTTTCCCATCATTTTTAAGAACGCGCACATTGTTGCCCGGCATATCTTGAACAGTGACTGTCGTGTTTAATCCCTCACGGTAAAAAATAATCGATGAGTTTTTTCGTTCCTTTTCGATTGACGCGCGCAACTGATCTGCAGCGATCTGATTTTCCACAGGCAAAAATCCCAGTCCCTGAGACAACAAAAACGTGTCGGCATGCGGCGGATACAAAGTGGCAACCAGACCGATGATGGCTGCAGAGCTGAGAAAAACCATTCCAGCGCTTTTATCTTTGTGGACGGCAATGGAAACATGGTGCGAGGCAACAAGCGCAGCGATAAGCAAACATATTCCGGAAACAACAATCAAGCCGGCCAGCAATCCGCTTTCATAACTTTCGCCCAAAGTCGGTATCAGATAAAGTCCGGTAGCCAGAGAGCCAATAACCGCTCCCAGAGCACTGGCACTGTATAGCCAACCGGCTCGGGCAATTTTGGAATTTACTTCCTTGAGACTATTTTTCAAAACAATAGGAAAAATTGCACTCGTCAATGCAATCGGAAGGATCACCAACCACTGGCATAAAAACACCCGCGGCACTAAAAATGTCCTGAGCAGAGGCAGATCACGGAAGTTAAAGGACGAAGCGAGCTGAGATAAATAAAGGACAAGATCGGGCAGCCTATTCAGCAAACAGGCTTCGGCAAAAACGATAAGCGCCGCCAGGCAAGCAGCTTTTGCCGAGAAAGATGGGGCAGGCAATGCGGCCACCGCCGTGCCTTTTTTAGCGACGACTGCACTTATGCAGCCCATGTGTGCGGAGATATACATGCCGATGAGAACACCGATCAAAACCACTGCCACGCTGTAAACCGAAGAACCCAGAGTGAGAGTGAAAAAACGCGTGAAAATAACTTCCAGAGAAAGGGTGCAAGCAGCAGAAAGGAAGACCAGCAAACAATCGAATTGCGGCATCACTGAGTCCTCAGCGCTGGAAGCAGCAATATCAATGGGATTGCGAGGACAAATCAGTTTTACTGCTGCCAGAGACAGGACAATGGCAGATGCTCCCGCCACTAAGTTCAACCCGCCGGCAGTGCAAAGAGAAAAAGACAACCCGCATTTGGGAATCAAATAGAAAGCACCAAATGCAGCACCAGCCACCGCTCCAAATATATTGGCGGCATAGAGACCCATACTTAAGGCATCCACATCCAGAGCCACATTTTCAGCGGCACTTACTGCCGCAGGCCATGTCATTCCCATGGACAAAGAGGGCAGGGCAACCATGACAAAGGCCAGCGCCAGTCTATTGGTTTCGTCTGCCAGAAAAGGAATTTGCATAAGCAATCCATTGGAAAAAATGAACGCATAAGCAATTGCCAACGCGCATGTGACCGCCTCCAGCAAAGCAAAAAATCTGAATGGATTGATGCCTTCGAATAACCCGCCGCCGCGCGTCAATATGGCATTGCCAAGCAGCGCCCCGGCACCCAGTCCGGCCATAACACCGGCATATACGACCGCGGCTGCCGGTGTCGTCGCACCGACAAGACGCATCAGTTCGCGCTGCCATACGTTTTGGGCGATAAGCGCAGCAGCGCCTGAAAGAGCAAAACTCAAGAGGAGGTAGCGCTCAACTGCTTTTCGACCGGAACCCGGCACGCTGTCCTCCACTGAGTCTCAGGTTCAATAAAAACACCTTCTTGATTATGCCAGTTATCTAAGAACCTTAAGATCAATCATGAGTTTTTATCGGATAGAATCAGAAGTTGAGGATTTCGCACTCGGCTTGACTGCCAGCTGACTCGGTTTGTCGGGCGCAGATCCGCATCGGCGCCGGTTAATAGCTTACAGTGCAGGTAAAAGTCCAGGATGATCATCATCTCCATCACTCTGCATAATTTCATGAGCTACGC
This sequence comes from uncultured Candidatus Obscuribacterales bacterium, assembly GCA_964531315.1. Classification (GTDB taxonomy): domain Bacteria; phylum Cyanobacteriota; class Vampirovibrionia; order Obscuribacterales; family Obscuribacteraceae; genus QKMZ01. The sequence goes on along the minus strand of CAZHEZ010000071.1, from coordinate 13,008 downwards.
AGACGCCACGCTCGATCTTACGACTGTGCCTGTGGCGTGCCTTTCCGGACAAAACGGCGCCGGCAAATCGGCCATCCTCGATGCGGTGACCTGGGCGCTCTGGGAGTCGGCGCGCGCATCGTCGGACGAACTGATGCGCATCGGAGAGAAAGAGACCTGGGTAGACCTGACCTTCCAGCACGAAAATCGCATTTATCGAGTCCGCCGCCAGCGCATTAAAGGCGGCGGCAAATCAGGCGGAAAAACCACATCCAAAGGCACTCTGGAGTTTCAGATTCTGTCCAGTCCGCAAGAAAGCGACGAAGCTGAAGGAGCAAACGCCGCAAACGGTCATGGCAATGGGTATGGCAATGGACACAAACATGTCGAGGCGCAAGCGCCGGGGGGCAACGACCTCTGGCGCAGTTTGACCGGCAACAGCATAAAAGACACGCAGAAGCACATCTCAGAATTGCTGCGCATGGACTACGACACTTTCATCAACAGCGCCTATCTGCGTCAAGGCAAAGCCGATGAATTCACAACCAGGGCCGCATCGGATCGAAAACAAGTGCTTGGAGAAATCCTCGGGCTTTCTTATTTTGAGAAATTGAAAGATCAAGCCCGCGATCATGCGCGCACCTTGAAGGTAAAGAGAGAAGCCATGGAAGTGGCTCTTTCGCGCTTGCCGGAAGCTGAGACTCAAAGGCAAGAGGCTGATGCAGACTTGATTTCGGCTAAGGCAGAACTGGACGAGCTCATACAAAGACTGCTGGACAGAGAAGAGTCAGCCAGACACCTGAGCGATCAAGTGCAAGCGCTCACTTTAAACAAACAGAAAATGGAATCGACTGAGGCGCAGATAGAAGAATTGATCACCGCTCTGTCAGGGCTGGAAGAGCAAAGGGCAGTGCTGTCAGGCAAGCTTGATGCAATTGCCAATTTGGTCGGCCAGTCGCCCGTCATCGAAAAGAAAGCTGAAAGTTATGAAAAGCTGCGAGCCGGCATCGAGGACATGGAGCGCAAGGCGCTAAGCCAGCAAGAGCTGACCACCAAAAGAATGGATCTGCAATCCACGCTTGCTCAATTGCGCAGTCGTTTGGAATTGCAAGTCGAAAACGTTGAAGGTCGGCTCAATGACCTGGAAAAGCGTCACAAGAAACTGAGCGCCGAAACCCAGGATTGGCAGAAAGTACAAAAACAATTCGAAGAGTTTCGCGAACTTTCCACAAAGGAAGCAGAGCAATCCAAGAATCAAGAAGCCCACACCCGGCTCAACGAACGCGCCCTGGAATTGAGCGCTCAAATGACCGAAGAGAAGATCAGGCTGGAAGCGAAAGTCTCTCAAAAAGAATCTCAACAAACGGAATTGGCATCAATTCTGACCAGCAAAGAAAGCCTCGACGAGCAGCACCATGCCGTCGAAAAGGAGTCAAATCACCTCGATGCGCTGGAGGTTGAGTTCGATATCGTCGAACAACGTGGACTGGAAATCAAGTCGGAAATCGAAGCGCTTGAGGCTCATGTTTCTTCTTTAGGCGGCCGGCAAAAAGAAAATCTGGACAAAATAAAAGAGCTTGAAGAACACGAACACAGCTCGGTCTGCCCGCTTTGTTGCGCACCAATTGTGGATCGAAAAGCGGTGATCACTCGATATCTCAAACAAAATGAAGATCTCGACAGTGAAATCGCCGAGACCAGAAACCGCAAGGGGAAACTGGAAACGGAGCGCGGCGACCTGCGCAGAAAGTATGTCGAACTGAAAAAGCAGTTGGAAAATCGCAAGGAGTTGGACAAGCGCATCGGACAATTGAACGAAAGAAGAATCGCCGTCGAAAGAGCCGATCAAAACTTTCAATCAGTAAAAAACGAACTGGAAACGCTGAAAAAGCAACTGCAAGACAGCGACTACGCACAGGTGGAAAGGGAATCTCTGGTGGCGGTCAAGGCCGAGATTCATAAGCTGGATTTCGACCCGATCTCCTATTCCAGCCTGAAAGGACAGGTACGTGCACAGCGTCATATCGAATCCAGATACAACCAGATGAAGCGTGACCTTGCCGACCTCAAAGAGCTGGATATCGAGCTGCCGGTCAGGCAGGAAGAGCTGGCCAAACTAAATGCCGAATTGCGGGGCGAAACTTACGGCATTGAGGCAAGAGAGGCGCTGAAAGCCGTCAAGGAAAAGCTCGACGAATTGAAATACAATCGCGACGAACATCTGGCCATGAGGGCTGAGTTGGAGCAATTGGCGCCTGCTCTCGATCAAGTCAGAGAGCTGAAGCGAGCCCTTGAAGACAAACCGCTCTTGAAGAAAAATCTCGAGGAATGCCTGAGCTTGAAGTCAGCCAAAGAACAGCAACTCGAACAATCAAAAGGAGCACTGCAGGCGTTTCAAGAGCAAGTAGAAAAATTGCCGGAAAGCTTAGAGGCCCTCGAAACGGTGAAGCCGGAGCTGGATCTTTTGCGCCGTGAAAAAGAGCAAGTCTCCAACCGCTGCGCCATTTCGCAGGCTCGCCTGGAAGCGCTGGACAGGGAAATTGCTCAGATGTTCGACCGCCGGCGCGAACTGAAAGACCTGGACGCCGACATCGATGACTACCTCTTTCTGTCTGAGTCCTTCGGGCGTAAAGGTATTCAGGCAGTGATTATCGAGAATGCCGTGCCTGAAATCGAAGGCGATGCCAATCGGATTCTCTCCAGACTGTCCGATAACCGCATGCATGTGGCGCTGGTCACCCAGCAAAAGACCAAGGCCGGCTCGATGGTGGAAACTCTGGACCTGATGATTGCCGATGAAGTGGGCACCAGAAGTTACGAACTTTATAGCGGCGGCGAAGCTTTTAAGGTAAATTTCGCCGTCCGTGTAGCCTTGTCCAGGCTGCTTGCCCGGCGATCGGGCGCCAAACTAGAGACTTTGATTATCGACGAAGGCTTTGGCTCCCAGGACGAGGTCAGCCGCGACCGCCTTGTCAAAGCGATTCAATCCATCCAAAGCGACTTTGCAAGAATCCTCGTAATTACGCATATGAGCGACATAAAGGAGATGTTTCCGGCTCACATTCAAATTACCAAACTGAATGGGACATCGAATTTACAGCTAATGTCATAATCAAAACCTATAGGGCATATAGAAAAAGGCAACACCTAGAAGAGTCTTATGCAATCTCAACCACCTCCTAAGACCGGCAACCGTCTTCGACTGGATATCCAAAGCCAGCTGCCGCCTTTCCACATGATTGATCTGGCCTTTTCCGAGTCGAAGACCCGGCGTGGCTGCCTGGTTGAGATACCCTGGCGGACAAAGAAGCCAGGACAGATGTTCACTCTCACTTGCCAATGGGAAGACGGAGCCGACTTGCCGGTCTGGTCTCTGTATGAGCAGGCGGGTGAGGACTCGAAAATGCACTGGAGTAAGCCTTTCGGGTCTGCCGATTTACAACTTTTATATGACATGGCGGCGATGTCGGCTGTCGATTCAGACGGTGCCAAGATTCCTGATTCTCTAAAAGCAAAAGAGAGCCAGAGAATGGAGGTTACACCGCCTCCGCAGCCTGTTTATCCGCCCCCGCCCCCGCCCCCACCGAGTGCGGAATTCACTCAAGCGCCCATGCCTGCCTATCAACAAAGTCCCTATGGCAATTATCCGCCACCCGGGTATGCAATGCCCCAGCAGATGTATCCGCCGCCCATGCCAGGCTATCCCATGCCCGGATATCCAATGCCGCAACAAATGTATCCGCCCATGCCGGGAATGATGCCCGGAATGCCCGGAATGCCCGGCGATCCCAATGCCTGGATGCAACAGGGAATGGCTCCCGGTATGGCCCCCGGCATGGCGCCAGGAATGGCACCGGGAATGGCTCCGGGTATGGCTTCCGGCGCACTTCCGGCCCAGGTGCCCCCGCCGCCTGCTCCCTCTAACACGTCACTCACCCCACTTGTTGGCGACAGTGGCGTCTTCAAGCGCCTTGACATGAGCCTGATCTCGAAGACTCAGACACTTGATGTAGGAACATTGCTACTCAATGCACATTTGATTAAACAGGCGACTCTGGAAGCGGCATTGAAAATTCAGGGCATGGTTGATGACGGCAAATTAGATCCTGAAATCGCCCCTGCCGCACTGGAACGATTCCACGGCGAAGGTTCCAAAATCGATGCCTACCTGACCGGCGATGTTCTGGAAAAAATGCGCGACAAAGCGAAGCAGTCACCAGCGGCGCCACTACCAAAACCTCAATCCCCGCCCCCATCGACTGCAGCCACTGCAGAAAATGACAAACCGGCAGCAGCTGTTAAGAAGGGTCAGAAGTCAGCTGAGGAAATTCAAAAAATTCGCAATGCCTTCGATCTTTTGAAGAAAGCCGGAATCATCAACGACACCGATATTCAAACTGCACAAACAGTGCTGCGCAAGCACGGCGGTGACATTGTCGATATTCTCATCTCGGCAGGCAAATTCGACCGAAACACATTCGAAGCCGCAGACATCGTCAGACCGCTAATCGACGCAACCTTGATGAAACTGGAACAGGCTATCATCGTGCTGAACTATTGCTGCCGCAGCCGCGTCGATTTCGACACTGCCATCGACGAGATGGGCTGGCAAAATCCACGCAAAGTGCGCAAAGATTTGAATTTATAGAGTTAGTAAGCGACAGCGAACGCTATCGCGTTCGCCATCTAGTTGGTAAGCGACAGCGAACGCTATCGCGTTCGCCATCTAGTTGGTAAGCGACAGCGAACGCTATCGCGTTCGCTGTCGAGGGCTGCTTGATTTAACTTTTACGGCGCTACTGTTTTGGTTGGGTCGAATTGATATTTGACTGTGGAAACAGGTAGCGTTTTCGGAAATCCGAAATTCCGCGCAGCCCCGAACCCATGTCGGCAGACTGGACGCCGAAAAATTTGATCTCTGATCATTCCATTCACCAAATTCATTCCCAAGTGCATGAGGCCGGTATCAATATTTTTTATTCGATCAGTAAGGTTTCACCCTCACACCAAACATCGAATATAACAAGATCATTGAATAAAAAAGCGTAATTGCATTTACACCAATAAAGGCGAAAACCAGCCATCTGCCCCACTTCTCACTGAGTGCCGTCAGTCCGTAAAGAATGATAGCCAGGAAAGCAATCTCACTTGGGAATAGGTAACGTCCTTGCGGCCCGCCCAAATTATTCACAGCCGCATACAAAAGTCCGGCCCAACTGAGTGTTGCTGAAAGTCCCAAGCTGAGCCAGGCCGCTTGTTGTTTCAAACTTTCTCCAGCATCATTGTCAGCTCGTCTGAAAAAGATAATCGGCATAGTTTTCATTCTGATGTTTTGTGAAATTTTCGTGAAAGTGCCTGCCACCGCAATTACAATCGACAACAGATAACCAATGTAGAAAGCAGCCGGCAAATAGTGCTTTTGATATCCATACACGGCCCAAAAACTGCAAAACAATTGTTGCCACCAGACCTTCTGTTTCAAGACAGAAAATACACTCACCGATGCCAGCGAGCGATGGAAAGTTGTCGCCCAGGTCTGCCTCATTGTGTTGGTACCAAGCCAGTCGCCTGAAAAAACAGCAGCATTGCGCGCAAACCATGGCAGGCAAATGAGGCACGCGGAGGCGGCAGTTAGACCGAGGCGAAATAATGTCTGGGCGGCAGTCATCCTATGAATATATGAGGCCGCCAGGATGGCAAAAAAGATGACCGGCACGACCGCCAGAGCGGAAAATTTACTGAGAGCAATGAAAGCGCATAAAGCGCCGGACAATCCGGCATAGCGCAAGCGCGGGCCGCGGAATATCTGAATCATGCCGGTAAGCAGCAATAATGATGCCAGTGCGCAGGCTGTGGAATCGCTATTGCAATAGGCATTGACATAAACCAATTGCGGGTGGAGGGCGACGCACAGAGGCAGCGCCACTCGCAAAAAAGGATTGCCGGCAAAGACAAGAGCGCTGATCTTGAAAGCGGCAAAAACTGTCACCAAGCCGCCTAATATGCTGCCGACCCGCTCTGAAAAAGAAATATCGAGACCGGGAATCAGGTGACAGAAAAGAACGTGCGGGAGATAGCCAAAAGGAGGAAGCGATCCATAAACAGCAGAAGGTCCACCGTCTGCCACCTGTTGAGCATTGGGAGCGGCCCAATTCTCAACCAGAAATCGCGTCACCCAGAAGTGCGCGTACTCGTCGGGCGCTTCCACCATCGGCACAATAAAGAGGAAAGGCAGGCGCACCAAGAGAGCAGCCAGAAGAAGCAATAGAAGGGCTTTATCAAGTCTTTTCAATGACACGCTTGTGGTCTCTGGTTTTCCATTTTGATCGTGATTCAGAGCAAAAAGCCGCCGCGCATTTCTTCGCCCATCAAAATCAGATCGGCAAGTTCTCTCATCGGTTCCACATAACGTGAATATGCTTCTTCCACGTGCAGACTGTACTTGATCGTCTCCAGAGTCGAGCGCCCGCGTTCTACATCCCGGCGCAGTCTTCGCGCCATGCGCTGATCGATGGGAGTGTCAAGAAATATACGCAATGTAGCGATATCGTGGAGCGGGCTGTGAAAGGAAAAGATCCCTTCAATGATGACGATGGCATTTTTCGGCGCCGGCACCAGCTGCGTGCCTACACGTTTGCCGCTGCGCATTTCATAAACGGGTATCATCACGTCCTCTCCGTCGGCGAGTTTGATGCAAGCCTCCGCACAGCCGTCCAGATCAACAGCATCCGGATGATCGAAGTCGAAAGTGCCGTCTTCTTTGGGCGTCAGATCATCAATATCTTTGTAAAAACTGTCCGTAGCAAGGACGGCGGCGCCCATAAACTTGCGCGAAAGAGTTGACTTGCCCGAACCAGAACCTCCGCAGATGGCAATTATTTGTGAAGGTCGCCGGCGCATTGACTAATGTTTCCACAGATAGAGAGGGCTAAATATTGGACTGAATTTTCGGGCTGATTTATTGGGCTCAATTATTGGGCTGAATTATTGGATTGTCTTAATTGAATCAGGCTACCCGACAACCGGTTCACAAGTAGAAAATATTGAAGGTAAAGCGTAATGTAGCGATCTTCACCGGTCAAGTTCATTAATGGATCCGCCTACCCTCCAGGTAAGCTATGCTGGGTAAGCGGAGAACAATTGGAATTCTATACTTCAACGGAAATTGAAATAGACTTGACTCTATTCCGGCGCATGGTACTCCGACAATTACATGACTGAAGAAAGACTCTTACAAAACCTTGAGGGTGTTGTATGGGAAGCTGAGCTTGTCCCCTTTCGCTTCGTATATGTAAACACGCCTGCCGACAAGCTTCTCGGGCACAGTGCCGAGAAAATTCTGGACGGAAAAACAAAATTCATCAATCCGGCCATCAAGCAAGCGCTTGACGCCGGCATCACCATTGATGAGAAATGGTATGCCAAAAGCACGGCCGGCGAGGTTTATGTGTGGGAAAAACCTGATGGAGATAAGGTTTTCCTCAAAGATTTGATCAATATCCAAACAGCCAAACAGGGCAAAACTCGCCTCTTTGGTGTAACCATCGACGTGACCGAACTGGTGCAACAGGAAAGGACCGAGAGAGCGGAACAGCAAATTATCTTCGACAGTGTTCCGGCCATGATCTGGTACAAAGACCGGCATAACACCATCCTGCGCGCCAACAAACAGGCCGCTGAATCGATGGGTTACACCGTCGAAACCATCGTCGGCAAATCAACCTACGATCTCTATCCTGAAGATGCGGAAAAATACTATCAAGACGACCTGTCCGTCATCAATTCGGGCGAGGCGAAATATGGTTTCGTCGATCGCTATGTAAATTCAGCCGGCGAAATATTGTGGTTGCAGACTGACAAAATTCCACTTCGAGACACAGCCGGAAATATTCGCGGCGTTATGGTTTTCAGTCAGGACGTCACCGACCGAAAAAGGGCTGAGGAACATCTGCTTGCAGCGCACGCCGATCTGGAAACCAAAGTCGAAGTGCGTACGCGCGAACTCACTGAAGCAAATATATTCTTCGAACTGTCACAAGAGCTTTTCACGATCGCCGGGTTTGACGGTTATTTCAGGCAACTCAACCCGGAATGGACAAATGTGCTCGGTTATTCAATTGAGGAATTAAAGTCCCGTCCCTATATGGAGTTTGTGCATCCTGAGGATCGGGCAGTGACCCTTGCTCAGGCAGAAAAATTGACCCAAGGCAGACACGTTCACTTTTTCGAAAACCGCTATATCGCTAAAGATGGCAGCTCAAAGTGGCTTTTATGGAGTGCCACTTCAGATCTGGACAAGGGCGTCGTTTATGCCGTCGCCCATGATGTGACACGCAGGCGCCAGACGGAGGCGCAGCTGGAAGACGTCAGTGCGCGCATTAATAATGTCGCTCGGCACTTACCCGGGGTAATCTATCAATTTGTGCGCAAGAGTGTGGACGGTTCCTATCACTTTCCTTATATAAGCGAGAGTTGCCGGGCCTTGCTTGGCTACGAGCGGCATGAAATAGAGGCCGACTCCAATCTTGCCTTCATTGACATGCATCCTGATGACAAGCTTACTATCGGTGAAGCGATAGAAAAGTCGGCACAAACAATGTCGGTTTTCAAATTTGAATTTAGAGTGCTCAGCGGTTCTAACCCGCTCAAGTGGTTGCGCGCCACTTCCACGCCGGAAGCCATGGAAGGCGGAGACGTTCTCTGGAACGGACTGCTGATGGACATCACTGATTTAAAAACGGCGGAAGACAAAGTCAAACAATTGAATGACGATCTTGCTCAGCGCGTCAGTATTCTTGCCGCCGTCAATCAGGAATTGGAGATACTCACCCATAAGCTCGAACTTGCTTATGATGAAGCGCTGGAAGCTTCGAAACTGAAATCGGAATTTGTGGCCAATATTTCGCACGAAGTGCGCACGCCCATCTCAGCTGTCCTGGGAATGGCTGAATTGCTGATGGATACTGCTCTTTCCAACGAACAAGTCAGTTTCGTCAAAATAGTCAACGAATCAGCTCAATCACTTTTGACGATCATCAATGACATTCTCGACTTCTCGAAGATGGAAGCAGGAAGATTGGAATTGGAAGTGATCGATTTGAACGTGCGCTCGATTGTGGAAGGATGCGCCGATTGGCTGGCTTCCTCGGCACGGCGCCGGCGGCTTGCGCTCATGACTTTCTGCGATCCTTCCATTCCGCAATTCGTCAAAGGCGACCCTGTTCGCTTGCGTCAGGTTCTGCTCAACCTGGCCAGCAACGCAATCAAATTCACCGACAGCGGAGAGGTCCTCGTCAAAGCGACCAAGTTCAGGGAAACCGAAGAACGTGTGGTCATTCTTTTTCAAGTCTCGGACACGGGGATAGGCTTATCGGAGGCGGCAAGAAAGAGACTCTTCCAACCTTTTGCTCAAGCCGATGGTTCCACTACACGCAAATACGGTGGCACCGGTCTTGGTTTGTCCATCAGCAAGCGCCTGGTCGAAATGATGGGAGGAGAAATCGGCGTCTCCAGCGAAGAAAAGAAGGGATCTACATTCTGGTTTACAGTTCCTTTGGAGAGAGAAAAGTGGCCTGCTCTGCCGGATATGCGGGCAGAACAACTCCAGGTTGTGGTGCCCTTCAACGTACTTGTGGTCGATCATTCGCTGGTCTCGCGCAACATCATTTCTTCCTACCTGACCAGCGCCGGCATCAATGTTGTTGAAGCGAAAAATCCGGAAGAAGCGATGAAAGCGCTGGCCGACCCGGAAACAATATTCACAGTCACAATTGTGGACGCGTCGCAAGGCCGCTTCGACGGATTTGCACTGGCGGCAAAAATCATCAAGAGCAATGCGGAAATCGCCGGCCGAGTTGTACTGGTGGCCTCATTCGACGAAAAGGACAAGATGGAGCAGGCAGTCGAAAAAGGTGTGGCCGCCTGCCTCGTCAAGCCTCTCAGGCGCGCACATTTGCTTGAGGTCGTGTTGAAGCCGGGATTTAGAGGCCAGGAAATATTGTCGATGCCCGATGGAGGCGATGCCGGCATTGACAGTGTGCTGAGCGATCTTTTAGTTCAAGGCAATGAGCAACTGGATGCCTCCGAAAACAGCCAAAACAGCCCGTGGAGGGTCTTGCTTGCCGAGGACAATCCTGTCTTGCAGCAACTGGCCGAAAGACAGCTTAGAAAATTCGGATTGGACGTCGTCATTGTCGCCAATGGTCAAGAAGCGGTGGCGGAATTCGAAAAGCAGGACGGTTCGCGCTTCGACGCCATTTTTATGGACTGCCAGATGCCGGAAATGGACGGTTATGAGGCAACAGTCGAGATCAGGCGCCTGGAGGAAACGGCCGGAGGACGCGTGCCGATTGTGGCCATGACTGCAGGCGCCATGCCCTCCGATCGCGAGCGCTGCATCAGATCGGGCATGGACGATTATTTGAGTAAACCGGTCGGTCACGATCAGCTCAGACGGGTGATTGCGGCCTGGATTCCATTAGCTCTTAATTCAGAAACAGTAGAAACACGGGCCACGGTGGAGCACCTACCAATGTCAACAGATGAAGATCCCATAGCCAGCTCTAAGCAGGAGAGCGACGGTGCCAAAAATGTCCCCATCAATCTCAATGAATTGAGAAAACTTTATGGAGACGACGATCTTCACGACATTCTCAAGATGTTCCTCACGGAAGCGACCAAACTCTTGACATTGTTGCGCGAACAGATCAACTCACATTCGGATCGAGAATTAGCAGCCACGGCACACCAGCTCAAAGGCCTGTCGGCAGTTTTGTGCGCCGACAATTTGACCAGGCTCAGTCTCGAAATCGAGCAAAGTGCAAAACGTTCTGCTTGGGAACCAACCGAAAGCACGCTGGCCTTGCTCAATGACGAGTTTGCCAAAGTAAAGATCTTCGTCAACGATTATCTGCAGTCTATTTAGATAACCGGCTACTGCGCGCGCCTGCCCGACCGGCTGCCCGGGAAGGTATATCCTCCGGCATCTGTTTGTACGCTCACTATCTATCGGCTCGGCTTAATAAAAGCCGCCACCTAAAGCTTCATAAGTGGCAGTCTGGAAGCCGCTTCTAATATAATTGTCGCGGCTAGAAGGGGCGATTACCAAGCTCTTGTAATCCACAAAAACTCCCCTTCCATTCCGGCTCCACAGACGGTGTCATAGTGCTGAGAATTATCACAATCATTGTTGTTTTGCTTTTGCTGGCCGCGCCCATAACCGGTTGGTGGCTTTGCCAGCGCGCTCTGCCGATCACAGACGGTGTGGTCACACTGGAGCCCTTGATGCACAGCGCGCAAATTAGATTCGACGAGCGCGGCATCCCTTATGTTGAAACATCGTCGGACCGAGATCTTTGGCTGGTCGAAGGTTATGTCCATGCTTGCGATCGCATGTTTCAAATGGACATGCTGCGTCGGGCCGCGCGCGGTCAGATGGCGGAAGTTTACGGAGATCAGTGCCTGATCGACGATAAATTGATGCGCACCATCGGCATCTCGCACATTGCCGATGCTGAATTGAAGAAGCTCTCTCAAGATGTGCGCGCTTATCTAGACGCGTATGCCATGGGTGTAAATGAATACCTGCGCCGCAATGTAAAAACGTTGCCTCTGGAATTTGCCATGCTTGCATACAGACCGGAACCCTGGAGACCGGTCGATACTTTATGCGTGCTCAAATATTTGCAATTCGAAGCGGACGAATCCTGGCGCCTTGACGATTTGCGTCAGCGCATCCTGGACAAGCAGGGCGAAAAACTGGCCTCGGAAATTTTTGAAGAACCCTTGCGCTCGGCCATTGAGCAAGCACCGGCACCGATTGCTCCGCCCTCTGCAGAGCCGGCTCCGGCCGCCACGCCTGCGGCCCTGCCGGAGACACCAGGAGCGACTCAAGGCGGCGAAGAAAAAACTGCAGCCGGCGCCGGAAAAACTTCTGCAAAAGCTTCAGGGACAATGCCATTGGGGAAAGCCGCCAAACCAAATTCGCCAAACCCAAACCCGGTCCCACTTAATAGGCTGAAAACTCCGCAGGTGGCACCCTCGCCGCGCCTGGCTCCGGTCAGACCGCTCACCCCCAGGAGTCCAGCACCGACATCCGGGTCACTTCCTGGGCGCGCTGACTGGACTTCGCGTCCGGCCCTTGCCTCTTACCGCAAAGCCATGGCTTCAATGGATCCGCGCATCGGCAGCAATGCTTTTGCCATCTCAGGCGCGCAGTCCGATACGCACGGCAGCCTGATTGCTTGCGACAAGCACGCACTCTATACGGTGCCGGATCGCTACTACCAGCTTTCTTTGACTTCGCCTGCCACACACCTGATCGGTGCCACCATCCCTGGTGTGCCGGGAATTCTCGCCGGACGCAACGAATTTGTTTCATTTGGTTCCGCCAATGTCAAAGCCGATGCTCAGGACTTGATTCTGGAGCAGTTTTCCGCTCAATTTCCCAATAAGTACAGAACCGCCGAAGGCTGGCAGAACGTCACAGAATCAATCGAAGCAATTCCGGTGCGCTTGAAGAAAGATTTGCTGCACAAAGTCTTGCTCACTAAACATGGTCCGGTTCTAACCCGCAACGAGACATCGGGAGTGTCGCTCAATTGGACGGGCTCGCGGCCTTCGAAGCCGATCATTGAGGCGATCTGGAAAATGAACAAAGCCAAAGATCTTGTTTCGTTTTCTCTGGCTCTCGATGAATTCCAGGGCAATCCTCAAGCCTTTGTTTTTGCCGATAAAAGAGGCGGCGTCGCCATTAAGGTTGCCGGTGCAGTGCCCGATCGCCGTCGGTTCGGCGGCGGCAGTGTAATGGTGCCCGGCTGGTTGGTCAGGCAAGATCCGCCCTTGATGAAAGCAGCGGAATTGCCGCAAGACCTCAATGCCAAGGAAGGGTTTGTGATCGCCGGAGAACAACGCATTGCCGTCACGACCGGATCCCAGGTTCCTAAGCGACTCGCGCAGTCGAAGAGCGCCAGACACTCGCTCTCTTGGCTAGCGCCTTCGGCGCTAACTGCACGAGCTGCGGCGGCCATG
>CAZHEZ010000070.1:0-32550 GCA_964531315.1 uncultured Candidatus Obscuribacterales bacterium | reverse complement strand
GGCACCTGCCACCGCCCGCAGTGAGTTCAATGTCGGTGATTCAGTGCAAGTTTTATGGCGAAACGAATTCTATCCGGCTCACGTTTTAACGCGAAAAGACAATCTGTATTTCATTCACTATGATGGCTATGGCGACAATTGGGACGAATGGGTCGACCTCTCGCGCATGAAGTAGAAGCTTGCCATGAAAGACATTCGAATTTCTCTCATCTTGGCAGTGTTTTGCCCGCTTGTTTGTTCGCCGTCTTCGATTGCTGAGGAAACGAGCACAGGCTGGCGACTTATACAAGATGGTGACGCCTGTGGTCCGCACAAAAGTCTAGTCAGCAAGCATGGGATGCGTTGCGAGAATCCAAAGGCTCGACTCGTTGTCACTGCGAAATCTCCGAAATGGGACGTGATTCTGTCCAACACAAAGTCCAAGACATACTGCGTGATCCCCTACGCGAATTTTCATGGTGAGATGGGATCGAAACTGTTTGACTCCGATCGCATCGAGTTGAAAAATGCCAGTTGGAAACTTGATGGAAACAACAGTTTTTCCGGTCAATCGCTTAATCGTTACAAAATGGTTGTTGGGACCGCTGCAAAAGCGCAAAACCATTCTGCTAATTTCATAGGAAAGGCTACTTTTTGGACTTTCAAAAACCTGGACTATGACATTCAAGTACAGGAATTGCTGTCCAAGATCTTCCTTCTGCCTCCGCAAGTAAAAGGGATTCCCTTCAGGCTGTCCATTGGCGAAACGAATGGCGGTTGGTTCGATAGTTTCAATACGGGCTCTGCTGAGAAGATAAAGACATCCGAGATTTCGCTTGATATTCCAAAAGGTTTTGTTTTGAAAAAAACGCAAGAAGAAGTTTTGATGGATCCGGTTAGCAAAGATGTTTTTGAAACCATGACTAAATGGTCCGAGCCTAAGCTCGACAAGAAGAACTGATGGTCGACTTCTCGTGTATGAAGCAGAAGCAAGCCATGAAGAACATCCGAATTCTTCTCGTCCTGTCAGTCTTTTGCCAGTTTGTCCATTTATCGCCTTCGATCGCTGAAGGTGCCGGCGCAGGCTGGCGGATCAATCAGGAAGGGGAAACAGGCGGCCCGCACAGAACCATTTTTACTAAGGATGGAATTAGCTGTGAGAACCTGAAGGCAGGAGTGGTCATCGCTTCCAAAGCACCTCTTTGGGATGTGGTCGTCTGCAACAAAAAGACCAAGACATACTGTGTGATCCCATACTCAAAGTTTCACGGTGAGATGTCTTCAAAACTCTTCGACTCCGATCGCATTGAGCTGAAAGATGCCAAATGGCGATTTGACGGAACCACCAGTCATTTGGGATACGAGCTTTATAGATACAAAATGATTTCTGTGCCAAATGTAAAGGCAAGAAAATATGCCTCGCCTTTTATTGCTAAAGCGACCTATTGGACCTTCAAGAGCATTGAAGCCCCAAAACAAGCTCAGGAGTTACTCTCCAAGATTTTTCAGCTTCCACCTCAAGTTAAAGGCCTTCCGTTCCGTCTGCTTTTTACCGATGTCACTAGAGGCTGGTTCGAGAACTTAAATACCCTCTCAATTGAAAAGGTTAATGGAACTTTGGTTTCGTTTGATGCGCCTAAAGGTTATATCCTGAAGAAGACCCAAGAAGAGGTGATGGTTGATCCTGTCAGCCGAGATGTTTTCAACGGTTTCATGAAATGGTCGGAACCTAAGATCGACAAGAAGAAGTAAGCGGAGGGCGCACGTGGATTGTTCAGTGAGATACTTTGTAAACAGATTGGCTGTGAGTGTCTCTGTTCTAGTCATGGCAACGCCGGTCTGGGCCGCCGATTCCATTACTTTTCCAGGGAAGGTGTCCGAGATAAAGTCACCGGATGGTTTGTTTGTCATCTCGAGCGCAGACAAACACTTCAAATCCGGCTGGGGTGATATCCATGAACTTTATATTCGCAAATCGACTCCTTGCGACGCCACTCGCCTGCGTGCTTACTCTAGAACCGCCGATGTAGTCTGGTGTCCTGACAGCAGCGCCTTTGTAATAAACGATTGGGCCGGCAGCAATATTGCCTTTGCTTATCTCTATCGAGTCGGCGATCTGTCGCATCCTGTCGCCGTTGGAAAGAAACTGTTTCACTGCGTCACGGATAAGACTGACAAGAGAACCCTCACCAAAAGCGAGCACCTGTATATCATCGCCAACAAATGGATCGGGCCGGATTCTCTTGAAGTTAAGGCGACCGGACATAATGACGAGACGGGGAAAGCTTTTACTTACTTGTACAAATGGGATCTGAAGGACTCGTTTGAAAAGACCAGTCGCACCGATCAGGAAACCCCTACCAGGATTGAGCAATCAGCCAACTGAGCGACCTTTTGCCCAATGACACTAAATTGTCATTCATGGCCCCCTAGTCTGAACGCATCGGCAATAAATAGCGTCATAGCGATCAAATTCAGAGGGCACACCAATGAGCGAACGTCATAGTGGATTGGATGCATTCGACAAGGCCAGCCAACATTCATTTGATACCACTTGCGCTCAGGGCACGCCCCTGAATGAGAGCGTATTTGCTGCCTACGGCATCAACCGTCACGTGACGAGCGACGGCATTCTCACTGCTTATCCAAATGGAGTGACGGTGACGCGATTTAAGGAAGGCGACTTTTCAATCGGCTTTCCCGACAATTACAAACATCATGAAAACAAAGATGGATTGTCGACAATCACCGACAAGAAGGGACATGCTGTTGCTTACTTAAGCGCCGAAGGGAATCTTTTGATACCGGCTAACGACAAGGTGCTGCAAGAAAATAAGCAGGCTGAAGTTTCGCTCAACGACATGAGCTGCTTCAATAAAGAAGCTGGTCCTAACCATCATCACAATCGCCATGTCCTTGTTTTGCCCGAAATTACAATCACAGCAAGAGCAGACGATGCAGCAAAAACTCACGAAAGAACAAAAACCAACGATCACGACAAGAAAAAGGATAAGCCTTTAAAGAAGGATGCTCCAAAGCCAAATGCAAAACCCTTCAACTGGAATTCCGATGATCCCCTGGAAGGCATGGATGCAACCGGCTATTAAGGCTACATAGGTTTTCGAGAAAGTTTATTGCTTGTCCGCGTGATACTTACTTCCTTCCTCTAATTATTCCTTTTCACTTTTGAGGACTGTTTCGACAAAACGGGGTAAACCGTTTTGTCGGACTTGCCTTCCTGGGTAGAATATAGAATTAGAGGTGCACATGGATAAGCGGACGCCTTCGAAATTCAGCCAAACAGGTAAAAGAGAAAAACCTGTCTCGCGCGATTCCAAGCTGGTTTCCAGCAAGTCTAATTTCACTGCAGCGGCTATGCTCGTTGTTGGAATTGTAGTTGTTGGTACGGTCATGGGAGCTGGAACAGCAACGGTCGCCGTTGTTTTGAGCTATTTTATGCCGGTGGAACTGGCCCGAAAACTCTCGGAGAGTGCTCTTCCGGCTGCTGCGGTAATTGCCATGATCGCCGGATCTATTTTCTTGAAGCCGAAGCCACTTTCGCCTGAGGAGCGCGATAGATTCTATTCGCTCAAGGGCGAAACTTACGATGAGGTCAAGGAACTGATTGGTTTCAATTTGCGCCTCGGAAACCGCGAGAAAGCGAATGAGTGGGCAATCAAACTAAAGGATTTCTCCAGCGACGAATCTGAGCTGAAGTTAGAAAGGAAGGACTGATATCAGCGGCTCGATATCTATCATTGCGTGACATTGTGTACCATGTGCTAGGACCACTGCCATTGCGAGTAAGCATATTGCGCGCAATCAATTCATTGAGACGGAGTTTGATTGTACTGCGGCTCTCGCCAGTCAACGTTTCAAGATCTGAAATTTTCAATCTACCATGTTGTTTGACCAAATCTAAAATACGGACAGATAGCTCAGGAAGCTCGCCTTCAAGCAAATGCTCACGAGAAATTTTTGATTGCAGATTTGTTTTCTGCTTCTGTACGGACCGAAGAAAAAATAGAATCCAGGGATCCCATATTGGTTCGTCGAGTTCAAGAGTGCTCTGCGTTTTTCTCAATGCAAGGTAATAGCCTTCCTTATCAGCTTCAATTACGTTTTCCATGGAACTGTATGGAACATACGAATATCCCTTCTTGAGCAAAAGCAATGTTGTCAGCGCGCGAGACAGCCGCCCGTTGCCATCCTGAAATGGGTGAATCGCGAGAAACTCAGCGACAAATACGGTGATTACCAAAAGCGGGTGAATCTCGTTCGACTGCAACTTTTCATCAGTCCATTTGATCAATTCTGTCATTCTGAAAGGTGTATCAAATGGTGTTGCGGTTTTGAAAATGACGCCCAGTCTTTCGCCGTTTGGACCAAAGGCCTCGACGTTGTTTTGAACAGACTTGTAATTGCCGCGATGGCGATCGTCTTTGCTGCTGTGTTTCAGTAGATCCCGGTGAAGCTGCTTGATGTGATTTTCGGACAGCGGTATTTGCTGCCAATTTCTAAAAATGTTGTCGATAACGTCGGCATAGCCGGCAACCTCTTGTTCATCTCGTGATTGAAACGATTTTTTCGAGATTCGCTTGAGAAGCATTTCTACTTCAGCGTCGGACAGAGTCGATCCTTCAATTCTTGTGGATGAGCCAATGCTTTCTACGGTTGCGACATGCTTCAGTGTGGCGAGACGGTCTGGAGATATGTTCGACAAAGATCTCCAAGAGCCTTTGAACTCGTCAATCTCTGCGATCAAGCGCAGCATCTCAAGGGTAGGTCGAAAGTCCCCAAGCCTCATCGGTCAGATTCCTTTAGCCAATTCTATGTCCAATATTGGCCAATAGGACCGAAAAGGCAAACTGAGCAGGGTTTTTGGTTGAAGCAGCAAGGGACACGCGCGATGCGTGTCCCCTACAAAGATGGCTTGCAGCCTCTTATTTTTTCTATCTACGCAGGCACGTTGAATGAGCCTTCGCCGATCGGAGGATAGATATCTTCTTCCTCTTCGTCTTCTTCCTGTGCTGGCGTGTGGCCTTGGAAGCCGGTACCGGCAGGAATCAGGCGACCGATGATGACGTTTTCCTTCAAGCCGCGCAGCCAGTCCTTCTTACCTTCAACCGCAGCTTCCGTGAGGATACGGGTTGTTTCTTGGAAGGATGCAGCCGAGATGAAGCTTTCCGTGTTCAAGCTGGCTTTGGTGATACCAAGCAAGACCGGTGTGAATGTAGCTTCTCTGATGCCCAACTGTCTGCAGCGCTCGTTTTCTTGATCGAGCGAATAACGCTCCATCAATTCGCCCGGCAGCAAGATGGTTTCGCCCGGCTCGTCGACGCGCACCTTGCGGGTCATCTGACGAACAATAACTTCGATGTGTTTGTCGGCGATTTCCACACCCTGTGAGCGGTATACGGACTGTACTTCGTCCACCAGGTATTTCTGCGACGCTTCGATGCCGAGTAAACGGACGATGTCGTGCGGGTTGGGCGGACCGTCGGTAAGTGCTTTACCAATCGGCACGTCTTCACCGTCTTCAACAACGATGTTCAGTCCGGCAGGAATGATGATTTCCTCTTCTCCAGCGTCCGCATAGACGACATAGAGACGATGGGTGTCATCTTCGGTGACCACTTTGGCGCGTCCGGCCCGTTCTGCCAGGATGGCATTTTCTTTCGGCTTTCTGGCTTCCAAAAGTTCTTCAACTCTCGGAAGACCCTGGACGATGTCGCCGGTCTTCTGTCTTTCGAAGATTAGTGTTGCCAGCAAGTCGCCCCGTTGTACCAGCGATCCGTCTTCACTCTGCAATTGAGTGTTCACGGAAATTAGATACGGGCGTCCTTTTCTGACGAAGTAGTCGGTGCCTTCAATTTTGACGACTTGTCCGGACACGGTCGATGGAGTCGACTTGGTGAGCGCGTCGCCCTGTTTGATCAGGTCGCCTTCTTTGGCTACGGCAGCGCCTTTGCCTTTGTGCACTACTTGCTGTTCTTCGGTGATCAAAAGGATTCTGCGTTCGTCTGTCTTGGACAATTGAACGCGGGCTGCACTCTTGGTCAGAACTTGAGTGGTGGCAACCGGTGCTTTGGCGTCGACGATGTCGCCGTGTTGAACGGCAAGCAAGGTGACGTTGATGTCGTGCTCGCGGCGCAGCAGGATGTTTTCTTGAACGACGATATTGAGGTCGTCGGTGATTTCCACTGTGCCTTTGAGGGGCGCCAATTGTCCCTGCATTTGCAGAACCAACGATGTGCGAGTCAGTTGCGCGCCTTGCAGGTTGCGAA
Source organism: uncultured Candidatus Obscuribacterales bacterium (assembly GCA_964531315.1). Taxonomy (GTDB): domain Bacteria; phylum Cyanobacteriota; class Vampirovibrionia; order Obscuribacterales; family Obscuribacteraceae; genus QKMZ01. The sequence goes on along the minus strand of CAZHEZ010000070.1, from coordinate 26,284 downwards.
CTTTTTCTCTGTCGCGGAACAGCAATTGAGTGACCGAGCGCAGAGAGATCTTCTCGTCTGTGGCTCTGTGTTTGAACTTCGTTTCACGAGGCTCGATCCAGTATTCTTCGACCGGACGGACCAAAAGCTGCATGGTGCCGTCTTCGCGCTCGATGACGTTGACGATCTTGCGATCTTTGTACTTCATGCCGTCCAGGATTTCGGTGCCCGGATCGACAATTTGACCTTCCTGGACTTTGACGTCGGTCGGATCGTTGATCGAGTGCAGGTCGCCTGGACGAATGATTACTTCGTGGATGATGTCGTTGTCGGCAACGATTTCGACGACGCCGTCCATGTGGGCGAAGACGTCTTTGACCACTTCTTGTCCGGCCGTGACCAGCTCGCCGGTTTCGCTCATCTTCAGTGAGCTGTCCTTGGAGATGAAGTGCACTTCTTCCGGAACGAAGAGGACGCGACCTGGCTTGGTCACTACTCTGCGGTCGTCGATTTCTACGCCGTCATAGATGATTTCACCACCGGTCGTGACGACATTGGTGCCGTCTTCAACCAGTTCGGCGATAATCTTGCCGTTTTCAACAATTTCGCCTTCGCCAATTTTGAGCGTATAGGCTTCTTTCTGCTTGTTGACTCTCCAGGTGTAGCCTTGTTTGGCGCCTTCGAGTTTGGCATTGCCGGCGCCGACAGAAGCGATGACGATATTCATCTCTTTGCCTTTGACCAGGCGAGTGACGTTTTTGCGTCCGCTCTTAACGACTTCGGTTTCCAGTTCTGGTCCGAATCTGACTTCGCCGCCGTGTTCGGTGGTGATTTGGATTTCGGCAAGAACGTCATGCGAATTTACGTCTTGACCGTCTTTGACGACTACGTGAGCGCCGGAGGGCAAGTTGTATACGTCGCCTTCCAGTACCCAGATGATACCGGCGCGGCTGGCGGTGCGGGAGATGTTGCCCTGACGGTCGCGTTTTTCGTCAGCCTGGAAGCCGGCAAAAGCGACACGACCGGAGATGTCTGCGGTGATGTCTTTGGTGGCACGTTCGGTCAAGTTCTTCTTCATGCCCGGTGGATCGTATTCGGCAACGACTTGTCCGGCTGTTACTTCGGAGCCCGAAGGAATCATCAGCAAGGCGCCGATCGGCAGAGTTTCTGAATGCTCTTTCTTTTCGTTGTTGAATTTGACAGCACCGTCTCTGGTTGTTTGTTCCACGATGTCACCGTAGGCGGTGCGCACCGATTTGCAAGCAATCTTGAAGGTGAATGTGCCATTCAATGGCGCTTTGACCTGAATACGGCTGGATCCGCCGGCGACGGCGCCGCCGGTGTGGAATGTTCTCATGGTCAGCTGTGTTCCGGGTTCACCGATGGACTGCGCGGCGATGATGCCGATCGCTTCGCCCACGTCTACCTGACGCTTCGATGTCATCGAGAAGCCGTAGCACTTCTGGCAAACGCCATACTGGCTTTCGCAAGTGAGCGGTGAGCGCACTTTGACGAAAGGCAATTTCTTGAAGAGTTTGGAGTGGTCTTTGCCCCAGATCAGAGTGATTGAATCGCCGCCTTTGGCGACCACTTCTCCGGTTTCCGGATCGACCATGTCAAGCGAGATGCAGCGACCGACTACGCGCTCTTCCAGGTTGACGACTTCTTTGTCGCCTTCTTTGATGGCGCGCATATCGATACCGCGAATTGTGCCGCAATCGAGGTCGCGGACAATAACGTCCTGGGCGACGTCAACCAGACGGCGAGTCAGGTATCCGGAGTCGGCTGTTTTGAGCGCTGTATCTACGAGACCTTTTCTGGCGCCGTAGGAGGAGATGATGTACTCGGTTACGTTCAAGCCTTCGCGGAAGTTCGCCTTAATCGGCAAGTCGATGATCTGACCTTGAGAGTCAGCCATCAAGCCCCGCATACCGACCAGCTGTCTGACCTGCGAGATGTTACCCCGGGCTCCGGAGAAAGCCATCATGTATACAGGGTTGAGGCGGTCGAAATTGTCGACCACTTCTTTTGTCAATTGGTCAGTGGTGGCGGACCAGGTGTCGATTACTTTGTTGTAGCGTTCTACTTCGGTGATTTCGCCGCGTTCGTAGCGACGTTGCGCTCCTTCGATTTCCTTTTCGGCTGCAGAGATCAATCCCTTTTTAGCTTCAGGAACATCGAGGTCGTCAATTGAGATCGTTACGCCGGCTTTGGTGGCGAACTGGAATCCCAAATCTTTGAGAGAGTTGGCAAGTTCGGCGGTGCGAGCAGTGCCGTACTTTTCGTAGACAACAGCCAGCAATTTGCCGAGCTTCTTTTTGTCCACTGTCTCGTTGATGAACTCCATTACTTCTTCTTTTTTAGGCGTCGTAACCATGGGTTCCTCTTTAGTGCTTTGGTTTGGTTAGCTTAGTTTTGAGGTTTGAAAATTCGTTGGAAAACTTGAGAGGTTCAAAGTTCCCGCCGCCAATCTAAATAGCGGCGGGATTATTTTGAAACTAGTTGACCGAAGCGATCGCGCTGCGCACAACTTCGTTGAAGATGATGCGTCCGGGCGTCGTTTCAATTGTTTTCATGCCGCCTTCGCGATCGCGCACTTTGATTTTGGCGTGCAGATCGACAACACCGGCTTCATACGCGGAGCGCGCATCAGCAAGGCTGACAAATCGCATTCCGGCGCCGCGGCATTTCTTCGGATCATCGGAGCCTGGCTTTTCGATAGTCAGGTAGTAGATGCCCAAAACCATGTCTTGCGTCGGTGTGATCGTCGGCTTGCCGGTAGCCGGAAGCATGACGTTGTTGGAGGCCAGCATGAGCATGTGAGCTTCTGCTTGCGCTTCAACGGAAAGCGGTACGTGAACAGCCATTTGGTCGCCGTCGAAGTCGGCGTTGAAGGCCGAGCAGACAAGCGGGTGAAGCTGGATGGCGCGACCTTCGACCAGTACCGGTTCGAAAGCTTGAATGCCCAATCTGTGCAATGTAGGAGCGCGGTTGAGCAGGACCGGGTGTCCTTGAATGACTTCTTCCAGGATTTCCCAGACGATTGCCGAGCCCTTTTCAATCTGTTTCTTGGCAGATTTGATGTTTTGCACAATCTGACGTTCGATCAATTTATTGATTACAAACGGCTTGAACAATTCCAGCGCCATTTCGCGAGGCAGACCGCATTGATGCAATTTCAATGTCGGACCGACGACGATAACGGAACGGCCGGAGTAGTCAACGCGCTTACCGAGCAGGTTTTGACGGAAGCGGCCTTGCTTGCCTTCGATGATATTGGAGAGTGATTTAAGAGGACGGTTGTTTGGACCGACTACGACCCGACCACGTCTGCCATTGTCGATCAAGGCGTCGACCGCTTCTTGAAGCATGCGCTTTTCGTTGCGGACGATGATTTCGGGAGCGCCCATTTCGAGCAAGCGTGCCAAACGGTTGTTGCGGTTGATCACCCTTCTATAAAGGTCGTTCAAATCTGACGTGGCAAAACGTCCACCGTCCAACTGAACCATCGGGCGCAGGTCAGGCGGTGTTACCGGCAGAACATCGAGCACCACCCAGGTCGGATCGGTGTGCGAGTTGAGGAGAGCCTCAACCAAACGCAGTCTCTTGATGATCTTGGCGCGTTTTTGCTGAGAGCCGGAAGCTGATGCCAACTCGTCTCTCAATTGTTTGGACAATTCGCGCAGTCCCGGCAGTTCCAGAAGCCGGCCTCTGTCGTCCTTGTTGTCCGGTCTTTCGTAGACTGGACGGGCGATTTCGTTCAATAGTTGTTTGATTGCTTCAGCGCCGATGCCGACGTCGAACTGGACGTTTTGATCGTCGATCAAGCGCTCGTACTCTTCTTCAGAAAGAAGTTGATACTTGTGCAGATCAGGCGAGTTGCCCTGGTTCGTTACGATGTAGGCGTTGAAATAAACTACTTGTTCCAGATCACGCAAGGGTTGATCGAGAAGCAAACCGATGTAGCTCGGAATGCCCTTGAGGAACCAAATGTGCGTGACAGGAGATGCCAGCTTGATGTGGCCCATGCGGTGACGGCGAACTTTGGAGTCGGTGACTTCAACGCCGCAACGTTCGCATGTGATACCGCGGTGACGTACGCGTTTGTACTTACCGCAATAGCATTCCCAGTCCTTTGATGGTCCGAAAATACGCTCGCAGAAAAGTCCGTCTTTTTCCGGTTTGAGGGTTCTATAGTTGATCGTCTCCGGCTTGGTTACTTCACCGTGAGACCAGCTCAGAATGCGCTCAGGAGAGGCAACTCCGATTTTTATATAGTCAAACCTGTCAATACTTGTAGGCATCTTACCCGAAAGACCTCCAGAACATTGGGCCTTTAAGCCCTGTCTTTGTGTGTGGCCAGTGTGTCGCCGCAAATGCGGTCAGGACGTCGAACTCTATCCTTATAAGAGGAAAGAGTCCGAGGGAACGTCCTGAATGCTTTGAGTGTCTCTAGACATTCAGAACGTCCCATCAAATTATTTAGAAGTCGTCATCCGCGCCTTCATCATCTGCGGCTTCGTCGTCTGCAACTGCAGGCCCGCCCAATGCGGCTACTGCTCCTCCGATCAGTCCGGCGGTTTCATTGTCTGTAGAGACAATGCTTACGCCGGTGTCCGTTTCGGAATCGCCGTCGCCGAGCAAATCGTCGTCGCCTTCAGAAACCGCAACCACTCCTTGAGGAATAGCCTGCTGTCTCAGTTCTGCCAGTTCGGACTCGATGCCGATCTCGCCAAAAGGACTCATGCGACGCATGCCGCGCGGACGTACTTCTTCCACTTCAGTCATGAGGTCGACTTCGATTTCTCCGCCTTCGCGTGTGCGTTTGGCAACAGAAACGTCGAGACCGATCGATTGCAGTTCGCGCACCAGAACCTTGAACGATTCAGGAATGCCCGGACGTTTCAGGTTTTCACCCTTAACAATAGATTCGTACGCTTTGGAGCGACCATTGACGTCATCTGATTTGATGGTCAACATCTCTTGCAGAGAGTAGGAGGCGCCGAAAGCTTCCAGAGCCCAGCATTCCATTTCTCCAAGTCTCTGTCCGCCGAATTGCGCTTTACCGCCCAGAGGCTGTTGCGTAACAAGCGAGTAGGGACCGGTCGAACGAGCGTGGATTTTGTCGTCGACCAAGTGGACCAGCTTCATCATGTAGATTTTGCCGACGGTGACAGGATTGTCGAAGGTGTCGCCGGTGCGTCCGTCTGCCAGGACGACTTTACCGTCGTCGCCGACCCACGGTGCATCAGCTATCTTCTTGCCCTTCTTGATCTCGTCGTGGACGAGCATAGAAGAAGCTTCCTTGGCATGCATTTCGTCAAAGGGCGGCACTTCGTAGTGCAAACCGGTGAGCATGGCAGCCAGACCGAGCAATGTTTCGAATGTCTGTCCGACATTCATACGGCTCGGCACACCGAGTGGATTCAATACGATGTCGACAGCTTTGCCGTCAGGAAGGAACGGCATATCTTCAACCGGCAGAATCTTAGCGACGATGCCCTTGTTGCCGTGGCGTCCTGCGACTTTGTCGCCCACCGAGATCTTACGTTTTTGAGCGATGTATACGCGAACAACCTTGTTGGCGACGGGCGGAAGCTCGTCTCCTTTTTCACGGTCGAAGACTTTCACGCCGACAACCCGTCCGCCTTCGCCGTGAGGCACGCGCAGTGAGTTGTCGCGAACATCTCTGGCTTTTTCACCGAAGATGGCGCGCAAGAGTTTTTCTTCCGGCGGGTGTTCGGATTCGCCCTTTGGTGTGATCTTGCCGACCAGAATGTCGTCAGGATAAACACGCGAACCGATTCTGACGATGCCGTTCTCGTCCAAGTGACGCAGCGATTCTTCAGAAACGTTGGGCACTTCGCGAGTGATTTCTTCCGGACCGAGTTTCGTAGAACGAGCATCAATTTCCAATTTTTCAATGTGGATGGAAGTCATCACATCGTCATAGACGAGGCGTTGGCTTATAAGGATGGCGTCTTCAAAGTTGTAGCCTTCCCATGGCATGAAGGCCACAAGCAGGTTGCGTCCTACTGCCAGTTCGCCACTCTTGGTGGCGGCACCGTCGGCGATGACCATGCCCGGCTTGACGTCCATTCCGACTTCAACAATCGGTTTTTGATTCAAACAGGTGTCCTGGTTGGAGCGCTGGAACTTCGAGAGTCTGTATTTGACCAGTCTCTTGTCCTTGGTGCGCACGTGAATAGCAGTGGCCGAAACATATTCGACTTTGCCTTCGATATCGGCAACAACCACCATTCCCGAGTCACGCGCGGATTGTTTTTCAATTCCGGTCGTCACATAGGCGCGCTCTGTCTGAATGAGAGGCACCGACTGACGTTGCATGTTGGAGCCCATCAAGGCGCGGTTAGCGTCATCGTGCTCCAGGAAAGGAATGAGAGCTGTTCCCACCGATACGATCTGAATCGGTGAGACGCCGACATAGTCGACTTGCTCGGGCGGAGTTTCTTCGAACTCTGCTTTATAACGCACTGGAACCAGAGGATGAACGAAGTCACCGTTGTCCTTGACAGGCACATCGCCTGGTGCAACCCGGTATTTGTCTTCTTCATCTGCAGTCAGATAGTGGATGTCGTCGGTAACTTTGCCGCCCTCTACCTTTCTGTATGGTGTTTCGATGAAACCATATTCGTTGACTCGAGCGTGTGTGGCCAGCGATCCGATCAAACCGGCGTTCGGACCTTCCGGCGTTTCGACCGGGCAGATGCGTCCGTAGTGGCTGGGGTGAATGTCGCGTACCGCGAATCCGGCTCTTTCTCTCGACAAACCGCCCGGTCCAAGGGCAGAGAGTCTGCGCTTGTGGGTCAATTCTGCCAGAGGGTTGGTTTGATCCATGAATTGCGACAACTGCGAGGAGCCGAAGAATTCACGGATGGCGGCAACTAGAGGCTTCGTATTGAGAAGGTTGGCCGGTGTAAGAGTGTCGACATCTTGCAATGTCATGCGCTCGCGCACGATTCTTTCCAATCGGGTCAGACCGATACGGAACTGGTTTTGAAGCAGCTCACCTACAGATCTAATACGACGATTTCCGAGGTGGTCGATGTCATCAACTTGCCCGTCGTCAAAGTGCAAGCCGATCAAGTAGTCCACCGCAGCGACGATATCTTCGCGGGTTAGCGTGCGTTGAATTTCAGAAACAGAGAGACTGAGCTTCTTATTCAACTTATAGCGGCCGACTTTACCCAAGTCGTAGCGCTTGTCGTCGAAAAAGCGGCTGTCGATGATCGACTGTCCACCGGCTACTGACGGCGGGTCGCCCGGACGCAGCTTTCTGTACACTTCAATAAGAGAATCTTCTCTGGACTTGGTGGAGTCCTTTTCCAGCGTCTTTTTGAGGAAGTCGCGGTGACGGAAAAGCGATTCCATTTCGGTATCAGAATAGCCCAGAGCTCGAAGCAATGTGGTTGCCGGGAGCTTTCTGTTCTTATCGATTTTGACGTAGATGACGTCATTGACGTCAGTTTCGAACTTCAGCCAGGCGCCACGGTTGGGGATGAGCGTAGCCGAGAAGGTACGCTTACCGTTGGTGTCTACTTCACGTTTGTAGTAGATGCCGGGGCTTCTGACAATTTGCGAAACAATGACGCGCTCGGCGCCATTAATAATGAATGTACCGCGGTCGGTCATCATGGGGATGTCACCGACGTAGATTTCTTGCTCCTTGATTTCACCGATTTCGCGGTTGACCAGGCGCATCTGAATGCGCAGTTTCTTGGTGAAACTGGCGTCGAGCTCTCTAGCTTCTTCAGGTGTCTTTGGCTTATTCGGTTCGGTATGGTCTTCGAACGTATAATTCGTCAGGAAGTGAAGCTCGAGTTTGCCCGTGTAGTCTTTGATTGGGCTAAATGCTCTGAGCTCTTCACCGAGACCTTCTTCGATGAACCATTTGAACGAACTCTTCTGAATTTCTGCTAAATCGGGCAAGTCGGCGATGCGTGAGCTGCCGACCCCGAAGGTCTTGACGCGCTCCGTTAACTCTAAAGCCATCGATTACCTCTGGGTTCTTGGTCGGGGACCATTGACAATATGCAAGCACAGCGGATTTGCTCGCACAGACCAATGCGACGTTGGTACGTGAGCGCAAACCGGAATTTGCAACTATACGTAGCTACTAATTGTATTGTCAATCGAATTGTTGTGAATGTTGAAGTGATAGGTTTGGCGTTTTGTCGAGTTAAATCCGTCTCATAATGCTGGAGTCAGTCGCATCAACGTATCCAAGAATCAATTAAATTTTGCTAATTATATTGCGAGTTTGTAGTGAATGCCTATTTGGGGGTGAAAAAACGCTCAGATTGCCGGAATCGATCGAATCAGACCGGCTGTGTTTTCAACTACATGCCATCGCAGCGGCACCGCAGGCTGATCCTTATCAGGCGCTGGCGTTGCAAGTATGGCGATAAATTTGAGAAAACGAGTGATCATGCGGATTCTATTCAAACAATATCGGCTGCATATTGAAAACCACTTGGCTGTATGATCACTTTTGGGGATGGAGCGCTGCTGGTGTTGCGTGCGGTCTTCAAAACCGTTGTGGGGCAGATAAACGCTGTCCTGGGTGGGTTCGATTCCTACGCATCCCCGTATGTTGTCAAGCGAGATCGACAAGGTCGCTTTCCGAAAAAATCCACAGGTGGGGGCTTTACAAAGATTAGCCGCCACCCATAATTAGTTATTGGAACTTGGCGTTTAAATCTAGAAAGTCGGTCTTCGTGAATTCTCAAACAGGAGCTTTAGCCTGGCTCGACCAGTTTGCAGGCTACTTGGAAGTAGAAAGAAATTACTCTTCCAATACGATCAGAGCTTATCTCAACGATCTTCGGCAATTACTAACAGCTGATGTAAGTGAAGTCCGCGAAACCAATGCTGCCCACGCAGTAGTGGACGCGCGCCCCCCGCAATCAACCAGTGATGCGGAACCGGCACCAGCGACTGAGAATACTGACGATATTGAATCGTCCGCTTCTCCTGAAGTAGAAAAGCTGAAAGCTTATATAAGACAGATGCAAGAGCACTACAGCCGCCCGACCGTGGCTCGTAAGATCTCGGCCATCCGCAGCTTTTATCGCTACTTAAGACGCGAGCATTTGATTGAAGAAGATCCTTCCAAAATGGTGCGCGGACCAAAGCTGGCCAGACGGCTTCCGGCCTGCCTCGACAGAGAAGAGGTCTCAAGGCTTCTGCAAGCACCGGATCAATCCTCGCTTGGCATTCGCGACAGAGCACTGATGGAAGTTCTCTACGCGACCGGCATGCGCGTCAGCGAACTGTGCAGCCTGCGCGTCAAAGACTGGGATCCGGCTCAAATGGAAATGAGAGTGATCGGCAAAGGCTCTAAAGAGCGCGTCGTTCTTCTCAATCAGAGTGCCGCCCAGTGGCTCACTTCGTATCTGACCAATCACTGGAGCCGACTGGCTGGTGGACGTATCGCTCAAGCAGATCATCCGCTTTTCGTAAGCCGTCAGGCCACCAAGTTGTCAGCGCGCTCGGTGCACCGCATCGTTCTTAAATATGCTCGCAAAGCCGGCATCAACAAGCCGATCACGCCGCATACTTTGAGACATACATTTGCAACACATTTGCTGGAAGGCGGAGCCGACCTGCGTGTGGTGCAAGATCTGCTCGGACATACAACCATAAGCACAACGCAAATCTACACGCACGTGACTATGGATCGTCTGCGCAAGGTCTATATGAATACCCACCCCAGAGCATAAGCTCAGGCGGATAACAAATAAATAGGGGCGGCGCCATGCGTCGCCCCTATTTATTACCAACGAAATGACTAAATAGGCTGATTCTTGTCTTCATAGCTATAATTACTGCCAGGAAGAAAGAGGAAAGACCAAAGTTTTTCAGGGCAATACTTCCGGGGATTGTGAGGACGGAAATTGGCGGCGCGCCGATCAAAGGCGAAAGGAAACAAGCAAGGGGGCTTTAGCCGGGTGGTCGGCAATGGCTTTCGGCTTATGTTCTTCAGCGTGCTGGTTATCGGTGCGATCGGCCTGGGCTATTTCGGCGCCTCGCTGTTTCGCCAATTGCAGGACTTGCCGGATATCACCCTTGTCGAGCGTTATGAGCCAATTGAAGCAATTCAGGTTTTTGACAGAAACGATCATATGGTCTGCACCGTGGAAGGTGACGAAGACAGACGCGTCATTCCTTTGAATCAAGTCTCCAAGCAAATGCAGCAGGCCATGCTGGCAGCTGAGGACCACCACTTTTACGAGCACCACGGCGTCAATTACATGTCCATCATTCGGGCTTCTCTGGTAAACGTTCAGGCCGGGCGTGTTAAAGAGGGAGGCTCCACGATTACTCAACAGTTGGTCAAGAACCTCTTTTTCACCGAGAGCATGCGCACTTTCGACAGAAAGATCAAAGAGGCATATCTGGCTAATTCTCTGGAAAGCAAATATCCCAAAGAACGCATTTTGGAGATGTACCTCAATCAAGTTTATTTTGGCAATAACGCATACGGCATAGAACGCGCGGCGTCCAGATATTTCGACAAAACTGCCTCCCAGCTTTCGCTCGGTCAATCGGCATTCCTTGCCGGTCTTGTGAAGGCGCCGTCAGAACTCGGCTCGCCCGCTCACCGTGAAGAAGCCTTCGAGAGGCAGAAGGAAATCATCGACAAGATGGCCGAATACGGCTATATAACTGCTTCGCAAGCTAAATCGGCCAAAGCCGAAAAGTTGAGCTTCAAGCACGGTATCAATCCGCTGCAGAAGTATCCTTATTATGTCGCCCAGGTATTGGAGGTCTTGCGCACTGAATTCAGCCAGGCTGAATTGCGTAAGCAAGGTCTTCGCGTTTATACAAACTTAGATCCAAAAGCACAGGTAATTGCCGAGCAAACGCTCAACGAGCAGATCAAAAAAGCACCCAAGGGTGTTTCCCAGGCTGCTCTGGTATCGATACAAGTGCGCGACGGCGCGGTTGTGGCCATGGTGGGCGGGGTTGGAAATTTCTGGAAAAACCAGTTCAATCGGGCCACCAATCCGCACACGGCCGGCTCTTCCTTTAAGCCTTTCGTCTATCTGACCGCCTTCATCAAAGGCGTTTGCAATCCGGACTCGATCATCGACGATTCACCACTGGTGGTGAAACAGCCCTGGGGGTTGCCGGACTATGCACCGAAAAACTTTGACCACAAGTTTATGGGCAAGATTCAAGTGCGCAAAGCCCTGGCTCTCTCCCGCAACGTACCTGCCGTCAAAATAGCCAGAGAGGCAGGCATGGAAAGCATTGTCGAGACAGCCCGTCTGGCCGGTATAACTTCCAAGCTCGATCCCAACCTGTCTTTGGCTCTGGGCAGCTCCGCCGTTTCTCCTCTCGATATGGCAGCCGCTTATTCCACTTTTGTGCGTGGAGGTGTTTCGATCAAACCGCAATTGCTGCGCCGAATCGAAAACAACCGCGGCCAGGTGATCCAGGTCTTTGAAGGCAAATACGACAAGGTCTTCAATATGCAGCCTGTCGCCAAGCTCGTTGATGTCCTCCAGGATGTAGTCAAATACGGCACCGGCACTGGTGCCAAACTGGACGACAGACCGGTAGGCGGAAAAACCGGCACCGCCGATGAAGGCAAGGACATTTGGTTTATCGGTTTCACTCCCGATCTGGTCACTGCCGTCTGGGGAGGCAATGACGAAAACAAACCGATTGCCGGCCACAACGTCACAGGCGGTGTGGTCATGGCCAAAATCTGGAAGGCATACATGACCGCTTATTACACCGCCATTCCTACGCCTGCCGGCACTCTCATAACGCCGTCGCCGGAAGAGAAGGAAGAAGAAAAGAAAGATAACGGCAAACTGGCTAAAGACGGCGAGCCGCCACTGCTCTTGCCCGGTCTGAAGCTCAGCTCGGACGAACCGAAGCCGACCTCTGATGCCGCCGTTGCCAAACCGGCAGAGTCTGTCGCTCCTGAAAAGCCCAAGCTGGAGATTCCCACCTTTGCACCGGCCACGGCACCAGCGCTGACACCAAGTCCGGAGCAGGCTAAAGAGGCTCCAGCTGTTGTTGCCCCGGAGCCGGCAGTCGCTCCCAGTGTGGCTCCTGCACCGGCTCCGGCGCCAAGTCCTGCCAATTCTTTTGTAGCGCCAGCCTCTCCGTCCACACGCTCTAGGTTTTCGCCCTACGAGCCGAAGCCCGCCTATGCACCGGCCGATCCCTCCGGGCTGCTGCCCCGCTAGACCATTGGGTGCAGCCGTTGAGTCTTAACGTTGCGGAATTGACCCAGTCAAGCCAGGCAATGAAAGACTACACTTTGCTTTCCATCTTTGCTTTGATAAGCGCTTCGCTCTGGCAAATCGGGCTCATGTTCGTCTTTCTCCAGAGTGGCTTGGCTGCTGCCCTGGCGCGATTGGTCGAGAAAGACAGCCAAATGCAATTTGTGAGAGCGGCAACTTACTGCCTGTTTGTGCTGCTCTATATATTCGTCCTCTCGTTGCCGATTAAGGTATTGCTCGAATATGGAGCGGACAAAGCTTTTGGATTGACCGCCGATACTTCCTTTTCCTACATCTTTTCGAAGGGCCTGGATCTCATTATTGGAGCGGTTCACACAATTCCTATGATCGCCCTAGCCATGGTCTTTGCAAAACGGTTTCCCAGGCATTGGGGCTTTTACACGGGGCTTTTGTTGTCCGCCGGATACGCAATTCAGATACTGGCCATGCCTTATTTTCTTGAGGAAAACAGTGGTTATTTGAAACCTCTACACAGACCCGATGTGCAGATGCGTGTGGATGCTATTTTCAAAAAGTCCGGGCTGAATGGCGCCAAAGTGCTCGTTGAAAATGTGCCTGCCAGCAAGAAGCTGAATGCCTACGCGACAGGAGCCGGCCCTTCAGCGCGATTTATTTTGTACGAGTCGGTAGTAAATACTCTCAGCGCCGCTGAAATCGAATCGATGATTGCTCACGAAATCTCGCACATCAAGCTGAATCACCTCAGTTTGAATCTGTTTTTGATCTGTGCCTTGCTTTTTTCAGCACCGGTCGCCGCCCAATATGCTGCACCATATGTGATACCGCGACTGCCAGAGAATTGGGAGATCAAAAAAGTTGAGGACCTGCCGACGATTGCCCTGGCAATTTTGATTGTTCTGACTTTCAATTTCATAGGCTTGCCGGTCGAAAACTACTTTTCACGGCAATTCGAACGTCAGGCCGATCGGCAAGCATTGGCTCTGACAGGCGATCCGGAAGCTTTTGCGCGCCAGCTGTCTGCATTTGCCCGCGCCAACTTGGACGATATGGACCCGCCTGTATGGGCAGTGATCACTCTCTATTCGCATCCTTCAGTTAAGGAGCGCATAGAAACCGCACTCAAGAGTATGCCCTCATTGACGCATTAGAATCCTTACGCGCCAACATTAATGAACAATGGCGCTGCTTTCAGCTTCTTGCTACGACCTGGAAGGTAACTGAGTCAGCATCAAGCGCGTCTTGCAAAACAGAGATACTTTTCTCCGGTTCGCAAGTGTTTCCGCAGGTAAAGCAGTCCCAGAAGACCAGATTTGCTTCCGGATAGGTATGCAGGCTGGCGTGGCTTTCTGCCAGAATGGCCACTGCTGTCACCCCTTGGGGTGCAAAGGGCTGCACGCACATATTCAGAACCGTGGCGCCGGTTGCTTCCGCTGCTTTCCTGGTCAGATCGCCAAGGGCATCCATATCGTTCAATATAGCGGACTTGCAGCCGGCCAGAGTCAAAAGCAAGTGCTTGCCTGACGCATCGTGTATACGAGCGTCCCCTTTGGGATTGCATTCCTTTTCAGAGGCTTTTGCCAGGGCTCTTGCATCTGTACCGATCTCTAATATTTGCATGCGCGAAAACCTTTATATAATCGCTGGTTGTTTTTCACCTTTTTCGCTGGCCACATTTTTGATCTCGGCTGCCACCTTTACAAAGGCTTCGGCGAAATTGTCCAGGAAAAAATAGTCTTGTGCGCCTGTGAAACGCATGGGCTGCCCGCCGAACTGGCTTTTGAACTGCGAGAATCGCGCGTACTCATGCTCCGGAGAGCGGTGAGGGACATATCCGTAGAAGTCATAAGTAGTGCAACCGGCAGCCCGAGCCTTTTGCATCGCCTGCCACTGCAATGCATAGCCGCCCATCAAATTGCGTTTTGTATTAGTGACTCCTCCATACAAGTAGGTGGCACGCTCTCCATAGACAATCAGCAAAAGCGCTCCCAGAAGCTCGCCCTCGTGCTTGGCCAGCAATATCGAAGCAAGACCGGCCGGGCACAGCGTGCTGGCTAGACGCTCGAAAAAGCCTCGAGATTCCAGTGCGAAGATATCGCGTTGGCTAGCTTCCACAAGGGCCGCGTAAAAATCACGTACGGCATCAATGGTTTTGTGCTCCTCAATTTCAACACCATGTCGTTTAGCCAGTTTGATGTTGTAACGCCCTTTGGGCTTCATCGAAGCCAGGAGTGCATCCTGGTCAGGACGCAGATCTACATAAAGCGTCTCTCTGGGGACAAGATTTGCCGGCGCCCGGACGAATTCTCTCAGGTAATTGGGAGACGGAGGCACAAGACGCGGTTCTATTCGCATGGAAATTATGCCGTGCCGACAGGCGTATTCTTGTGCCGCATCTTTGAGAAGACGCAAATGAAGACAGGTGCGATCGCTCTCACTCCAGGGCAATACAGGTCCTTCCGGGGCCACCATGATGCCTGTGCCGTTCAATCTTTGACCTGTATAGTAGAGCGCACCACCAATGAGCTGGTTGTCTTCAAAGACGCCGAAGTGTATGGCATCCAGCCCTTGAAGGCGTTTCATCCGGGCCCAATGAAGGCTTTGCATGATGCCGCTGGCCGGATTTTCCTTGACGATCGCTTCCCAAAAAGGACCAAGTCCTTCGCTGGGATCGAGTTCGCCAAGAATGCGAACCTCAACGGCGCTCATGCGTTTTGGTCCTCAACACTCTCCACTTCCGCACTGATTTCCGAGCCGCTGCTGAGATCAGGGGCTGCTGCGGCTGCCTCTGCTGCCGCAAAAATCTCGTCACGCTGCTCTTCAATGCTCGCGATTTGCTGGTTCAAAGCGACGATCTTTACGCGGGTCTTGTTGACCAATTGCTGAGTGCGTCTTACCGCGTCATCTTTGCTCATATCGCTCAGTCCATAGGAGACTGAAATGCTGGGGCTGTTTTCATACTCAGTTAGTTCGGCAAGCAGCAACATCGAATAGGTGCTGCTCTCTGAAACTTCAGCTGCCAGCATATCGAGAGTCTGATCGAGTTCGAATACCAGCTTCCTCTGTTCTGCATTCGGGAGTGCCGATTTATTCTTGCCGCCGTAATTGCGGATCTCCGGTTCGATCGGTCCTTTGCGCTTGGGCAGCCCAGTTTGTGGATTTCTGAGGATGACGTTCTTGCGATTGTAATAGGTGACGCCGCCGCCGCCGTTCCAGGCGTTCCAGCCCCCGCCGCGGCCGCCTCGATGAGCGGCGTGATGCCCATCCCCTTTTGCATAAGCCATATCAGGGTAGAGCAAATTGCCGACGATCAAAAGCAGTGACAGCAGGGTGACAACGTTTCTTCCCATCTGCATAAGGGTGACTTCGTCGCCGTTCCAATCGGCTAGTTTTTGGGCCAGCAATTTCAATTCGGCCGCCAGACTGGCAGGCAATGCGCTGACTCGATCGGTGAGACGACCAACCAGGTCAGTTATGTCTATCGATTGTAAAAATGCGGCCGGCTGGCTGAGAAAATCTCTTACCATCTCAGGAGTCTGGCTCGTCGCCAGCGAAGGAACCAGCTCCAAAATTTCGTCTAAAACCGCTTGCTGTGACGTTTTCTCTATAATGTCATCGCTGCCATGCTCATTCAACATTTTGGCAAGCGCCAGTGAAAGTTCTTTGGGAAGCACATCCTTTCCCGTGTCCGCATCAGGAATTGAGAGCCTGTCATAGTCTATAGAAAAGGAATTCTTATTGGTGCCGGTTGTATCTGTGAGCTGGCCGGCTCGGAAATATCTGAGCAGCACATCGCTGCCTGTATGCGCGGGGCGGGCCATGGGTTGAATCTCGTAAAGAGACTCGGGCAGGTCGAAGAGCTGATCAAGATGTGCTGCTTCAATAAGAAAGGATCTCGGCTCGGGCATTGCTGCTTGAGTCAGCTCAGCGGCTGTAATGAGAGTTGCCGATGCCAGGAAAAATCCCCAATCATCGCCGTATCCGCGCTCGATAAACGACGGTATCGAGACATGATATGGGCGTGCAAGCAGACCGGAGATCAAAATACTGTTTAGAACAGCACAGTAAGACCACGGTGTAGCTTGCGCGGATACGCCGTTTGTCGCCAACACACCTTTTTCAGTGAGAAGCAACTTGAGCATTTTGTACCATTCCACACTGTGGAATTTCGCGCTTTCTATACCGTCTGCAACCGTCAAGTCGACGACAATGAGATCGTATCTGCTCTGCGATTTAAGCGCCCTTTCTGCATAAGCCCAGGCATCTTCATTGGCGACCATCAGTCGTGCATCGTGCATGCTGTTTGCGTTAAGCTCGACAAAATCGCACTCAGCCATAGATAAAATCTCTGCGTCATAGTCGACTATTGTGGCTTTCTCGATGCGGTCGCTTTTGAAAATTTGTTTAGCGCTCAGTCCATCACCGCCACCAATAATCAGAACATTGAGCGGATCTGCTGTTCTGTTCAAAGCAATCCCAAGAGCTGGCATAACCAGACCCTCGTGATAAATATGCTCATCTTTACTGTCAAATTGGAGGTCTCCGTCAATAGTCAAAGCTATCGAGCCATCCAGTCTGCGTTCTATCGAGCCGCTCATCTGTCCGACCTCCAAAGTAAAGATAATGCGCCGCATTCTATCCGCCCCGGTTCTTGCGGCCTACTACTGGCATGCCACCGAATACCTCAACAGGTGGGAGTTAACCTAAATTCTTGGCGGACTGGTCTTGGAAAATGGCATAAAAAGTGGCCACTTATTGCTTGTTTCCCCCTCTTTGTGCAGCGGTCGACGTCCGGTATCCTGCACCATATGCGATACCGCCATTGCCAGAGCGATGGAGGATCACTTTATATTCTCATTCATCTTTCAAAGAAAGAATCCAGAGCGCTCTCAGCAGCATGCACTCACCGCTAAATTGAACGCTGCCGGTGCAATCTCCGAACCAATTGCTGCTTCTGAATCGTCGATTACGGCTGCCAGCTCTTCTTCTACTCTGGCGATTTGCTGATTTAGAGAGACAATTCGCACTCGCGAATTATTGATCAACTGCTGGGTCCTATCCATCGCGTCTTCTTTGCTTACGGCACTCAGACCACAGGTGACCACTTCGCCGTCGCTCCTTTGATACTGCGAAAGCTCGTCCAGTAGCAACATGCAATAAGTGCTGCTTTCCGCCACTTCCGCTGCCAACACTGTCAGTGTTTCGCGCAGTTCGGCTATCAGCTTTTCTCTAGCAGGGAAAGTGATTGCCGGGCTGTAAGAACGCTCGTCAAATGTATCGAATTGATGGTCTCCGTCCATCGTCGGGGCAAGTGAGCTAACCAGTCTGCCTTTGATCGAGCTGCTCATCAGGTGACCTCCAATAGAAGACGTTGCGGAGAATTCTATCCGCAACATCCCCGCAGGCCTACTAATGGCATGCTGCTGAAAGCGCCATCTGATGCGAGTTAACCTAAATTCTTCGTTTTTTCTTCAATTTTGGCTGAATGCTCTTGGAAAATCAGCTCTGGGGGTGATTCGGCTTTTTCTCGGACCACCCAAGCGAATATCTAGCGAAAGCTCAAAACCATATATACGTAGAAAACTACAACTGTCAGAAGCCACAGGACACCTAAAACTTTGTAGAAGGCGTCAGTCGCTTGCATGGATCGATTCTGTCTTTTCGGGCTATAGCATTCAGGATGCAATCCGGCTGTTTGCCAGCGTCTGAGCGCCTTGGTGGGAGTATGCTTTGGCAGTCCCACTGGTATGGCAAAGCCGGTGCCCGTCATAGTTACTGGCATGAGATTCGTCCTTTTAGTGATGCTTCTATTGTCAACCTCGATTTTGAAACTTTCGTGAGAGCCGGTTTGCAGGACAAACAAATGTTGCGATGCTGACATAATATGGGCGGAAACCCTGCATATAAATTGATCGTTCCGTCTCCAGGAAGTAATAGATTGCTCGAGAAATTCACTGGTTTGCTTGGTGTGGTGAGCATTTTTGCCCTTGCTTTGCTGATGAGCAACAATCGCAAGAAGCTCAACTACCGCCTGATTTTTTCGGGTCTTTTGCTGCAGATTCTCCTGGCTGTGTTTGTTCTCAAGGTTGAATTCGGACAGCAACTATTCCGCGCGCTCGGAGACGGTATAACCGCTTTATTGCACTGCTCCGACGCTGGTGCTGAGTTTGTTTTCGGACCACTGGTGAAAAATCCGCAAAAGCTGGTGGAAGTTTTTGGACCAGGTGCTGATTTCATTTTCGCCTTTCGCGTTGTCCCTACGATCATCTTTGTATCCAGCCTGGTAAGCATCTCTTACTACCTGGGCATTATGCAAAAATTCGTTCAGATAGTGGCAAAGGTGGTATCAGTAATCATGGGCGCAAGCGGCGCCGAGGCGCTTTCCAATGCGGCCAGCGTATTTGTCGGGCAGGTCGAAGCACAGCTGCTTATTCGCCCGTATGTGGCATCGATGACTATGTCCGAACTTCTCGCTTCGATGACCGGATCGATGGCTTGTGTAGCCGGGGGCGTTCTGGCCGTCTACATAGGATTGGGAATCAAGGCTTCATATCTTCTTACCGCCAGCATTATGGCTGCGCCGGGCGGTCTTGTCATAGCGAAAATCGTCTGGCCGGAAACGGAAGAATCGAAGACACAGGGCAAAGTGCAAATCGAAGTGCAGAAGACCAACGCAAACCTGATCGATGCTGCCGCCCATGGTGCATCCGATGGACTGCGCATTGGTTTGAATGTAGTGGCTATGCTGATTGCCTTTATCGCTCTCATACACCTGGCGGATTATTGCGTGGGCTTTGCCGGGCAGGGACTGAAATCTATTGGACTGAACGGAGCCACACTGGGAGTCGACTTTGCCAGCCTGACTATGAAAGATTTGTTTGGACTTTTCTTTGCTCCCATCGCCTGGTTGCTTGGCGTGCCCTGGGGTGACGCTCACACAGTTGGAAAGTTGATGGGCGAGAAGATTGTCCTCAATGAGTTTGTTGCCTACCTGGACCTTTCAGCAATGGTGAAAGATCCCCAAAACCATCCCTTGAGCCATCAGGCTGAAACGATAGCGACATTTGCACTCTGTGGATTCGCCAACTTCAGCTCGATTGCCATGCAGATTGGCGGCATCGGTGAAATCGCGCCCAGCCGCCGCGCCGACCTGGCCCGCCTGGGCGTGAAGGCGCTTATTTGCGGCACCATGGCAAGCTATCTGTCGGCTGCTCTGGCCGGGCTTTTGACATAGTTTCAAATGGTCCTGCCGGCAATGGAAAAAGCGTTCAGGTAACAGCGCCGCAAGTCTGTAAATATGTTCTTTGATTCTTGAATCTGTGGGGAAACCGTCGGTGGCCAGGGTGATGTCAATTGTTTTGTGGGTGGCGGTCAGTTTGCTCGGCGCCTGGTCACTTGCCACTATTGCTTTCGCCCACGGTGAAAAGGTCAATGCTGTTTTTCTGATAGTCGCTGCAGTTTGCACGTTCGCCGTCGCTTATCGCTTTTACAGCAAATTCATCGCCGAGAAAATATTTGCGCTCAGCAATGACAATGTCACTCCGGCAATCACCATGGATGACGGCAAGGACTATGTGCCGACGCAAAAGTTGGTGCTTTTCGGTCATCACTTCGCCGCCATTGCCGGAGCCGGCCCACTTGTCGGTCCTATCCTGGCTGCCCAGTTCGGCTATCTGCCCGGCACTATCTGGTTGATCGCCGGAGCGGCTTTGGCAGGCGCGGTGCAGGATTTCGTCATTTTATGCTGCTCAATGCGGCGCCAGGGCAAGTCGCTCGGGCAGATGGCCAAAGAAGAGATCAGCCCTCTAGCAGGCATTGTTGCCCTCACTGCTATTCTTTTGATCATGATGATATTGATGGCTGTCCTGGCCGTCGTCATTGTCAATGCATTGAAATCCAGCCCTTGGGGCTCATTTACGCTGTTGATGACGATACCCATCGCCATGATAGTGGGCGTCTATATGCGATTTTTGCGCCCGGAAAGAGTGCTGGAAGGATCTTTGATTGGCGTTGTTCTGACTATACTTGCCGTGATCGCCGGTAAGCATGTAGCCGCCGATCCTAATCTGGCACCAATATTTACTTTGACCGGGACAAACCTATCCATCTGCATCATGATTTATGGTTTTCTGGCCTCGGTTTTGCCTGTCTGGGTGCTTCTGGCTCCTCGCGACTATCTTTCCGCGTTTCTCAAAATAGGCATAATCGTCTTGCTTGCCGTCGGCATTCTGGTTTTGCATCCTGTGCTCGAGATGCCGGCTTTGACCAGATTTGCTGACGGCACCGGACCTCTATTTTACGGAAATATTTTTCCATTTTGTTTTATTACCATTGCCTGTGGTGCTGTGTCCGGTTTCCACTCTCTAGTGTCATCAGGCACCACACCCAAAATGATCTCGAAAGAACCCCATGCTCGCCCGATTGGCTATGCCAGCATGTTGTGCGAGTCGAGCGTGGCGATTATGGCGATTATCGCGGCGTGCGTTCTTGCTCCCGGCACTTATTTTGCCATCAACAGTCCCAAGGGCGTTGTCGGTCAGGATGTGGTGCAAGCATCTGCCACCATTACAAGTTGGGGCTATGAAGTGACGCCTGAGACCATGCAACAACTGGCTAAAGATGTCGGTGAAGAAAGCTTGATGGGGCGCACCGGCGGCGGGCCCACCCTGGCTGTGGGCATGGCGCACATTTTTTCCAAGGCAGTTTCTTCATTTGCTGGAAGGGCTGCCCTCGACGTTTCCTTCTGGTATCACTTTGCCATTATGTTCGAGGCCCTGTTCATTCTCACTTGTCTGGATGCAGGCACCAGAGTAGGCAGATTCTTGCTGCAGGACTTTCTGGGCATTTTGTGGAAACCGCTGGGGCGCACGAGCTGGTATCCATCGGTGATTCTGAGCTCGGCTTTGGTCGTGGGCGGATGGGGATATTTTCTTTATCAAGGTGTGATCGATCCGCTCGGCGGTATCAATAGTTTGTGGCCATTATTCGGCATCGCCAATCAATTGCTTGCTGTGGTGGCACTGGTGGTTGGTACTACCGTGATCATCAAAATGGGCAAGGCTCGCCATTGTTTTGTCACGGTCGTTCCTCTAGTCTGGCTGCTTTGTGTAACATTTACCGCCGGCTATCTCAAGATCTTCAGCTCGGATGCAAAGCTGGGTTTTCTTGCCCATGCCAAATTCTTGCAAGAGAAAATTACCGAGACAATGCCTGAAGCCGACGTGCATACGCAAAATGTACTCATATTCAACGATTATCTTGATGCTGCCATGGGCGGGATTTTCCTTGTGCTCGTTCTTATCATTGTTGTTGAAGCGGTGCGCCGCTGGTTCGGCAAATCGCAGTCTGATGCCGTGTCTGCCGGGCCAGATACGGTCACACACCAGACCAATATAGATGGTGCGGTTGCCTTTACTGTGCCGCCTGATTCGCCTCCAATGCGCTGTTGCTGATAAACATGTGCGGGTCAAAGTTAAGGGTATGATTTCAGAATTGAGACTGATTGCAAAAGAGAAGATGATTCCAAAACCGAGGGCGATGGCAAAACCGAGCTTATCTTATGATTCCTGAACTTAAGGAACTAGTCGAAAACGAATTGGTATCGGAGGAAAAACTTCTCTGGTGCGGCCAGCCTGATGCCGACAAATTCATCTCCTCTATTGTGCCTGCCTCGGTTGTCTGGCTCTCCGGTTTGTTTCTTTTCTGCGTTGGTGTGATGGGGCAGGCTGGCGAGCGCCAGAGCGCTGTTTTACCCGGGCTGATCGGCCTTTTGGTAATGGTGGCATTAATCGGTGTCCTAGAGATTATTTTCGTGCCGCTCAGGGCGCGCCAGACCGTTTATGCTTTCACAGACAAGAGAGCCTTTATCCTTACCATTCGCAGCCGTTTCACTCACGATGACAGCGGGCGATCGCATTTATATGGAAAGAATCTGGTCAGCGAGCAGAAAAATACTAAGGGTCAATTCTATCTTTCAAATTTGCCTGCCCAATTGATATTTGCATTCCTGGCCATTGATGTTGCCATCTCTGCCGTGCGTCGCTTTGATGTTTTTGTGGCCCTGGGATTCATGTTTGTAGTGGCCGGCTGGATGCTGCACTGGTATCAAGATTTGCGCTTGCCTCTGGCCCGTTTTCGCGACACGCCGAAATTGACCTACAACGTCAGCGATCTGATTGTTTCCATTGAAGACATGCCTTACACGGACATCTCATCGTTGAGCATCAGAAAAAGTAAAGGTGACCGCGCCGACATCTTCATCATCTCTCAAGACAGAGGTGTGCTGCGTATGAAATGCACTACCGAAGCTGCTAAAGCACTGGAATGCCTGAACAGCCATTACCCAAAAAAAGCTGAGTAATTCTGTTTATCACCTAGTGATAACTCTGGATTAAATGGGCGAATGATTCTGCCGAACGCGGCGCTCCTGCTCTGCTGTAAAGAACCTTTCCGGAAGCATCCAGCAAAACCAAATGTGGAACATTGGTTACTCCGTATTTTGCGCGTAAATCCTGGTTGGAGTCAAAGTCTATGGCTTCAAAAGAGACATCGCGAAATTGCGGCTGCACGGCTTCAAAGACGGGCGCAAATTTCTGGCAAACAGCGCACCAGGGTGCAGTAAACTTGAGAATTGTTTTCACTTTTGCGCCCGTGTTTAGGCTGGTGCTTTGAGAGTTGGAAGCGTTTGCAAAAGGAGGCTGGTAAGAGCCTGGACCTGAGGCTGGTGTGCCCGAACCGGTTATTGGCGAGGCTGCAGATGAGGATAGTGATGATTTGGCACCACTCATGGCCTGCATGCCCTGCTTCGCCATCGCCTTCAATCGTGCATCGCCATTGGTGGCAACATACCGATATTCTTCTCTTGCTTTGTCGAAGTGTCCAAGTGCCTGGCGACAGAGGGCAAGATAGTACCTGGTAAGCGCGTTGGTGGGATAGGCTGCCTTGAGTGCTTCGAATTCGGAAGCCGCCTGACCGTACTTGCCGGCATTATAGTCGGCAACTGCATGATTGTAATCGGGAGCCGCCCAGGCAGGCGGCACTATGCTGGCAACTGTCAGCGAAACAATCGTAAATACGGCGACAAGAAATGATGCTAATGCTCGGCTTGGTCCGGATTTACTGATTTGCATTTTGTCGCGAATACTAGTGGAACCTGTTGATTGCCTGGGCGAAAGAATCTTCGTCTCCGAAAGCACCGCCGCTGTACAGGACGTTTTCGCTGGCATCAAGAAAGACGAGATGCGGTATACCGGAAACGCCATACTTTGCACTGGTTGCTTTGTCCTGATCGACATCGACAACTTGGAAATTAACGTCTCTATATTTTGATTTGGTCGCTTCAAACACGGGAGCGAATCTTTTGCACGGCCCTCACCAATCAGCATAAAATTCGAGAATCTTCTTCACTTTTGCACCGGCAGGTGGTCTGTTGGAAGGTGCCTGATTTGCCGATGCTGTTCTAGGCGCCGATGATGACGAGCCGGAGTATGAAACCGACGTCCTGGCGCCGGACATGCGCGCCATGCCCTGAGCTGCCATGCCTTTCAAGTTGGCATCGCCATATTGAGATACCCACTCATATTCTTGCTTTGCTTTCTCGAAGTGGCCGAGAGCCTGACGGCAAAGAGCAAGGTAATAGCGGGTGAGAGCATTATTGGGATAAGCAGCCTTGAGCTGCTCGAATTCGCCCGCTGCCTTTCCATAGCTGCCCGCATTGTAATCAGCGACTGCCTGGCTGTACAGGTTGGCTGGTGCTGAAATTGCCGGTAAAACGGCTGCAATTAAGGCTGCCATCGCGTTTGCAATATGACGCTTTTTCATTCAATCATTGCCTCGGCCGGTCTGTATGAGACTCTATTTTAAACCGAATGCTTGCAAAGGTCTCAGATGTTTCAACCTTATGCTTTATGGCTGCGTCGTATTTCCAATATGTCTTGGCGAAT
This sequence comes from uncultured Candidatus Obscuribacterales bacterium, assembly GCA_964531315.1. Taxonomy (GTDB): domain Bacteria; phylum Cyanobacteriota; class Vampirovibrionia; order Obscuribacterales; family Obscuribacteraceae; genus QKMZ01. The sequence goes on along the minus strand of CAZHEZ010000070.1, from coordinate 2,121 downwards.
TCCGTCGATCACCCGGTCTACGCTATTGTCCAGGGCGTAGATTGAGTCCATTAATCTGGATACGTGCTTGAATGGAGCCCTTTCGTCGGTACCCCAGCTGTCAGGGACGATGCCATCGACAGGCCCGGGATATTCCAAAAGCTGCGTGAGCAGACCTTTCACGCCCAGTCCCTGCTCGTTATCGTCATCAAGGCTGTATTTTGCTGGGATCAACGCAGCGGGCGCGTCGCTCATATCAATATGGTCGGCATTGAAGGTGGCTAATGGTAAGTGCGGAGAATCAGTTGAGCCGGTCGTTTCCGGAAGGAGCCTGGCGCTGCGCATATCAACCACGGGGGCAGCCAAATCGGCATTACCCTGTGCCTGAGCCTGAAGCTCAAGCCCCTGCAGTATTTCTGACATGTGTGAATCACCGGATGGGGGAAGAACGAAAATCAATGGTAAGAGTCTGTATACGAGTTTCTTTGCTTCTGGACAGACGGCCCGGATAAAACAGCCCGCAATCGACTAATAATTCCGTAATCGCATACATGTAAAGCCTTTCGGGACTTTTCTCCGGTCCCCACTGTTTCCGACCAGCTAAAATCGGACCTCTTGCCCCGGAGGTTTTATGTCAGCCAGGCTCAGGCGTTTGCTCTTTTCTTTTCCTGTTTTATGGTCCCTTTGCGTCTATCCATGGGCGTCCCCGGCTAATGCCTGTACGGATTTCCGCCTCAATGCCAAGGACGGAGCGGTGGTGGTCGGGCGGACTATGGAATGGGGTGTAGACCTGAAGTCTGAAATCACTAAACATCCACGCGGCGAAACAGTTGAATCTCAGGCACCGGGCGGCAAACCGGGGCTGAAATGGACTTCCAAGTATGGATACCTGGGCTTGAACAGCCAGGGCATGGACCTATCCCTTGATGGAATGAACGAAAAGGGATTTACGATCGGACTGCTCTGGTTGCCAGGATCGACTTATGAAGAGATCAGCGCCGGTCAAGAGGGGCGCGCCATTTCGCTTCTCAACTTTGGCAGCTGGCTGCTTGGTAATTTCGCCAATGTCGAAGAAGCAAAAGCGGCTGCCAAAAACATCAAAGTCTGGGCGCCTTCGCTTGCCGATTGGGGCGGCGCTCCGACTGTGCATGTGGCCATGCACGATGCCACAGGGCAGAGCGCGGTTGTTGAGTTTACCGACGGCTCAATGCGCGTTTTCGACAACCCAAACGGTGTTTTGACCAACGCACCAACCTTTGATTGGCAGCTCACCAACCTGCGCAATTACATCAATCTGACGCCTTATACACATCAAGGCAAATCATTTGCATCTCTTAAATTAGAACCGACCGGTCAGGGATCCGGCCTCTGCGGACTGCCTGGAGATTTGACGCCGCCGTCGCGTTTTGTGCATACGACTGCTTTTGTTCACTTCGCTCATCAAGCCTCTGATGCGAAACAAGCGGTGCTTCTGGCCCAGCATATTATCAATTCTGTCGATATTCCCAAGGGTGTAGTTTGCACTGCCGATGGTGACCAGACTCATTGTGACTATACACAATGGATCGTGATCAAAGACCTGACCAACAGGATTTTTCACTTCCGCTCCTACTCAGACATTTCCTTGCACACTATCCAGCTTGATCAAATGGATTTTTCTGCCGGCGCCAAATCAAAATCCTGTCCTGTAAAAGGAGACACTTTTTACTGTGACGTGAGCAACTACTTGAAATAGGTCGCCGGGTTAGCTTTGGTCCTCTATAGAGTGGACAAGAGACAGCCTTCAGGCTCTAAGAGACGGTATATGCGGGCAATTGGCGGAAATTCTTGCTAGGATATACTATCCAAGGATAGGGGAATCATATATAAGGTTCTAACGTTTCCCAGTCCGTCAGGTTTTTAAGGCAAATCGATTAATCAGGTATGGATCTTTCTTTTTACACCCGGCGTTATGTTGATCGCTCAAAAAACACCGGTTTCCAATTCGAATTCTTTTGCGACAGATGCAATAAAGGCCATCTGACGCCGTTTCGCATCCATGCCCTGGGTGTTGTCACCTCGATTTGGGATGCCACCGATTGGAAAAAGGAAAAAGAGAAAGATTTTGATTTCGACACGCTGAAAAAGGATGTCTCCAGACTG